>JBKQVS010000099.1:0-38528 GCA_052139855.1 Desulfobaccales bacterium
AGACTTTGCTTGATAAACTTCTCCGATTGTTGATCCCATTCCAGGCACTTTGCCGCCCGATGGCCATTAGCATCATGTTTATCCGGAGAAATGGTCAGCTTCACGGCCCTGATTACCGCCCCCATGCCCTTCGGCGTCTCGATCTTGTGGATATTGGGAGCAATCAAGTTGTAATGCTTATGAATGAATCCAATAGCCAGGCGCCCGTTTTCCAGATGGGGCCGCAATTGATCCAAGGTACGGGCCAGCAGCCGGGACCGCTCCGAGATTTCCACAGGGACATAGTCCTCGTTCTCGATCAGCCGAAGGGCATCCTGAACCTGGCCCAGGTAGAAGTGAACGGTCTTAATGCCCCGCTCCAAATCTTCAAGAGACAGCACTGTCCCAGGAACCCCCCCTTGGGAGAATATCTGTATACAGTTAATTATCCCGGTGAGACGCAGGACGTATTCGGCAGCCTTAGGCACAAACCCACGAAGTTGCGCCGGGAGTCGGTCTTTGCAAGAGACCAGTTGATTCCGCCAGTCAAAAAATCTTCCCTGAGCCTCCGAGGAAAGTATCATCCGGGCCGGTATCTCAATCTTCCCCTCCCGGGCATAGATTTGCCCATCTACCCAATCCATAGCCCGATTAAGAACCGTTTCCCACTTCTCTCGGTCACGATCTGACCACGATTCCATGGTCAGGTCATAATACGTCGGGGGTTCACAGGTCATCAGGAAACGGAACAAAGTGCCGTCTGAGAGGTACAGGCCGTCCTCCCCGGCAAAGAAGGTCTTAAAGACCTTGGGTTGGACCCCTCCAAAGATGGAGACCCGCGCCCCATTGAGGTACACAGTCCTCCCTGCCCTTACAATCCTTGCTGGATGTCCATCATGGAGGGCCAGCCAGGCTTCCCGATCGGTGCCTTTTGATTTGTATTGGTTCTGTCCGCTAAGAAAGGCACTAATTTCATCTTGGATCACCACGATTCCACCGTGGGGGGAGTTAACCAAATCGTCTCTCAATCCTTCCAGGGTCAGGTCCGACACAAAGTACCCTCTGGGGGGCGCAGGTGGCGGTTGTTGATCCCTCTCCTTACGGGGCAACCGTTTGTAATCGTCCATTGCTTCCCTGTAGCAGATTTCCTCCTTCCTCTGGGCTTCATTAACAGGTCTGGCCATCAAGCGGACGGGTGGGGTCTTCCCCTCCCCCGACTCCCGGATGTCCATGTGCCAGAGGATCAATGGAGCATCCCAGCCCTCCTTGGGCGAGACCAACAGCGTCCTTCCTATAATGGAGCCCATCAGACAGAATCCCGCCCCTGGGAGGGCGGACGAGGAGGTAGCGCAAGCTCTGCCCAGTTGTTGAAGGCTGTCGGCAATGTCAGACGGTAGCGCTTCCCAGGGGAAGGGGATGCGTGGAACCAACTGGGCGGCAAAATCCCAGGCCGTTTTCTGTTGCTCGTCTTGTGGCAACGGCGCCGCTTCTCGGGTCGCCCCGCCGTTGCAGCCAGGCTCATACCCGCCACTCCGGCCGCTGGTAAAATTCCCTAATTTCGCATCGCCGCTGATGATCTGCCGTGCCTCTGCCCAGATGCGGCCCTTGCAGGAATTGTGAAAGCACTGGTAATAAAGAAGACCATCCGCCGCCTGGCCGATAGCAGCCTCACCGTCGGCGTGGGTCGAGTCGAAGATGCAATGCTCCAGACAATAAAGGGTAGCGCCGCCCTGGGGCTTCACCTGTAGGACTTCCACGTTGTAGTGGTGGAGGTATGCCTCGAGGTCGAAGTGACCACTCATCTGCCCATGGGGGGGTGTCTTGGGAGTATCTTTAGGTTCAGCCTCGCCGGCAATTTTCTCCAGGAGTTCAACGGGAACGGGGATCCTGGCTTCGGGCAGGGAAATGATCCTGGCCAGCCGGTGCGGCCGGTCTTGGGTATCGTCACCTTTCCTGGCCATCGTCCCGTATAGCTTTGTCAGCCGGGCCGGGTTAAATACCGCTTGGTCAAGGTCCAGGCCACGCGCTACCAACTGGTCTGCATATCGCCGCGCCAAGCCAGCCAGCACCGCCTTTAATAAAGCTATGTTTTCCTCACTGGGGGCCAGGTCAACGGGGTAAATCAAATGTCCCCCGTTGCCAGAGTCCCCCGGCAGGGGTTCAGTCCAGCCCTCTTTTTCAAGGTCGGCGCGGATAACTTCGCCCATTGCCAGCGCCGCTTCGTGCTCTTGGTCTGTGCTGGATACGCCCGCAGGCCGAATCGGGTCCAGGTCAATCAGCAGGTTTTTGATATGCGAAATTTCCGCGTCTTTCGTCCGGTCCACTTGGGCTTTTAGCCGTTCGTTCGCCCTGCCCAAAAGTGCTTCCTGGCATGGGTTCAGGGTTATATAAACCCCTGCGGCCTTAATCTGTGGCGCCAACTGCGCTACTTTCCAATGGTCCCGGTACCAGCCGGCTACAATAGCCTTTTTGCCGCCAGCGTAACCTTCCCACGCCCTGCTTTTCGGATCTTTTGGGGCGATAATACATAGTTCGAAAACCGCGCCGTCAGGGTGCAGGAAGGTCAAGGTTTGCCCGATGATGGCTTTGGAGTCCAGGAGGGGCTTCTGAAGGTTAGGGGGCACCTTTGTCATGCGTCCGTCCCCAGGCCCTGCACATAAGCCTCGACGGCCAGCTTCGTGAAACGGACCCCACCGGCCGCTCGCACGGCCTTAATCGGAAATGTGCCCAGGCTCAGTTGATTCCTGATTGTTTTTTGAGAGAGGTTGAGGACATCCGCCACTTCAGGGATGCTGAGAAGAGCCCGCCGGGAGAGTTTCAGGTCAGACCGGAGCTGCCGGAGCTCGGATAGGACCGCGGCCAGGGTGGGCTCTTGGGGTTTCACGGCTGGGCCTCCCCGCCCGGCCATAGGTCCGCCGGGTTAACCCCCAAAACTGCACCCAGCGCTTCTGCTTCCTCCGGGGTAGGTTGCGTCACATTTCTTTCGATGCGAGAGTATCGTGGCTGCGGAATTCCGGTTCGGGCCGCAACTTCTCTCTGAGGCAAGTCACGTAACACCCGTTTGATTCTCAAAATGCTTGCCATATTTAACCCCTTCAATGCAAATGATGAGGTTAAATTAATTCAAACAAGAAAAAGGGGAAAGACGTAAAAAAGGTATTACCAAAAATGCGGGGTTATTTGGGGATGGGGAGTGATTGTCTGCTTTGTGAAGACACTTCCTCAATCCAGGCCTCCACCTTTAAAATGGCTCTTGCGACAAATTCTTTTTGGCCACGCTCTTTGTCCAAATGATTGAGTTTATCCTTTAATGCTGCAATAATCTGCCTTGGCTTACTACCTTGTTTATGGAGTTCGAAAACCTCAAATTCCAGATCATTAGGGGGATTAGCTGGCCTATCAACGATCTCTAATGATTTTAATTCATGGATCATCGCCTTTATTTCAGCGTCAATCGTGGTAGACCGCTCCCTCAAATCAATTCGAATAGTGAGGTAGCCATCTTCCAGGCTTAACAGGGATACTGCCTTGCCACCATCTTTTAGGAGGGTTTGCGACGGCCAATCTGCCATATTCCCTGGCATTTGAAGTAATTGCTCAAAAGTCAGAGGGATGGACAGGCCATATTTAAGCTGTAATTCCAACCCTTCAGGCGAACGATTCTTAAATTCAGTCCAAAATTCAAGATTATGCCCATTGAGCCAAGTCAGGAGATCATCAGGATTGTTAAGACTTTCTCCAGGCGGGAAAAATTTCCCGTATTTTTTTAATGCATATTGGGCTGCCTTCTCAAGTTTTTCCTTTTGAAAATCGGGATTGAGCCTTAGGCCCTTGATCACAGCCTCAGCTCTTTGCCGGCGTTCTTCCTTAACCTGCTTTTCTGTCTTGGCTCCCATCGCCGCCTCTCCCCGCAGCTCTCCAAGAGGTTGACCCCCAGGGCGGTGGAGATGAACCGCCCTGTCCCCTCGGTGATCAGCCGGCGGTTAGGGGGCCAAATTTTAAATCTACTCTACCACAAAAAACTATGATGTTTGGTCAACAAATATTCCTCTATCAGGACAGAGCAACGTATATTTTTAATTGGGAGTCCGTTGCTCGCCAGGGTCAGAACTTGGTCAACATTTGGTCAACAACTATCCAAAAATAACCCTCCATTTCCCTCCATTTCCCGGTATGTCCTGTTTTATGCGGTGATGGTATAAGCACCTGATATTCCTTTATCCTTGGCTATCCTTGGGCTTCCTTTAATCTCCCTGCCCAAGAACTTCTAATCCGTTGGTCGGAGGTTCGAATCCTCCCAGGCGCGCCAATAAATTGACCTGCCCCCGGTAGTTATGCCAGGTTTTAAGTCAGGATGGGATGCATATCAAGCCGGTGATCCCGGCGGGGCCTGGCCCCGCCAGGGTCTCGGGGCATCACCCGTATGGCCTCGGGTGCGGCTGGCCTCTATCCCCGGGCCCGCTGAGGTCTTGCTTTAGGGTATTTCCTGCAGTGGGGTTCACGCCCTTTCGGTATTAGTTGTTGATAACCTTGACAAAAATCGGATTGGCATAAAACCACAGATCACTCCAGACGAAATCTTCGGAATTGGCCGCCGGGTCCGGGAGCGGGTTCCCCGAGGCGTCCGTCTTCCCGGGCGTCTGTCGCGGCACATTGGTCCCCCGCAACCGGAAGTACACGTCATCCTTGACGATCATCCGGTGGCGGATGAGGTTCCAGCCATCTCGGTCCGCTTCCCAATCCTTCCGGGTAAAAGTCGCGACCACTCTGGTGGAGGGATTGGTGTCGTTGTGGTATTCCGGGGTCCCGGGCTGCATCCTGCCGGTTACTTCACCCATGATCAGGTCGATATGATCCACCTCGGGCCTGTCACCGTGATGGTTGACCGTGGGGCTTCTGAATTTAATAGTGAGCGTAATGCGCCTCCCCTCTTTCGTCCGGGGAATTTTGAGTTCCTGCCCCATGGTGGCTGCGGCCGTGGCATATTCCGCCCGGAAATCCAGGCCGTTGATCAGGTCGCCGTGGACGCAGTAGGAGTTGCCGGAACGCAAGCCATTCACGATATCCTCCAGGGTAATCTGGTCAGCCCGGCTTTTCCGCGGCACCAAGGTCCAGGTTTTGGCATACTCCCCCGGCCAGAAGTCGGCAGGAGTATCATGGAAATCCGAACTCACGAAAGTCCACCAATGGCGGCCTTCCCCCAGGAGGGCATCCCACAGGCCGCCAACTTTGGCGAGATAAATTCCGGCCCCGCCATAAGTGCCGCCGCCCGCGGTTTTACTGCTCACCGAATATTCACCGCGCTTGGCGTTCTTTTGATGGCCGGGGAGGCCCTCAAAGCCGAAGGCCACGTCCGGCGCCGCATTGTTAAAGTCCCGGAAGTCGCTGATCGTATATTTATTCTTGCGCTCCGGATGGGCAAACACCACCCAACTGGTCTTTCGATAGTTTTGTTGCAGCCATTTCACCGCATTCACGGCCTTGGCATGATCGTTCACCAGGCTCTTTTGCCGTTCAGGGTCCAGGTCGTATACCCCTTCCCCGCCCGAGGTGTCCGCATCGTTTTGGTCGAAGAGGTACTCGAACCGGGCCATGGGCAAGGCGTCTTGGGCCACAATCCCCACGCTGCAGTGCTCATGGGAGGGGACGTTCCACTCCAATCCCAGGGCGATGCGTTTGTTGCGGTAGATCTGGCGCTGGCCCAATAATCCCGGGAAGGAGTATTGCAGCAGAGACTGCCAGCGCCACATGCCTTGGTGGCCGTCTTGCACCGGCGCCGGAGGATTGCCACAGAATGTCGGTTTGGGAACCAGTTGGTCAAAAAAACGGCTCAAGCCATCCCGGGGGAAGGCGCCGCCATGCTCGGAGTTGGCCCACCAGTCGAGCCCAAAGGCGTCCTCATGTTGCATGACTTCCGGCATCGAGTGACTGCCGTCGGTCAAGGTGGTATGTTGATGAAAATCGCCGCTCAGCCATTTCCCTCCGGCCCCCGGTCCGGAAAACCCTCCCGGGGCCGCGCCCGCCGCCTGGGCCAGGAGCATAACTGCCAATCCCAAGGCTGCCCCAACGATTCTGCCGCCCCAGGTTACCTTCCCGTTTCTCAGCATTTTTTCTCCCGGTTTCTGCCTGGCCAGGCCCCTGATCCGGGACTCCTCCCCGGATATCGGCCTTCTGGGGCTTTCCTTCCGCCCCGGCGCGCCTCCCCTGGCGGAATCGAGCCGCATTACCACAGGGGCGCCAAAGTCTCCACGCCAGCCCCGGTATAACGCATTACGGTGAGAAGATAGTTATAAGTGCATTAATTTTAGGTAAGATCTCCCTCATTGCGCGGCCATCTGAACCCCACCGGCCCATAGGATTGCAGATTCAACTATCCCCGCCTGGCATGCAAACAAAAAAATAACGTTATTCTTAACCTGGCGTAATAATCGCTCAGTATTATGGTGTTAACCATCAAACTATTGATGAAGTAACAAATTGCTTAGTAATAGCATGATTCTTATAATTTTACGGACCAAAGGAGAATTATTGATGATAAATTCTTCTCACCGGTGTGAAAATATATTCGGATTATACAATGGCGCAACACAGAGATTGGGCTCAAGGTTACTATCTTGTTATAAGAGATTCCTTGAGCACTTAGTCGGTATCAATAAATTAAATAATATTTATGGGCGCATCGCTGATTCCGTGGATGGCGGAGATTTTCTCAGAACGGTTACCAAAAAACTCAATATAAGTTATGAATTAGACCGGGGTGACTTATCTCATATCCCTAAAACCGGTCCGGTTATTGTGGTGGCCAATCACCCGTTCGGCGCCGTCGAGGGCATCGTCTTGGCCGCGCTGCTGGCCGAGGTTCGGAGCGATGTCAAAATATTAGCCAATCACCTGCTGCAATGTTTCCCCGAACTTCGGGATCTGATGATCTTTGTGGATCCTTTTGCCCGCCGCCATTCCATCCAGAAAAATATCCCGGCCGTAAAGGAGGCCTTTCGCTGGGTGCAACAAGGCGGCATGCTCCTCGTCTTCCCTGCCGGGGAGGTGGCCCATATCAACTTACGCGCCCGGGAAATCTCTGATCCACCCTGGGATGCAACCTGCGCCCGGATCATCCAAAAAACCGGCGCCGCGGCCTTGCCGGTCTTCTTCCCCGGGTCGAATGGCCCCATATTTCAAGTCCTGGGACTGATCCACCCCCGCTTGCGGACGGCCCGGTTGCCTCAGGAACTCTTGAAGCAGCAGGGCCAGACCATCCGGCTCAAGATTGGCAAGGCTATTCCCTTTGACAAACTGAAATCATTTGCTCGCGACGCGGATATGATCGCCTATTTGCGCCTGCGGACCTATATCCTCAAAGCCGCCTGCGATCAAGGCAAAAGAGTCATCCATCCCCCGCGACTACCCGGCGCCTCACCCCGGCAACCCGTTCGGGCCCAACAAGGTCTATCCCGGATGGTCCGGGAAGTTCAGGAATTACCCCGGGAGCAGCTGCTCATCAGGAGTGGCGAACACCTGGTCTATTATGCCCGGGCCGCACAAATCCCTTGCCTCTTGCCCGAGATCGGGCGGCTCCGGGAACTAACCTTCCGCAGAGCCCATGAGGGCACCGGCAAACCCATCGATCTGGATAGATTCGACCGATATTACCTGCACCTGTTTATTTGGAATAATATCAGCAATGAAGTGGTGGGGGCTTACCGGATCGGACAGACAGACAAAATTATGAAGTATTTAGGCATAGATGGGCTCTATACCAGTACCTTATTTAACTATAAACGGGCCTTATTGGAACAAATAAGCCCGGCATTGGAGTTGGGCAGATCATTCGTCCGTCCCGAATATCAGAAAAGTTATTCCTCTTTACTTCTTCTCTGGAAAGGTATCAGTGCATTTGTTGTGCAAAACCCGCAATATAAAATATTATTTGGTCCGGTATCCATCAACAATGAATATCACACCATATCACAGCAACTTATGGCCGCAACTTTAAAAATAAATCATGATTTGCCTGATCTTTGCCGGTTAGTAAAAGCAAAGAAATCATTTTCCATCAAACCTATCCAAGGTTGTGATCTTTTCAACACAAAAGTAATTCAGGATATCAACGAATTATCTGACTTGATCATGGATATCGAAACGGAAAACAAGGGCATCCCCATCCTATTAAAACAATATTTAAAAATGGGGGGGAAGGTTTTAGGATTCAACCGGGACCCCTCTTTCGGTAATGTCCTCGATACGCTCATCCTGGTGGACCTTACCATGACCCCGGTCAACTTTTTGGAACGCTACATGGGCAAAACCGGCGCTGCGACTTTTCTCCATTACCATTGCCTCAACGGAGTATCATCCCCCGGTAACCGCGTGAACCGGCGCCGGGCCTTATGATCATAAGGCGGCCATCCTATGGATAGTCTCGGTTATCTCCTGGCCCATTATGGCTATTTGGCAGTTTTCCTGTTGCTCACGGTAGGCATCTTCGGCATCCCCCTGCCGGACGAATTCTTGGTGGCCTTCATCGGTTATCTGATTTTTCAAAGGGAAATGCATTTCTGGCCCGCCGCCCTCGCGGTCATATCCGGGGGCATCTTGGGCATATCCGTAAATTATGTGGTCGGCAGGACCATCGGTACACGTCTCTGCAACGGGTTGGGATATTTTTTCCCGGAGAAACGGCAAAGACTCAACTGCGTGACGGATTGGTTGAGCAACTCCGGCGGCCCGGTTCTGTTTTTGGCCTATTTCTTACCGGGGGCAAGACATTGGGCCACCGTCGGGGCCGGGGTCGTCAAACTGCCTTCGGGGGTTTGCGCCGCCTTTGCTTATCCCGCCGTGGTCCTCTGGTCATTGACCTACATCTTCTTGGGCTATCAGTTGGGCCAAGAAGGCGCCTGCAGCCCTCAGAACCTCGCCCCTTATCTTCCGGTTATCAGTGCGGTGATCATCCTCTCGGGGCTCCTGTGGTACTTTTTCATCAGAACCAAACGCTTGCAGGGGTGGTGCTCCCCCTTAAGAAGCAAGAAAATCACTCCTTGAATCGGTAGCCCACCCCCCGCACCGTCTCGATGAACCGTGCCGCGCTCCCTAATTTTCTCCGCAGCGCCACGATTTGCACGTCCACGGCCCGGTCGGAGACCGCGTAATTGTCCCCATGCACCCCGGCCACAATTTGCGACCGGGAAAAGACCCAGCCCGGCTTCAGAGCCATCATGTACAGGAGGCGAAATTCCGACACGGTTAATTCTACGGGGGAAGACTGGACCAGCACCTGGTGGCAGCCGGGATGGATGGTCATTTCCTGAAAGTTCAAGACCACGGGTTCTCTCGAAGGCTCCACCCCCCGGGTGCGCAGCACCGCCCGCAAACGGGCCAATAAAACCCGGGGGCTGAAAGGCTTGGTGATATAGTCATCCGCGCCCAACTCCAAACCGGTGACCACGTCGGCCTCCTCCCCCTTGGCGGTGAGCATGATGATTGGCACCTGACGGGTCATGGCGCTCTGCTTGAGCTGGCGGCAAACCTCCAACCCATCGATGCCCGGAAGCATGAGATCCAGTAAAATGAGGTCCGGCAGGCTGGACCGGGCCGACTGGACGCATTCTTCCCCGGTGGTGAGCCCGCTGACCCGGTACCCTTCCCTGGCCAGATTGTAGGTGAGGAGTTCCAGGATGTCCTCCTCATCCTCCACCGCCATAATGTGTTCTTTAGCCATGGAACCTCTTCATTGCTATTCCGGTTTTGCCGGCCCTCGCTAACCCGAAACCCCAATTGACGCCGCTTCCCGCCGCCGCCAGGTAATCCTGGCATCCACCTGCTCGCGGCCCTCATTCACTCCGGCCGGGCCTCTTCCTCCCTGCCTCGCGGCTAAAAGGGCAGGGCCAGGACAATTTCCGCCAGGCCGGCATCAAAAGAAAATTTCGTAGACGCCGACGAAAATGAGAATCAAGCCAGAGATCACCCCGCTAAACTTGCCCAGCCGGTGAAATCCGAAAATACCGCTTGATATGCCGATCCATATCGTAATGATGCTGAAAAAGAAGACAGAAATCGTTGTTAAAATGGGGCTGAGGCCCAACATCCCCGCCCCGACTCCATTGGGTATATTATTCAAAGTCAAGCCCAGGGCTAATGCGGTTGCTTCCTTCAGGTCGATATGCCCGGAGAGATCCCAGTCAGCTATAATCGGGTTGTTGAGAATCGAGACTACGTGACGAAAACCAAATCTAGAGAGACCGGTTTCGGCAACCAGTGGTTTTTCTTCGTGGGGCTCTTTGCCCCGGCACATGACTTTCTCTTGGAAGATTACCCAGATTCCGGCAGCTATTATGATGCTTCCCCCCAATAAACCAGCCATTTCAGGGCTTATGAAGAGATAGATGCTCTGGCCGAGGAGTATTGACAAAAAGGTGCCGCTTGAGGTAATCGCGGCAATGAGCAGGTTGGAGGTAAAGGGAATGTTAACCTTCCTGACCCCATAAGAAACGCCCACTCCGATATTATCAAGATTACTAGATAATGAGAGTAACAAGATGGTCGCCAGATGTAGTGTTTGCATCTACCGCTCCTTGAGCCTGTCAGCCTTGTCGGTGGCTTCCCAGGGCAAGGCGAGATCAACCCGCCCCACATGGCCATGTACCGCCAGCTTTTGGTAAAACCGCCCTTTGTTAAGGGACGGCAAATGTCTCAGGTTAAAATCCCGCAAAATCCCCGCTAACCGAAAATCGAAATGCCGTTCCAGCCGGGCCGAGAGGTCTTCATCCGAAAGCTTGCCGGTGCCGAAGGTCTCCACCTGAATGCTCACCGGCCGGGAAAAGCCGATGGAATAGCTGAGTTGGACCTCGCAGGCCTCCGCCAGGCCCGCCGCCACCACATTTTTGGCGGCATAGCGGGCCACGTACGCCCCCACCCGGTCAATCCGCAGGGGGTCCTTGCCGCTCAGGGCGTTACCGCTGTGCCGCGCATATTCCCCGTAGGTGTCCACGTCGCTTTTCCGGCCCGTGAGCCCCGAATGGACCGCCGGGCCGCCCACCATGAGGCTTTCCATCGGATTGATAAATATTAAGGTGCGGTCATCCGCCTTGAGCTCTTCATCCATAAACGCAGGTTTGATCACTGCTTCCCGAATATCATTTGCCAGGCGCTGCGGCGATATTTCCTGCGCCGTTCCTTTGGTGCCGCTGGCAATGATCGTGATGCTGTGAATCCGGTGCGGCCGCCGGTCCCGATATTCCACCCCCACCTGGGTCTTCCCATCCGGCGACAGGTAAGGCACCAGTTTCTGCACCCGGGCCGTGACGATCTCCCGGGCCAGTTTATGGGCCAGCCAGATAGGCAGGGGCATGAGCACTTCCGTCTGCCGGCAGGCGAAGCCGAACGCGGTGGCGTGCTGCCTGACGTGGATCCGCTCGATCTCTTCATCCGAAAGACGCTGTTCATTAAAGAAAAGATCCATATCCGGAGGATATTCTTGCAGGCTGGTCAGAATGCTGCACGTGCGGGCGTCGAAGTCCGGTTGCCGGTAGCCGATCTGGCTGATGACCTTGCGGGCTATCTGGGGGATATCCACTTTACTTTCGGAAACAAACCGGGCCGCAATGAACAGGATGGAGGTCGCCACGGCGCATTCGGCCCTCACCCGCGCCTGCGGGTCCAGCTCCAGGAAATGGTCCACCACCGCATCGCTGATCTGATCGCAGATCTTATCCGGGTGTCCCTCGGTCACGGACTCGGAAATAAAGATAAAATCCTTTTTCATCAGGAGATTCCTTGGCTGCTAGCGTCGATTTTCCAGGTAATAAAACACGGCCGTGAGCAGAATCAGGCCCATGAGACCCACCGCGACGATCAACGGGTCCTGATTCATGCCTGGTCTCCGTTTTCGTCGTTATTCTCCTCCACCGCTGGCTGCTTGGTGGCTTCATTCACCATCAGCGGCAGGAGCGCGGTGCCGGAAATCACCAGCCCGTCGATCAGGTTGATCGGGCTCAGGCCCAGGATGCTCCTCAGCCCCGGCACCAGCGCGGTCAGCATCTGGAAGAACAGGGAGCCCCCCAGGGCCAGGGTCAGGTATTTATTCGGCGGCAATTTTTCGGAACTGAAAATGCTGTGCGTCTCCGAGCGGCAACTGATGGCATGCAGGAGCTGGCCGGTAGTCAGGCTGTGAAAGGCCAGGGTGCTGGTCTGCGCCCCCAGCCCATAGCGCATCATGCCGTAACCGTAGGCCCCCAGGGCTCCGGCGGTGATGGCCCCCGATTCAAACGCCATTCTCTTGAAGTCGCCCCCGGTGAAAATCGGCCGGTGGGGATCACGAGGCGGGCGTTGCAGGATATCGGGTTCGGGCGCTTCCATGGCCAGGGCCAGCCCGGGAAAGATATCCGAAATCAGGTTGATCCATAAAAGTTGCGCCGCGGTCAAGGGCGACCCCAGGCCCACGGCCATGGCCACAAAGGTCAGCATGATCTCACTCAGATTGGTGGCCAGGAAAAAATGCACCGATTTCCGGATGTTGATATAAATCGTGCGGCCGTCCCGGATGGCGATGATTAAGGTGTCGAGATTGTCTTTTTCCAACACCACATCCGCCACTTCCCTGGCGATATCCGTGCCGGCACGCCCCATGGCGATGCCCACGTCCGCCGCCTTCAGCGCCGGGCCGTCATTGATCCCGTCGCCGGTCATGGCCACCACCTTGCCGGTATCCTGCAGGGCCTGGACGATCTGGAGCTTATGCGACGGGCTGACCCGGGCGAAGACATGGGCCCGTTTCACCAAAGCCTGCAAAACATTCGGTTCAATATCGGCCAGATGGGTGGCATCAAGGATTTCCAGCGGCGCCGCCTGGCTCAGCCCCAGTTCCTTGCCGATGGCATACGCCGTGGAGCTCTGATCGCCCGTGATCATCACCGTGTCGATGCCGGCCTGGTGGAAGGCCTTGATCGCCTCGCCCACCCCTTCCCGGATGGGGTCCGCCATGCCCACCATGCCCAGCCAGACCAGGTGCTCCGGCTCTTCAAAAATTGCCGGATCTTCTCCCGTGACAAAGGCCAGCCCCAGAACCCGCAGGGCCTGGCCCGCCATTTCTTCGTTCTCGGCCTCAATCCGCCGCCGGTCTTCTTCGTTGAGAGGCAAGGTGCGGCCATCCTGGATATGCCGGTCGCACCGGGCCAGGACTTCCAGGGGACTGCCTTTCAGGGCGAAGAGGTGCCCCTCCGGCGCATGTTGGTGCAGCGTGCCCATAAACAGGCGGTTTTCCGAGCGATGATTTACCTTCAGCCGCGGGTATCTGGCCCTCAGGTCGGTAACATCCAGGCCCACCTGGATGGCCAGGTGGATCAGGGCGCCTTCGGTGGAGGTCCCCCGGAGAATATATTCTTCCCCTTCCCGATAGATCTCGATTTCATTGCAGAGTACCCCCACCTGGAGCAGGTGCTCCAGTTCCTCACAGGTGAAGGGGGCGATGGGCCCCTCGGGTCCCCAGAATTGCTCTTCCGCCACCCGGATGGTTTTCATGCCGGTAAAAATCTGCAGCACCACCATCTCGTTCCGGGTAATGGTGCCGGTCTTATCCAGGCACACCGTTTGCACCGACCCCAGGGTCTCGACGGCGTTGAGATGGCGGATCAAGACATAGTGCTTGCGCATGTCCCGGATGCCCAGGGCCAGGGTCGTGGTCGCGGCCGTCGGCAGGCCTTCCGGCACCGCTGCCGCCGCCAGGCAGATGGAAGTCCGCAGCATCTCCAGCCAGCCGAAGCCCCACATAAAGCCCATGACAAACACCACGCCGCAAACGCTGCAGCAGATGATCACCAGCTGATCCCCTAACTGCCCCAGTTGCCGCTCCAGGGGCGTCTCGGGGCTGGTGGCCTCCCCGATGAGGCTCTGAATCCGCCCGATTTCGGTGTAGCTCCCGGTGGCCACCACTACCGCCAGGCCCTCGCCGCCGGTCACCAGGGTGCCCATAAACACCATGTTGATCCGGTCTCCCAGGGGAATATGCGGTTGGCTCAGGCTGGTGGCATTCTTGACCACCGGCAGGCTTTCCCCGGTCAGGGCCGACTCATCCACCGACAGGTGGGTGGCCTCCACCAGCCGTCCGTCCGCCGCCACGTAACTACCGGGGCGCAGCACCAGCAAATCCCCCAGGGTCACCTCTTCCGAAGGAATTTCCGTCAACTCCCCGGCCCGGATGACCAGGGCCGTGGGCCGCACCAGGGTTTGCAGCGAGCGGATGGTCTTTTCGGCTTCACTTTCGGTCTTATAGCCGATAAACGCATTGGCCACCACCACCCCCGCAATCAGCACCGCGTCGGCCATGCCCCCGGTAAAGACCGAAAGAGCCGCCGCGGCCCCCAGGAGAGCCACCGGCAGAGACTTGAACTGGTCGAAAAACATCTCCCACCCGGAACGCGGCTCAGCTTCCGGCAGGAGATTCAGCCCGTATTTCTGGCGGCGTTTTTGGACTGCGGCTAAGGAGAGCCCCGTGTCCCGGGAAGTCTGCCATTTCTCCAGCACCGCCGCGGCTTCCCACTGATGCCAGACCTCGCCGTCTTGAGGGTCCGTCAGGGAAAAAAGGTCTTTAAATTTATCTAAGACGGTGGCTGGGTCTTTCCGGCCGGAGAGTCCCTCGGGAGCCGCGGCAGGCTCCTGCCTGCCGGATATCTGGGGCTGGCTCTGATACTGCGAGACGATCTTTTCAATCAGCGAGGCTATGGTCAGGGGCGTGTTGCCGGAATTGAAGCAAACCAGGACATTAC
This sequence comes from Desulfobaccales bacterium, assembly GCA_052139855.1. Classification (GTDB taxonomy): domain Bacteria; phylum Desulfobacterota; class Desulfobaccia; order Desulfobaccales; family 0-14-0-80-60-11; genus 0-14-0-80-60-11. The sequence goes on from JBKQVS010000099.1 coordinate 14,736, forward strand.
CGGTGAGGGCGTTGGCCGAGGCATGGCTGATGTCCGTAAGCCGCACCAGCCGGTACTCCAGTACCTTTTCGAGGGATTTCGAGCGGTACAGGCCCTCGACTTTAAACCTCGCCCTTCCCGCCACTGCGGTATGAATTGCCTGGACCATCTGGTCGTAGTAACCCCTTGGTCAACCGATTAAAGATATCTTTAACGGGCCCTTCAGCTAATCCGAAGCTAACTCCCCTCAACTCCGGGGGGTTTTCTTCTCGGGATGAGTCTCGGTAACCGCCTTGGTCTCAGCCGGCTTTTCGGGGGCTGCCTTGGACTTCGGCCAGGCCGTGCATGCCACTTCCTTGACCCCGGCCACCGCGCCCGCCAGGATGTCGCTCACCGCCTTTACCGCCGCCTGCCCCAGGGTCCCCGCCGCCTCGATGGCCCCGCCCGCGGCCGCCTTGGCGGTCTCGCCCACATTGCCGCCGATCTCGGTGGTGGCCTCGATGACCCCGTTTACCGCACTTTTAGCCACCACGGCCACATCCTTGCCGATTTCCGCCGCGCTTTTCACCGCCCCTTTGGCCAACTGGCTGGCGGCCTGTTCCAGATTCCCGCCCACGTCGGCGACCCCCAGCAGGATGCCCTTGGCCACGTCCTTGGTGCTCACGATCAGGCCGCTCCCCACTTCTTCGGTTGCCTTCAGCGTTCCCTTGAAAATGTCCTTGCTCACATTCAGCGTCTCATTGGCCACGGCTCCGGTGCTCTTCAGCACGTCGGTGACGGTGTTTCTTGCCAGACTGACGATTTGGGCCTCAATCTCGTTCAGGCCCTTGAGGCTGCCCACGATCCCTTCTTTCACCGTGGAACCGGCCTCACCCAGCATTTCCCCGATCCCTTTGCTTCCCTTGGTTTCTTGGGGGGACATATCGACCTCCATAAATAGATTAATGTCTAATAAATAATCATTGTGGTTGTTATTGCAACTTGAAAGAGAACTGAGTTCTCTGTATGGTGCCTTGGAACTGGCCTATAACATCTGCCTTAAATACCCGGCCAGGGCCAACGGCTTAATTTCCGGGAATAGGAACGAGAAAGCTTCTTGCATAGCCAACCGGGAATGCAGCGAGGTCAACTCATTCTGGTTATAAAGAATCGCCACCTTGCCGTGGGCGGCATCGGCCTCGACCCGGCGAATCCCGGCTATGGCCGAAACACGGGCCTCTAATGCCGCCGCCAAGGCTGCATTGCCTCGCATTCTCGCAATTTCCAGGCTGATCCGGCCGGGCCGGGATTGGATCACTTCGATTCCCTTGAGATATTCCCGGTCCTGCTCTTCTCGGCGCATTTTTTCCCCGACCTGGCTGATAATAATGTCGTTTGAATATAGTCATCAGGGCGCTAATTTCCAATACTATGCCGCCGACATATATCGGCGGCAGATACCTCGAATTCAGGCTGAGACCGGCAACATCCGCATGATGCCAAAGTAGTTTAACTGCCTCAGCAAAAGCATCTTTTACATTTCAATATCAGGACAGGTAAGAAGGAAAGAACGTAATGATAGGACTACGTATGGAATGGGCTTTTGTAAATTTAACCAACTTCTAACAATAAAGATATTGAATCACAATATTTTTGTTCTACAAATAATCATCAATAAACGACTAATGGGAGGGTTTGACCGCAATGATAGCTTCCTCATATGTGCATGCCCTGGAAGGAAGGTTGCGCATCAAAATCCCCGCAGCAAAAGGTAACGCCAGGAAAGCCCGGGAGATTGAATGCCACCTGCGCCATTATGCGGGTGTCGATCACGTCTCCGCCAATCCCACCACGGGGAATGTGCTGATCTTGTATAATTCACGCCTCACGGAACAGGAGCGCATCATCGCTTCCCTGGAAGAATCGGGCTATCTTTACCAAACCAGCCAGGGGTATGGGGAGGCCGCCATCGCCTCATCAGCCCCCCACGGGGTGATGGAAAAGGTCACTGCTTCTGTGGCCTCCACCATCATGGAGGTGGCCCTGAGCCACCTGGTCAGCGTCCTGATTTAAGCAGGGTCAGGGGCCGCCGCAAGGTCTCAGGAGATCTGCTGAACGGGGGGAGTGCCGTGGGGTTTCCCATCAATGACCGGCTGCTGGAGGCGCAATGCCGAGATTGTGGCGGGACAGTTTATTTCGAGTTTTCCTAGGCAGGAAAATGGCGGGCAGGGTGGCAAGGCTGCAAGATAGCCGCGCCTGGCCCCTTCACCTGGACTATGCTAAACCTGGCCGCGGCTTCCACGGCCAGACCCGAACCAGCCTTCCTCTGGCCTCTCCTCAGAATATTCAGGGCCTGATGATACTTCCTCCGGGGTTATCCTCTTAAACCTGAACTCCCACCGCAGCTTATTTTCCCCAGGAAAAATCGGCCCGTAACCGCCGCCTGTAGTCTCGTCGGGATGCCCGGCCCCTAACTAACGGCTCTTTTCCGGCCGGGCGCCCCTCTCCCCCGGCGCCTCTATGATGCCGCGGCGGGGGAGGCCCCGGCCGCGCTCTGGCCCTCCACCAGGCCCCGGTTTAACATGACAAAGGTGCTGAACCCGAACCAGAGGTAGTCGTACCAGGCCGGAAAGATGACCTCTTCGGAGGCCAGCAAGGCCCGGCCCCCAAACAGGACCAGGGTAAAAGGGATCAGGAGCCTGAGATCAAGCACCCCCGGATTGAAGCCCGCCAAGGCTCCCGAAATCCCGCTCGCCGCATCGGTTCGGGCCGCCGGGCCGGAATCTTCCGCCAAAGAGGAGAGCCAGGCAGCCAGGGTAACCACCTCGATCTCGGGAAAGATCTCCCCTAACGTCGTCGACAGGACCTCCAGGGAGGTCAGGGCAAAAAGCTTCTCCGTATCATAGTGGATCAGCAGGCTGCCGGTGTCGGACTTGGCCTCCACCTGTCGTATGCCCGGCACCTTGGCGAGCTTCTCCCGGGCCTCCCGGGCCAGAGGCGGGTTTCCCTTCACCCGGTCAACCTTCAAACGCACCCGTCCGGGCAAGGCATGCACCACTCTGATGCCCTCGATTTCCATGCTCTGCTCCGGAAGTCGTTATTTGGCTGGCTTGATTTCGGGCCCGGCTCCCGCCGCCACCGCCGCGTCCCGCTCGGCCTTGACTTCGGCCACCAGGTCGCTTATCTGTTCACCGGTCTCGGCGGCGAACTCCTTGGCCATGTCGGACAAGACCAGATAGCCCTTAATTAAGGTCTTCGCCAGCGGCCGGGACACCGCCGCCACCGCCGGCAGCACAATCGGCGCCGCCAGCGCCACCCCCAAAACCACCAGCATGCTGGGCAACGCCCCCTTCAGACCATTATCCAAAACCGCCATAGCCAGCCTCCTTTAACAACCTAGCAACAATTTGCAAGCCATAAACTAATCATAAAATAACCTGAATGCAACAGAGTTCTGATTATTTCCTAACCGATATATATCATAAACAGATATATGGCTTATCAACAGCAAATCACCCAGGCATTTTGGCAGGGCATGGTGAAATTGCTTGTTCTCCATCAGGCCGGTTTGGCGCCCCTTTACGGCGGCAGATTGAGCAAATATCTGCGCAGCCTGGGATATGAAATCAGTCCGGGAAGTCTCTATCCCCTCCTGCATGCCATGGAGAAGGCCGAACTCTTGCACAGTCGCATCAAGATCTTTAAAGGGCGGGTCCGCAAATACTACGAACTCACCCCCCAGGGGCACACCTGCCTCGAGGCGGTGCGCCAGGAAGTCGGGGGGATCATGAAGGAGGTCATCTTTGGCGACCTTTCCGACGGCGGCCTGCTCCAGGAACCCGCCGGCCCCGGCTTGTTGCCGTGATGCGGCCGGCCTCCACCCCCCCGTCACCATAAGGACGCCGTCCAATCCCTTCACACCGGTTTCCCCGGAGTCGATGCATCCCTGAAATCCCGCTTCAGTTAATACCCCGCAATTTTTTTTATAGTAAATTCCTTCCCGCCTTATTTCAACCTCTTTTACCTGTCTAATAAAAAATAACCAAAAATTAATATAATCAACATAGTATTTTAACATGTTAATTCTAATAATGTTTCGTAACAATTAAATGTAACTTGAGTGATACTTGCAATTTTCTGATGCGTACTTTGGCAGGGGAGATACTATTCTCATGTATTATTACAAAACTAAGGAAAGGGGGGTACCGGGGGTGGAAGATTTCAGCCTGAGCGACGGTCTTTTAAAAGATATCTTACAATTCGCCAAGCCTTTTGGACACAACGAAAAGGCCAAGAACCTCAACTTGGGTTTCGGTTTTATCTATTATGGCGTGGTCAGAGGCATCAGACCCAGGCACACCCTGGTCATCGGCTCCGGCTACGGTTTCAGCGTGGTCTGTCTGGCCCTGGGGCTCAAAGACAATGGCAGCGGCATCCTGACGTTCGTCGACCCGGCCTACTCGTTGTTAAAGGACGGGCCCTTCAGCACCGTCGGCGGGCGCGGCATGTGGAGTGATGAATCAGCAGTCAAAAGCCATTTCCAACGCTTTGGCGTCGACAACATCATCACCCATTACAAAATGCGCAACGATGAGTTCTTCCCGGCCTATCAAACGTTAAAGTTGCCTCCCGTTGACTTGGCTTTCATTGACGGCAGTCATGCCTATAAGGATGTCAAGTATGACTTTACCAAGGTCCTCGAACACGCCCATAAAAATACCTACATCTTCCTCCACGATACCAATATCTATATCCGGGAATTGCTTAACCATGCCGGGGTGAAGAAATGGATGAAATTTATCAAACAGCATGCCGACGCCTTCGAAGTCATCAATTTCCCTTTCTCCTCCGGCGTCGCCCTGGTCAGGGTCCTCGACCCCTCCGCCTGGAAGAAGCTGCATTGACTGCCATAATCGTAGCCCTAGCGGCCCTCCTGGCTACCCTGGCCGGATATCTCTATTGGCGCTACGTCTGGTTCTTTCGCAACCCGCCCCGAGTGCCGCCGCCCGGGGACAACGTCGTGAGTCCCGCCGATGGCACCGTCGTCTATGTCTCCTTGGTAAAACCGCACCAGGAAGTCATCACCATCAAGCAGGGCCTGTCGGCGCGTCTCACCGATATCGTCAAGGAAGATATGGATACCGCCAAAGTGTTAATCGGCATCTTTATGAGCCCCTTCAGCGTCCACTACAATCGTGTGCCCCTTCCCGGACAGGTGGAGTTTATCCGCCACCATCCGGCTATTCTGAAAAACCATTGTATGGCCCCGATGCATTGGCGCACCCTGCTGAAGCAGCCGCCGTTCTACAGAAATTCCGTCCATATCGTCAACAACGAACGAACCGTAACCAAATTCACCGGGGTCTTTAAAGGCCGTCCTCTGCCTTACTATGTGGTCCAGATCGCCGGGAAAAGCGTGAACGGCATTGATAGCTTTTTTGGCCCCGGGGCTCAATTGGCCAAGGGCGAGATCTTCGGCATGATCCGCATCGGCTCCCAGGTTGACCTGGTAGTCTCGTATAACCCTGAAATGGAAGTTACCGTGAGGCCCGGCGACCAGGTCCGGGCCGGAGAATCAATACTCATGGCTTGAGGATTTCATGAAAAGGGGGAAATCATGAAAATCGATTTGCATGTTCATTCCAGGTACTCCACGCGTCCATCCCAATGGGTTCTCCAAAAACTGGGTTGCCAGGAGTGCTATACGCAACCCCAGACCCTGTACCGCATTGCCCAACAGCGGGGCATGTCTTGGGTAACCATCACCGACCACAATACGATTAACGGCTGTTTGGAAATCGCCGACCTGCCCCACACCTTCATCAGTGAAGAGGTCACCGCCTATTTCCCCGAGGATCGCTGCAAAGCCCATGTCCTGGTCTATGATATCCAGGCCTCGCAACATCAGGATATTCAAAAAGCCCGGGATAATATCCATGACCTGGTGGCTTATCTGAGGGCCAATGATATCAGTCACAGCCTGGCCCATCCTCTCTGGGCCGTGAATAATCGCCTGACCCTGGCCCACTTCGAGCAGTTCCTCCTCCTGTTCACCAACTTCGAGCTCAACGGCGGCCGGGATACCCAGTTGAATGACTGGCTCAAGACCGTCTTATCCCTCCTGACCCCCCAGGACCTGGAGCGGCTTCAGGAGAAACATCAGATAGTTCCCCTCTTCCCCAACCCCTGGCAGAAGTATTTTACCGGGGGCTCCGATGATCATAGTTCCCTCAATATCGCCCGGATGTTCACCCAGGTCAAAGGCGCTTCCACCCTGGACCATTTCTTCCAGGGGATGAGTCAAGGCAAGGCTCAACCCGGCGGCAAGGCTTCCACCCCCTTGACCCTGGCCCATAACCTTTACAGCATCGCCTACCAATTTTATAAGGCCAAGTATGGCCTGGAAAAATACGCTCATTCCAATGTCTTCATAAATTTCTTCGAAAAATATCTGCAGGTAAATCTGTCGGGAAGTAAATCGTTGCCCAAGTTTCATTATATCCGCCATAAGATCAAAAATTTCTTTAAGAGCTCATCGCAAAACGACACCATCTTATCCTTAATAACCAACGAAGCCACCAAGATTACCTTTTCCGAAGCCAACGGCAATCCTGAAAAACAATGGATGCAGATCCTCAACGATATCTCCCACAATATTCTCAAGCAGTTTCATAAACATTTCCGCAAAGGGCTTTTAGGGGCCAATCTCTTCGATGTCGTCAATTCCATCACCTCCAGCGGCTTGATTTACCTGGGATTGGGCCCTTATTTCGCCGCCTACACCTCTTTTTCCAGCGACCGCGGTCTCGGGGAGGAGATCATCGGCAACTTCCTTGCCAATGAATCCACCAAAGGTGAAGAGATCAATACCATCAGGATGGCCCACTTCACCGACACCTTTTATGAGGTGAACGGGGTGGGCCTCACCATGAGGCGCCAGGTGGAGGCCGCCAATCGCGCCAACAAGGATTATACCGTCATCACCTGTGATAAGGCCCCCCATCCCCATCAGAAAGGGGTGCGCAATTTTAATCCCATCGGGGTCTTTCATCTGCCGGAATATCCCGAACAGAAGTTATTCCATCCCCCGGTCCTGGAGATGCTCCAATATTGCTATGAGCAGAATATCACCCACATCAAGGCGGCGACGCCGGGGCCCATGGGCCTCGCGGCCATGGCCATCGCCAGGATGCTGCGTCTGCCGTTATGGGGCACCTATCATACGGCCCTGCCCCAGTACGCCCAATACCTCACCGAAGATAGCGCCATCTCCCAGGTGATGTGGAAGTATATCGTCTGGTTCTACAATCAGTTGGATGTCATCTTCGTGCCCTCCCGGAGCACCGCCGCCGAACTGCAGCAGCATGGGATTGACGCCCATAAATTGCGGGTCTTTCCCCGGGGCGTGGACCTCTCTCTGTTTAACCCCTCCAAGCGCAACGGTTATCTCGAAAGCCGCTTCCACGTCAACGATGGCAAAAAGCTCTTATATGTGGGCCGGGTCTCCAAAGAAAAGAACCTGGAATTGCTGGGGCAGGTATTCAAATCGCTCCTGCAAAGCCATCCTGATCTCCATCTCATCGTTGTGGGGGACGGCCCCTATCTCGAGGAGATGCGCCGGGATATGGCCGGCACTCCCTGTGTCTTTACCGGCTATCTGGAAGGGGAGGATCTCGCTACCATTTTTGCCTCCTGCGATCTCTTCGTCTTCCCCAGCACCACGGATACCTTCGGCAACGTCGTCTTGGAGGCCCAGGCCTCCGGTATCCCGGTAATCGTCAGCGATTCCGGGGGGCCGCACGAGAATGTCATCCCCGGGGAAACCGGCATCATCGTTCCCGGCGATGACCCCGACAGCCTCAAGGCGGCCATCACCGCCTTGATTGACGAACCGGGGCGGCTCACGCGCATGGGCCAGGCGGCGCGCCATTACATGCAGCAGCGCTCCTTTGAGACCGCCTTCCAGGCCACCTGGGAACTCTACGAGGAAAAGGCCGCTGCCCTTGACTAGGGCGCGGTGGGGAAAGAGGGGTTATTCGTTTCTGGCCCTGGAGGGCTGACCGGGCCTGGCGGCGCGCCCACCGGAATCAGGATCAGCGTGTCGCTCGCGGCTCCCTGCTCCCGGTGGCGGCATAAGACTTTCAGAAAGGCTTGATCAATTTTCCTGCGGTCTCCATGCGAGAATCGCCCTTCATGGCGTTGCACGAGCAACAGCCGGTCTCGCGGCCCCAGATCAAAATAAAAGGGGCTCTCCATGAACAGTGCCACCAGTTCTCTTCTGCGCATGATAGTTCCCGGACCGTTTACTCTCTTCATCTGAGTCGATGCGGCCGATGAGACTCAAGCGGCTCATCCGTCTCTGCGCCTGATCCCTGGCCGTTCTCCCGGCTTGGCGTCGGCCTGGTTGCCGTTGCCTGCCCGTCTGGCTCTGGTCCCGGCCCAAAGTAGGGCCGGAAGACGTCCTGATCTTCCCGGAGCATGACCCCGCCGCACTCGGTACAGATCGCGGTGTGGTCGTCGAGCCCGGCCACCCTCTGGTCCCACCCGTTACAGCCTAAACAGCGATAGAGATATAATGGCATTATGGTCCCTTATGCTTGGATTAGCGGAATTCGCTTTCACATGAAGTTATCTTTGTTCTACGGTTTGCTTGCCATCGCCTGAGGCCCGGCGGGATACTTATACTGCAGCCAGCCGCACATTCTTTCCATCCATTCCTTGAGGTCGGTCCAGGCCTCCGGCCTGTCGAGGTAATCTTCCCGAAAGGACCACTCTTGGACGGCCGGATCGTAAGCAAAATTTTTACCATAAGGCCAGAGCGCCACTGGCGCGTGAAGGGCCATAGCCGCCTCAATAATGCACGGAAAAATCCCCATATTGCCTCCGGCGAGGGACGACAAGCCCTCGTTGATCGGGCCTCTCAAAATTATCTCGTCCTTATCAGGAGTTAGGCCGGCAGATCCTCAAGCGCGGCGGTTAGACCGTAATTGCTTACGAACCCTCAAGCCTCGGCGCCCACCCCTTCAGGCTCCCTGAGGCTCCCATTGCCGCGGACTCGCCTGCAGGTTCCCGCCGCCATGGATCATGCCTGGTTCTGGCATTATCCCCGGTCATTGTTGTTACATAACGTGGATGATGCTAGAAAAGGGTTAAAGTGCGGCCGAATCCATTTAACTAAGTCTCAGGGGATATGCCGCCTCGCCTTCGCCGGAAAAGAAGCCGCAACCGCCGGCCATGCCTTACCTTCTCAGGCCACCTGGATTATGGGTCCGCAAAGAGTTATACTTAAAGCACCATAAACCTGACCGAAAAGCTCATCACCCCTGGGTTAAGGGGAACTGCGGCCATGCCTCGGCTGAGGGGCTCTGCCCGGAAGCCTCGGCGCCCCCTCGGCAATCGGCCAAACGCGGCAGCCTCCCCCACCCCTGGTTGACCACGGGCGAGCCGTATGCAGCCGGATGCTCCGAAGCGACTGATAAGTCTCGATATCTTCCGGGGCCTGACCATCGGCCTCATGATCGTCGTCACCAATCTGCAGATCTGGAGCGACACCCCCCGCTTCCCCCAGTTGGCCCACGCGGAGTGGCATGGGTGCACTCTGGCCGACCTCATCTTCCCGTTCTTCATCTTCATCATGGGCGTCTCCACCGTTTATTCCCTCCATAAACGGGTGCAAACCGGGGAGAGCCGGCTGCGGTTGTACCGGCATATCCTTATGCGCACCGCCATCCTCTTCCTCTTGGGCCTGCTCGCCTGCAGCGGGTTCATCTTCGGCTGGCTGTGCCAATCCATCTGCCCCCCCGCACCCACCCAGAAGAGCATCTGGGCCATATTCTTCTCCCCCCCCGCCGACGCCGACGTCTGGTTCTTTTCCCTGGCCAACCTGCGGATTCCGGGGGTGCTCCAGCGGATTGGCGTCGTTTATTTTGCGGTGGCGGTGCTTATCATCCAGACCCGCTCGCGCTGGCGCTTCCAGGCCATGATTGCCGCCGCCCTATTGCTCTTCTATTGGGGCCTAATGAGCCTGCCGGGCTTTGAACTCCAACCCGGACAGGATCTGGGAGCTTACTTCGACCGCGCCATCTTCGGTGAAGCGCACTTATGGCGTTTTACCCGAACCTGGGATCCCGAAGGCCTGCTCAGCACCCTGCCGGCCATCGCCACCGGACTCTGCGGGGCGCTGACGGGCTACTGGCTCCGCAGCCGGCATGTCGGACCCGCCAAGCTCCTCGGGCTTCTCCTCTTTGGTGGCCTGGGGATAGTCCTTGGGGCCGTCTGGGGCCGCGTCTTCCCCATCAACAAATACCTCTGGACCAGCTCTTATGTCCTCTATACTGCCGGCTTTGCCCTGATCCTCCTGGGCGCCTGCTACTGGCTCTTCGACCTCTACGGGGCCCGGGTGGGTTTAGACCGGCCCTGCCTCTGGCTCGGCATGAACCCGCTGTTCGCCTATGTCGGGGCCCAGATCGGGGCCATCGCTTTGGGAACCCTCTATATCGGCACCGTGACCCAGCACACCCACCTCGGCCCCCTCATCCAGGATTTCCTCTTTGGCGCCCAGTGGGATGTCATCGGCCGGACCACCTGGCATGATCCATCCTGGCCCATGCTCTACTGGGCGATCCTCTACACCCTTTTTTGGACCTTATTGACCGGCTGGTTATACCGCCGGCGGGTCTTTTTCAAAGTCTGAAGCCGGCCGGGCGCGCCCGGCGCCAGGCCCCGGCGGTGGGACGCGGCCTTCTCTGCCGTTCAAATTCCTTAGGGAAATCAGGCTCAGGGGAAACGCCGTTACTATTTTGTGCAATCCACCGCCGGATTCGCCCGCCAGTGGTGTTTAAAAGCTAGACGTTTGCCCGAAATGACCTTCTCAGCCGAGCCAAAAGGTAGTCAAATTCTTTACCCCTCACCCGGATTCCGGCAATCCCTCGTTTTTCCCCGGACTAAGTTATGTTAAGATCACAGGACGGTTCACTCAGACTTGTCGCAACGAGGCTATCATGATGCAGTTCAGGCCAGAGAAACACACCCTCACGGACCCCCACCCCTTCTGGGACCGGCTCAAACACTGGTGGATTTGGCTGCCGGCCGCCATTCTCTTGGGGATCGTGGTCTATAGCCAGTTCCCCCGGGGCCGGGCGGCCGAGGCCCCCGGCCGGCCAGGGGCGGCCCTCAATCAACCGGGCGTCGCCGTCACCGCGGCCGCGGCCCAAAAGGGGGATATCGGCATCTACCTCACCGGCCTCGGCGCCGTCACGCCGGTCAGCACTATCACCGTCAAGAGCCGGGTGGACGGCGAACTCATGAAGGTCTATTACCGGGAGGGCCAGATTGTCAAAAAAGGCGAGCTCCTGGTGGAAATCGACCCCCGGCCCTATCAGGCGCAACTGACCCAGGCCCAGGGCCAGATGATCCGTGACCAGGCCTTGCTCAGGAATGCCAAAATCGATTTGCAGCGCTACAAAGTCCTCTCCACCCAGGATTCCATCGCCGAACAGCAATATGTCACCCAAAAATCCCTGGTGCGCCAGTTGGAAGGCACCGTCAAGTTCGACCAGGGGCAGATCGACACCGCCAAGGTGCAAACGATTTATGCCCGTATCACCGCCCCGGTCACCGGCCGCCTGGGCTTGCGGCTGGTGGACCCGGGCAACATCGTCCACGCCACCGATACCACCGGGCTGTGCGTCATCACCCAACTCGAACCCATGACTGTCATCTTTACCATTCCTGAGGACAACCTGCCGTCGGTGCTCGAAAAGCTCAGAGCGGGTGAGCGTCTGACGGTGGATGCTTATAACCGCGAACAAACTAAAAAAATCGCCACAGGCTACTTGCTGACCATCGACAACCAGATTGATCCCAACAGCGGTACGGTCCGTTTCCGGGCGGAATTTCCCAACAAGGACCATAAGCTCTTTCCCAACCAGTTCGTCAATGCCCGCCTGCTCCTGGAAACCATGCGGGGAGCCACAATAGTGCCCACAGCCGCCATCCAGCGCAGCCCCCAGGGGACCTACGTTTACCTGGTCAAGGCCGATCAGACCGTGACGGTGCGTCAGGTGAAGCTCGGCCCCGGTGAGGGAGATGAAACCGCCATCGACGAGGGGCTGGTCCCGGGTGACCGCGTGGTGGTGGAAGGCGCCGAGCGGCTGCGTGAAGGGAGCAAGGTGGAACTCAAAGGCCCGGCCGCCTCCACCCGGGTCAAACCCGCCCCCCCGGCCAAAGCCAAGCGATGAACCCATCCCGCATCTTCATCCTGCGCCCGGTGGCTACTACCCTGCTGATGGCGGCCATTTTGCTGGCCGGCGCCGTGGCCTACCACCAGTTGCCCGTCTCGGCCCTCCCCACGGTGGATTACCCCACCATCCAGGTGCTCACCTTCTTTCCGGGGGCCAGCCCCGACGTCATGGCCTCATCGGTCACCGCGCCCCTGGAGCGTCAGTTCGGGCAGATGCCCGGCCTGAAGCAAATGACCTCCAACAGTTCCGGCGGCAGTTCGGTCATCATTCTGCAATTCAGCCTGCAAATCAGCCTGGACGTGGCCGAACAGGAGGTCCAGGCGGCCATCAATCAGGCGGCCACCTTCCTGCCCCAAGACCTGCCCAATCCGCCGGTTTACAGCAAGGTCAATCCGGCGGACGCCCCCATCCTCACCCTGGCCCTCACCTCCGAGACCCTGCCGCTGCCCAAAGTCGAAGACCTGGCGGATACCCGGCTGGCTCAGAAGATCTCCCAGTTGCCGGGAGTGGGCCTGGTCAGCATCAGCGGCGGGCAGCGGCCCGCGGTGCGGATTCAGGCCAACCCCACGGCCTTGGCCGCCTATGGCCTGACCCTGGAGGACCTGCGTTCGGCCATCGCCCTGGCCAACACCAACCAGGCCAAGGGCGGTTTTGACGGCCCCCGCCAATCCTCGGTCATCGGGGCCAACGACCAGCTCCTTACCGGCCCGGAGTACCGGCCGCTGATCGTCGCCTTCGTCAACGGCGCCCCGGTGAAGCTCTCCGACCTGGCCGACGCCGTTGACAGCGCCGAAAACGTCAAGCTGGCGGCCTGGATGAACGATACCCCCGCGGTCATCGTCAACATCCAGCGCCAGCCGGGCTCCAACGTCATCGAGGTGGTCGACCGCATCAAACAGCTGCTGCCCCAGTTGCAGAGCACCCTGCCGACCGCGGTGCACCTCACCGTGCTCACCGACCGCACCACCACGATCCGCGGCTCCGTCGAAGACGTCCAATTCGAGCTGATGCTGGCCGTGGTCCTGGTGGTCATGGTGATCTTCCTGTTCCTGCGGAACATCCCGGCCACCATCATTCCCAGCGTGGCCGTGCCGCTGTCCCTGGTGGGCACCTTCGGGGTGATGTACCTCCTGGGATTCAGTCTGAATAACCTCACCCTGATGGCTATGACCATCGCCACGGGCTTCGTGGTGGACGACGCCATCGTCATGATCGAAAACGTCGCCCGTTACATCGAAATGGGCGATCCCCCGCTCCAGGCGGCCCTCAAAGGCTCGGAGCAGATCGCCTTCACCATCCTGTCCCTGACCATCTCCCTCATCGCCGTGCTCATTCCGGTGCTGTTCATGGGCGAGATAGTGGGCCGCCTCTTCCGGGAATTTGCCATCACCCTGGGGGTGACCATCCTCATCTCGGCGGTGGTGTCGCTGACCCTGACCCCGATGATGTGCGCCCGGCTGCTCAAGCATAAGCCGCCAGAGCAGCAGAGCCGGCTCTTTCACGCCTCCGAGCGGATCTACAACCAGATTATCGATTTTTATGCCATGACCCTGCGCTGGGTGCTCAAGCACCAGACGGGGACGCTAGTGGTGGCCCTGGCCACCCTGGTCCTGACGATCCTCCTGTATATCGTGGTGCCCAAGGGCTTCTTTCCGGTCCAGGATACCGGCATTATCCTGGGCATATCCGAGGCGCCGCAAACCATCTCCTTTCCCGCCATGGCGGAGCGCCAGCAGGCCCTGGCCCGGGAAATTCTCAAGGACCCGGCGGTGGCCAGCCTCTCCACCTTCATCGGCGTGGACGGCACCAATACCAGCCTCAACAGCGGGCGGGTGCTCATCAATCTGAAGCCGTTGGCGGAGCGCCGGCTGAGCGCCAGCGAGATCATCCGCCGCATCCAGCCCCGGCTCGACCGACTGGAGGGCATCAGGCTGTTTATGCAGCCGGTCCAGGACCTGACGGTGGAGGACCGGGTCAGCCGCACCCAATACCAGTACAGCCTCGAAGACCCGAATATCAACGAATTGGCCGCCTGGACCCCCAAACTGGTGGCGGCCCTGCAGCAACTGCCGGAGCTCCGGGACGTGAGCAGCGATCAGCAGAACCAGGGCCTCCAGGCCTATCTGACCATCGACCGCAGCACGGCCTCCCGTCTCGGCATCACCCCCCAACTCATCGACGACACCCTTTACGACGCTTATGGTCAGCGCATCGTCTCGACGATCTTCACCCAGTTGAACCAATATCGCGTCATTCTGGAGACCAAGCCCGACTTTCAGCAACACCCCCGCAAGCTGAACGATATCTATATCCGCAGCGCCGGCGGCGGCAAGGTGCCGTTGAGCGCCATCACCCGGCTCGAAGAGACCACCGGCCCCCTGGTCATCAGCCACCAGGGGCAGTTCCCGGTCACCACCCTGTCGTTCAATCTGGCGCCCGGGGCCTCATTGGGCGAAGCGGTCCAGGCCATGGAGGCCACCACCAAAAAGATCCAACTGCCGCCCAGCATTCGTGGCAGTTGGCAGGGCACCGCCCTGGCCTTCCAGGCCGCCCTGCAAAACGAAGTACTCCTGATCCTGGCGGCTCTCATCACGGTCTATATCGTCCTGGGAGTGCTGTACGAAAGCTACATCCACCCCATCACTATCATCTCCACCCTGCCGTCGGCCGGGGTCGGCGCCATTCTCGCCCTGCTCCTCTGCCGCACCGAGTTCAGCATCATTGCCCTCATCGGCATCATCTTGCTCATCGGCATCGTCAAAAAGAACGGCATCATGATGGTGGACTTTGCCCTGGATGCCGAGCGCCGGGAAGGCAAGCCCCCGGAGGAGGCCATCTACCAGGCCTGCCTGCTGCGGTTCCGGCCCATCATGATGACCACCATGGCGGCCCTGTTGGGCGCCCTGCCCCTGGCCATCGGCACCGGCCTGGGCTCCGAGCTGCGCCACCCGCTGGGCATCTCCATTGTCGGCGGCCTCATCTTCAGCCAGGCCCTCACCCTCTATACCACTCCGGTCATCTATCTCTGGTTCGATCGTCTGTCCAGCCGTTTGCGCAAAAATCGGAACGGTCAGGCAAATCAGGCGGGCCAGTTCACTGAATCGGCATGAACATCTCGTCCGTTTTCATCAAGAGACCGGTAGCCACCACCCTGCTGACGGTGGGTCTGGCCCTGGCTGGGGTCCTGGCCGCCCTTTTCTTGCCCGTCTCGCCGCTCCCCCAGGTGGACTTTCCCACCATCCAGGTGTCAGCCAGCCTGCCGGGGGCG
Organism: Desulfobaccales bacterium; assembly: GCA_052139855.1. Taxonomy (GTDB): domain Bacteria; phylum Desulfobacterota; class Desulfobaccia; order Desulfobaccales; family 0-14-0-80-60-11; genus 0-14-0-80-60-11. The sequence continues at coordinate 30,204 of JBKQVS010000099.1, forward strand.
GAGCCCGAGACCATGGCGACCTCGGTGGCCGCGCCCCTGGAGCGCCAATTCGGACGCATCGCCGGGGTCACCGAGATGACCTCGGCCAGTTACCGGGGCACGACCGCCATCGTGCTGCAATTCGAGTTGAGCCGCGACATCAACGGGGCCGCCCGGGACGTCCAGGCCGCCATCAACGCGGCCCAAAGTTATCTGCCCACCAATCTGCCCAGCCTCCCTACCTATCGCAAGGTCAATCCGGCCGACGCCCCGATCCTGATCCTGGCCCTCACCTCCGACACGGCCGACCGAGCCAAGATGTACGACGCCGCCTCCACCATTCTGGCCCAAAAGCTCTCCCAGGTGGACGGGGTCGGCACGGTCTTCGTGGGGGGCGGCTCGCTGCCCGCGGTCCGGGTGGAGTTGAACCCGTTGACGGTGCACAAATACGGCATCGGCCTCGAGGATGTGCGCGGCCTGCTATCCCGCACCAACGTCAACCGGCCTAAAGGGCAACTGGCGGATATGATCCAAAGCCTGGAAATCAGGACCAACGATCAATTGTTCAAGGCCGCTGAGTACCGGGACCTAGTGGTGGCCTTCCGCAACGGCGCACCGGTGCAGCTCAAGGATCTGGGCGACGTGGTGGATTCGGTGGAGGACGTGCGCAACGAAGGCTTGCTGAACGGCAAGACCGCGGTGATGGTGGTTATCTTCCGGTCGCCGGGCGCCAACATCATCGAGACCGTGGACCGGATTCGCGGCCTGCTGCCGCAGCTATCGGCCGCCATTCCCCGGGATATCAACGTCTCAGTGACTGTGGACCGCTCTCCCCCCATCCGCAGTTCCCTGCGGGACGTGAAGCTCACCCTGGTAATTTCCGGCACCCTGGTCATTCTCGTGGTCTTCGCCTTCCTGCGGAGTTTCCGGGCCACCCTCATCCCGGCCGTGGCGGTGCCGGTCTCCCTCATCGGCACCTTCGGGATCATGTATCTCTTGGATTACAGCATGGACAACCTCTCCCTCATGGCCCTTACGATCGCCACGGGCTTTGTGGTGGACGACGCCATCGTGGTGCTGGAGAACGTCACCCGGTATGTCGAAAAGGGTGAAACTCCATTACAGGCGGCCTTCCTGGGGGCCCGGGAGATTACCTTCACGGTGGTGTCCATGAGCGTCTCCCTGGTGGCGGTCTTCATCCCCCTGCTGTTGATGGGCGGTATGGTGGGCCGCCTGTTTCGCGAGTTCTCCGTGACCCTGTCCGCCGCTATCCTGATCTCCCTGGTGCTCTCCCTGACCACCACCCCCATGATGTGCGCCGTCTTCCTCCGATCGGAGAAAGGCCTGGCCCACGGGCGCCTCTACCGCGCCAGCGAATGGGTCTTCGAATTCCTGCGCCATACCTATGAGCGAAGTCTTCGCTGGGCCTTGCGGCACTCCCGCCTGATGCTCGCCCTGACTTTGCTCACCTTGGCGACTAATATCCTCTTGTTTATTTACATTCCCAAGGGATTCTTCCCCGAACAGGACATCGGCCGCATCACCGGCACGATCCAGGCGGCCCAGGATATCTCCTTTCAGGCCATGCGGGAGAAGTTGAAGGAAGTGGTGGATATCGTCAGGACCGACCCGGACGTGACCGATGCATTGGGCTTCAGCGGCGGCACCGGTGGAGGCGGATCCACCACCAATACGGCGCGCATGTTCATTTCGTTGAAGCCCTTTGACGAACGTAAAGCCAGCGCCCGCCAGGTGATTGCCAGGCTGCGCCGCAAGCTTGCCCAGATTGCGGGGGCGCCCACTTATCTGCAGCCGGTGCAGGATTTGCGGATCGGCGGCATGGCCAGCGCCGCGCTCTACCAGTTCACTCTCCGGGGTGAAAAGCTGGAAGAGCTAAATCTCTGGGGGCCGCGGGTCTTACAGAAACTGCGCACCCTGCCCCAACTGACGGATGTGAACAGCGATCAGCAGGACAAGGGCTTGCAGGCCTCCCTGGTCATCGACCGCGACACCGCCTCCCGGCTCGGCCTGACGGCCCAGCTCATCGACGACACCCTGTACGACGCCTTCGGCCAACGGCAGGTGGCGATCACCTACACCCAGCTGAACCAGTACCACGTGGTCATGGAGGTGGCCCCGCCCTTCTGGCAGCGCCCCGAAACCCTGCGCCAGATCTACGTGCAGTCACCAGGGGGCGCCGAGGTGCCCCTGAGCGCCTTCACGCATTATCAGCCCACCTCCACCTCACTGTCGGTCAACCATATGAGCCAGTTTCCGGCGGTTACCATCTCCTTCAATCTGGCCCATGGTGCGTCCCTGGGGGATGCGGTGACGGCCGTCGAAGCCGCCACCCGGGAGATGGGACTGCCCGCCAGCATCCAGGGAAGCTTCCTGGGGACTGCCGAGGCCTTCAAGGCCTCCCTGGCCAACGAACCCTACCTGATCCTGGCGGCGCTCCTGGCGGTTTATATCGTCCTGGGGATCTTGTATGAGAGCTACGTCCACCCGGTCACCATCCTCTCGACCCTGCCGTCGGCGGGCGTGGGCGCCCTCATCGCCCTGCGGCTCACCCACACGGACTTGAGCCTGATTGCGGTCATCGGCATCATCCTGCTGATCGGCATTGTCAAGAAGAACGGCATTATGATGGTGGACTTTGCCTTGGACGTGGAACGGCACGAAGGCCGGAAGCCGGAAGAGGCGATCTTTGAGGCTTGCCTGCTGCGTTTCCGGCCCATTATGATGACCACCATGGCGGCGCTGCTGGGGGCCTTGCCCCTGGCCCTCGGCACCGGCGTGGGCTCCGAACTGCGCCGCCCCCTGGGCATCTCCATTGCCGGCGGCCTGATCTTCAGCCAGATGATGACCCTTTACACCACCCCGGTGATCTATCTCTACCTGGACCGTTTCCGGCTCTGGTTTAACCGCCTGCGCGGCAAGGCCCAAAATATGATCACCAAAAACAATTTCCTCTCCCCACCGCGGCCAGAGGCATAACTGTGTGAGAACCGGAAGGTAACAGCAGACCGTGAGGAATTTATTATGTTGCTTCGACTAACGACACGTTTGCGGGCGTACCGTAACCCGCCGCGCCATATCCTGACCGCCGCGGCCGGGGTCGTGCTGCTCTTGGCCGGCTGCACCGTCGGGCCGGATTACGCGCGGCCGCCCGCCGAGACCCCCGTCTCTTACAAGGAAAACGCCAACTGGAAGGTGGCCCAGCCCCGGGACGAGATGCCCCGGGGGGCCTGGTGGGAGATCTATGACGATCCCCAATTGAACGCCCTGGAAGCCCAGGTCGATATCACCAACCAGAACCTCGCCGCGGCGGAGGCGAATTTCCGCCAGGCCCTGGCCCTGATCCGGGTCGCCCGGGCCGCCTATTTCCCCACGGTGACGGGAGGGCCATCCTGGTCGCGTTTCAGAAATTCAGCCAACCTGGGGACCAAAGCAAAGGGTGCTGGTGCCTCTACCACGGGAATTTCCGGAACGTCTGCTGCGGGAGGCGGTTTAGGCGCCAATCTCACCGCATCGGACTACCTCCTTAACTTCAACGCCGTCTGGGAACTGGACCTCTGGGGCCAAGTGCGCCGCAGCGTGGAGGCCGCCACCGCCACCGCCCAGTCCAGCGCCGCCAATATCGAAGTGGCGCGCTTAAGCGCCCAGGCCACCCTGGCCCAAAGCTATTTTCAGCTGCGCGCCCTGGATGAGCAAAAACGCCTCCTGGACGATGAAGCGGCCGCCTTCAAAACAATCCTCGACAGGACTAAAAACCGTTACGCCAGCGGCGTCGCCTCCCGAAACGACATTGCCCTGGCCGAAACCCAGTATAAGAACACCCAGGCCCAGGCCATCGATACCGGGGTGCTGCGGGCCCAAATGGAGCACGCCATCGCCACCTTAATCGGCAAGCCGGCTTCCACCTTCGCCATTCCGCCGGTGCCGCTGGCCCTGCAGGTCCCGGCCATACCCGCCGGGGTGCCTTCGGAACTCCTGGAGCGCCGGCCCGACATCGCCGCGGCCGAAAGGAACATGGCCGCGGCCAACGCCCAAGTCGGCGTCGCCATTGCGGCCTATTATCCGACCATTACTCTGAGTGCTTCCGGAGGATTTCAAGCCTCAAACGTGGCGCAGTGGTTTTTATGGCCCAGCCGCTTCTGGTCCCTCGGGGCGGCTGCCGCACAGACCATATTCCAGGGCGGCGCCCTAGTGGCCCAGACCGACGCGGCCCGGGCGGCTTATGACTCTACCGTGGCCACCTATCGCCAGACGGTGCTTACCGGCTTCCAGGAGGTGGAAGACAATCTGGCGGCACTACGCATACTGGAGCAAGAAGCTAAGGCGCAGGACGACGCGGTCAAGGCGGCGAGACTATCGGTCACTATAAGCACCAACCAGTATAATGCCGGGACCATCAGCACCCTCGACCTCCTGGTGGTGGTGACCAATGCCCGGAATAATGAACGGACCGCCATCACCATCTTCGGCAACCGCATGAGCGCCAGCGCCCTCTTGGTCAAGGCCCTGGGCGGCGGCTGGAAATCCTCCGATTTGCCGCCTGTGACTACTCGGGCCCCGGATTCCACCCCCAACCCTAAGCCCCCGGACGACCGGGTCACCCAAAACCGCTGAGCCGCCTGCAACTGCCGCAAGCGGTCAACCGGAGAGTCCTGTAAAGCCCGGCGCTTTCCCTGCAAGCGTCCATGGGTGGCGCCTACACCCTAAACCGGCGGCAGTCCGGTTCACTGCCCTCCCTTGACCTGCCCCCACCGTAAAGATATCAGGCAAATCAAACCGGTTCCATAGAGAGCGCGGCGGGCTGCGCCCCTTATGGCCGAATTGGGAATGGCAATGCTAAGGATGTCGCCGCGGTTGCGGCTCAGGGGTCAGGGGAGAAAGTCCGAGGCAGAGGGCAGGGGCCCCCCCTTATGAAAAACCCCTGCCCCGGGAAACTAGGCGCTCCACTCCTTTTTTACCGCGATGGCGTCGATCTCCACCGACACCTTCCGGGGCAGGCCCGCCACCTGGACCGCGGTGCGCGCCGGCGGGTGTTGGGGAAAGAACTCGCCGTAGGCCCGGTTCATCTCCTGGAAATCGGCCAGGTCCGCCAGGTAGACCGTGGTTTTCACCACGTCCTTCAGGGCCAGCCCCACCGCCGCCAGAATGGCCTTGAGGTTCGCCATCACCTGGACGGTTTGCACCACGATATCTCCTTCCACCAGATGGCCCTTGGGGTCCAGGGGGATTTGTCCCGAGATGAACACGAAGGGGCCGGCGGCCAGGGCCTGGGTGTAGGGGCCGATGGCGGCCGGGGCTTGATCGGTCTCAATGACGATTTTCTTCATGGTCGTCCTTGCCTCCCATCAGAGTTTTACCGGTGCGGAGCCGGCTGAACCGCCGGCCAAACATTAATTTCTTGAAGAATCGCTGCCGTTTTGTTAATGAAAAGGGAAAACCTTGGAGGTAAATGATGGGGTTGTGGTTGAAATGCCCGAAGTGCCAAGCGCAGAATCCCCTTTCCTTGAAGATTTGTCCCCATTGTGGGCGAGACCTGGACAAGCTCACCGCCGCCCAGCGGGTATATGTCATGGGGCCGGCCGCGGCGCCCCCCCCGGCCAAATCTAAGCCGGCGGCCGCCGGCCCGTCAGGCCCACCGTCCCCTCAGGCCGGTGCCGCGCCCAAGCCTGCCAAAAAGCCCAAAGGGACGCCAAAAAAGAAAAGTTAACCCCGGCGATCGTCAGGCAACTTCCTGCATCACTCCCAGCAGCAACTCCACCAGTTGGGGTTCGGCCCGGGCGACGGTGTCGATGATGGCCTCAATGGCGATGGGGGCCATGGCATCCGGCAGATTGACGTTGCTCAGCACCGAGATCCCCAGGACCCGGAGACCGGCATGCACCGCCACGATGACTTCCGGCACCGTGGACATGCCCACCGCATCCGCGCCGGTCTGCCGCAGGAACCGCGTCTCCGCCGGGGTCTCCAGGCTCGGCCCCTTCACCGCCACGTACACCCCCTGGTGTAAACCGATCCCCAGGCGCTGGGCCACCGCCGCCGTCTTCTCCCGCAGGCCCCGGTCATAGACCTGGCTCATATCGGGGAACCGCGGGCCCCAGGCCTCGATATTCTCTCCCGCCAGGGGATTGTCCCCCATCAGGTTGATGTGGTCGCAAATCAGCATCAGCTCGCCGGCTTTAAAGCGCGGATTGAGCCCCCCCGCGGCATTGCTGACGATGAGCCTTTTCACTCCCAGGCTCGCCATCACCCTTACCGGAAAGGTCACCTGCTTCAGAGTATAGCCTTCGTAGGCATGGAAGCGGCCCTGGCAGAGCATGACCTCTTGCCCGGACACGCGCCCCCAACTGAGGCGCCCGGCGTGGCTCGGGCTGGTGGCCGGCGGGAAATGGGGCAGCTCCCGGTAGGCCAGGCTGCCCCCGCCTTCCAGCCGGTCGCCCCAAACCCCCTGCCCGGTCCCCAGGATAATCCCCCACGCCGGCGGGGCCGTCAGGTGCGGCGCAATAAACCCGGCGCATTCGGCCACTTGCTCCTGATAGCTCCGGCTCACCCCCGGCTCCTTTTCGACCCTTCCATGGCAAATCCCGCTCTGTAGGGGCAGGTTTTAAACCTGCCCCTACGTCACCTTAATGCTCTAATCCCCTGGAAAAACCCAATCTTGCCTAAGCATAAGTCGCCTGCCCCGGTTCGTCAATGCCTGGAATCTCCCGGAGGAGATTTTCGCTTTCTCCTTGACAGTTGGCCGGATAACCTTAAAAATAGAGCATCACGGTGAGGTAATAAAATGGGCAGACCCAAAAAGTGCCGGTGGGTGGAAACTGAGCCCGGGGTGACGTATTTCAAGCCCCGGGGCATTCCCTTACGATCCCTGCAGCAGATAGTCATTACGGTGGACGAACTGGAAGCCATGCGCCTGGCCGACTTCCTGGAAATGACCCAGGAAGAGGTGGCCCAAAGAATGCTGGTTTCCCGGCCCACCGTGACCCGGATGTTATCCCGGGCCCATCGCGCCGTGGCCGAAGCCCTGGTCCACGGCAAGGCCATCTGCATTCAGGGCGGCGATTACCAGGTAGGACAACATTGCCAGCACTGCGGCCAATGGTCCACCCAGCCATCCGGGGACCCGGCCGCGGAATGCTGCACCTGCCAAAGCCCCGAAGACGACGAAGGCCCGCCGGAGACCTGAAAAACCACCGCGCCTTTTTCCTCACGCCTATCACTGCATGGCCCGAACACCTTGAGGGGGAGACCAAGGGTATGGCCGACATCAGCACCTATAAAGATGCCGGGGTCGATATCGATAAAGCCGACGCCTTGATTAAAGGCATCCGCACCCTGGCAAAATCCACGCACCGCACCGGCGTCCTGGGGGAGATCGGCTCCTTCGGCGGCATGTTTCATCTCGGGGCCGACCGCTATCGCGACCCGGTCCTGGTCTCCTCCACCGATGGGGTGGGGACCAAGCTTAAAATCGCCGTCCTCATGAACCGCCACGATACTATCGGCATCGACCTGGTGGCCATGTGCGCCAACGATATCGTGGTCCATGGCGCCACCCCGCTCTTCTTCCTGGATTACCTGGCCATGGGCCAGCTGGTCCCTGAGACCGCCACCCTCATCGTCGAAGGCATCACCCACGGCTGCAAGCAGGCCCGCTGCTCTCTGATCGGCGGCGAGACCGCCGAGATGCCCGGCATCTATCAGCCCGGCGACTACGATCTGGCCGGCTTCGTGGTGGGCGTAGTGGAACGGGATCAAATCATCGACGGCTCCAGCATCGGCGTGGGCCACCGCTTGATCGGCCTCGCCTCCAGCGGCCTCCACGCCAACGGCTTCTCCCTGGTGCGCCAGGTCCTCCTGGAGCGCCACCGCCTGCGACTGGAGGACGTGATTCCGGAACTGGGCGGCCCTCTGGGTGAAGAGCTCCTCAAACCCACTCGCATCTACGTCGAACCGGTGCTCAATCTCCTGCGGGATTTCCCCCTGTCCGGCATCTGCCACATCACCGGCGGCGGCTTAACCGACAATCTGCCCCGCATCCTGCCCAAGTCCTGCCAGGCGGTGGTGCACCGCAACTCCTGGCCCGTGCCCCCCATCTTCAGCCTCCTTCAGGACCGGGGCAATATTCCCGAGGCCGAAATGCTCCGCACCTTCAACAACGGCATCGGCCTGGTGCTGGTGGTGCCCGAGGAACACGTGGCCGACGTCTTGCCCCGCCTCCAGGGCCTCAACGAACAGGGCTGCGTCATCGGCGAAATCACCGAGCGCAAAAATAACGACCCGCCGTTGGTTTATGTCTGAAAATCTTGAGGGGTGGGCCGGGGGACGCGA
>JBKQVS010000100.1:0-8993 GCA_052139855.1 Desulfobaccales bacterium
TTACCCCCTCCCCCAAACCCCCACCCCCAATCCCTTATAGGGGGTGGGGAGGGCGGGGGACCCTTACGAAAAACGTCCCCCGGCCCTCCCCGGGAAAACTCTTGGGAGCATTCACCATCAAACGCCATTACCCGGATCAGCCCCTGGTGGGTGTGGGCGCCGTGGTCTTTAAGGGCGCTGAGGTGTTGTTGGTGCGCCGGGGCCAGGAGCCGGCCCGGGACTCCTGGAGTCTGCCCGGCGGGTTGGTGGAGCTGGGGGAGACCCTGGCGGCCGCCATTGTCCGGGAGTTGGCGGAAGAGACCGGACTCGGCGTGACGCTCCTGGGCATCGCGGCGGTGGCCGAGCGCATCTTTCCCGACCCCGACGGCCGCGTCGCCTACCACTATGTCCTGGTGGATTACCTCTGCGACTACCAGGCGGGGGAGTTGAGCCCCGGCTCGGACATCACCGCGGCCCGGTTCGTTTCCCTGGGCGATCTCGCTGATTTCGATCTGCCGCCCTTCACCGCGGACGTCATCCGCCGGGCCTGGGAACAGAGGCAGCAAGGCGGGTATCTTCCCCTCATGCAAGACTAAACCAGCCGGGAGAGGGGGTCTTTCACCGACAATTCCCTGGCCCTCGCCGCAAAATTCTTATCTTTCTAAAAGCTGCTCCACCGCTTTTAAAATCTCGTCGTAATTCGGTTCGTTGGCCAGTTCCGGGACGATCTGGGCGGCGCGCACCACGCCGCTTTGGTCCACAACGAACACGGCCCGGGCCAGGAGCCGCAATTCCTTGATCAAGACCCCGTAAGCCTGGCCGAAAGCCCCGTCCCGGTGGTCGGAGTAGGTCGTCACCCGGTCCACCCCGGCGGCGCCGCACCAGCGCCTCTGGGCAAAGGGCAGGTCCATACTGATGGTGAGGATTTCCACGTCGGGGCCCAACCTGGCCGCCTCTTCGTTGAACCAGCGGGTTTCAATATCGCAGGTGGGGGTGTCCAGGGACGGCACCGAGCAGATGATGGCCACCTTGCCCTTGAGGGAGGATAGTTTGAAAGGGGTCAGGTCATTGGCCAGGACCTCAAAATCCGGGGCCGGGACCCCCACCGCCACTGCCTGCCCCACCAGGGTCAGGGGATGGCCTTTCATGGTGATTATGCCGGTCCGTTCCGCCATATGCTCCTCCTGTGCAGCGTGATTGTTCTATCCCTAAACCTAAGGTGTGATATGGGGAAAATCAATTGCCGGGGCGCAATTTATTGCGTCCCGGGGCCGGATGCATCAGGCTCAGGGCAAAAAAAAGAGGGCAGCGCCGCGCATCGGCCTGCCCTCTTTCCCGGTTATTAGGGCTTCATACGCCTTTAACTTTGGGCAATTCCGCCAGGGCCTTTTTGATCATGGCTTCCGGGTCGAGTTCGATATCTTTGAGCTGGCCTTCGAGAAAGGCGTCGTAGGCCGCCAGGTCGAAGTGGCCGTGACCCGAAAAATTAAAGACGATGCACCTGGCCTGGTTGGTCTCCGTGCACTTCCGGGCCTCATCCACCGCGGCCTTGATGGCGTGGGCGGTCTCGGGGGCCGGGATAATCCCCTCGGTCTCGGCGAAGAGGCGGGCCGCCTCAAAGACCGGGTTCTGGGGATAGGCCCGGGCCTCGATCACCTTTTCGTGCACCAACTGGCACAGGAGGGGGGCGTCGCCGTGGTAGCGCAGGCCCCCGGCGTGGATGCCCGAGGGCACGAAGGAGTGGCCCAGGGTGTACATCATGATCAGAGGGGTTAGCCCCGCGGTGTCCCCGAAGTCATAGGTGTAGGCCCCCCGGGTCAGGGTGGGGCAGGCAGTGGGCTCCACCGCCACAAAACGGATATTTTGGCCCTTCAGTTTGTCCGGCACAAAGGGGAAGCAGAAGCCGGCGAAATTGCTGCCGCCGCCGACGCAGCCGATGAGCACGTCCGGCGACTCCCCCGCCAGGGCCAGTTGCTTTTTGGTCTCGAGCCCCACGATGGTCTGGTGCAGCATGACGTGATTGAGGACGCTGCCCAGGGAATAGTTGGTGTCGTCGTGGGTGGCGGCGTCTTCCACCGCCTCGGAGATGGCCATGCCCAGGGAGCCGGAGGTCTCAGGGTCCCGGGCCAGGATGTTGCGGCCGGCCTGGGTGCGGTCGGTGGGGGAGGGGTAGACGCTGGCCCCCCAGATGTGCATCAGGGACCGGCGGTAGGGCTTCTGATGGTAGCTCACCTTGACCATGTAGACGGTGCATTCCATGGCGAAAAAGTTGCAGGCCAGAGACAAAGCGCAGCCCCACTGGCCGGCGCCGGTCTCGGTGGCCAGGCGTTTGATGCCCGCGGCCTTATTGTAGTAGGCCTGGGCCACCGCGGTGTTGGGCTTGTGGCTGCCGGCGGGGCTGACGGATTCGTTTTTGTAGTAGATGCGGGCCGGGGTCTTGAGGGCCGCCTCGAGGTTACGGGCCCGGTGCAGGGGGCTGGGCCGCCACAACTGATAGATGCGCCGCACCTCGTCGGGGATGGGGATCCAGCGCTCCGGGCTCACTTCCTGCTCGATGAGGGCCCGGGGAAAGATAGCCGCCAGGTCGTCCGGGGTGATGGGTTGGCCGGTGCCGGGGTGGAGATAGGGCGGCGGGGGAGAGGGCAGGTCGGGAATGATATTGTACCACTCCTGGGGCATCTCGGCTTCGCTCAGCGGTATGCGGTAAGATTCCATAAGGGGAAAGGGCTCCTTGGGGAAAAGATTCGGGCCATCTTGGGTAAAATCCGGGTAGAGGTCACGGCGCTGGGTGAAGTGGAAAATCGCCCCCGGGTTTGATAACCTGGCCGTACGACGTGAATTTTACCATAAGAAGCACTGCTCCTCCAGAAATTTCCCCCCGGGAAAAAACCGACTGAAAACAATATTATTGCAAAATAAATAAGTTATCACACAAGGACCTCCTCTTTCGCACAATTCAGGCGGAATTGTGCCGCTTTGGCGCCATTGCCGTATTGTCGGTGTGCCGGAACACCGCCGCCTGGTTGCCGCCGCGTCGCGCCCGGGGCTCGCATGGGACCGGTACTGCGCCCCCCCAATGCCGCGGCGCTATCCAGAGGGACCTGTTAGTCCCACCCTCCCGGCACCGGCGCGCCGGTTTCGGCAGAACCCATTTTTGGCCCGGGGAGGCCAAGGTTGCTGCATAATCTCAGCTAAGGAATCTGTCAAGGACTGAAACCTGGAGAGATTCCCCCAGGGCAATAGGCCCAAAAAACGATTTAGGGCCGTGACAGCCAAGGCCGCCCATAATCCCGATTCTTGCCGTTGGCTCGCGGCTGGCGCGGCCCAAAAAGTATAGAAAAAAATTCTAGAAAATTTTGTTGACAGTCATCCAGGACGTGTGTTACCGAGGGTAACTATTAGACAGCGATCCCGCGCTGGAAAAATAGAACAGGCGGCTTTGCGGAACGGATTATTCTACGTAATATCCGCGCTTTTCAGGGCCCTTCCCCGAGCCGGGCGCCGGGTCTTCTTCCGGCGGCTGGCCCCCGGATGATGGGGCTTCCCACCAGGGGGATCACGGCCGGGGGAACCATCGCCGTGCTGGAAAATTTCAGGGCAGGTTAATTTTCCCTTGACATTTCCTATTACTTTTAACTATATAAAAACTATCTATACAGTGTTGATAGGAAACTGCCTGCACTTTTATGACTTTTCTTCAGAGCGCTGGAAATTTATCCGCACCACCACTATCCTGGAAAGGGCTTTCCGGGGGTGCGCCGGCGCACCCGGTCCATGAACAACGGTTTCACCGATGCGGCCAGTTCTGATCGTATCTTGTATGGCATAACCCAAAGGCTCAACAAAAACTGAAGCGTAAAAAACCCTGAAACCAACATCCACAATTTAACGGACATCACCGGGGGGAGGCGATGCGCAGATTTTTCATACCCGCACTGACTCTTGTCTTTCTGCTACTGGTTTTCCTTCTCACTTTCTCAAAAGCACCGGCAAAAGAGGAGGACAAAAAGCCCGAAAAGGCCGATACGGGGTATGTCGGCGCGGAAACCTGCCAGGCCTGCCACCCAAAAGTGTACGATCAGCTCGCCAAGACGGCTATGGGCACCCTGTTTTTGAAGCACCCGCGTACCGCTTCTGAAAGACTTGGGTGTGAAACCTGTCATGGACCGGGAACCGATCATGTTAATTCGGCAGGCAAATCCACCGCGGGTATGCGTCTATTTACCAAGGGGACGACAACGCCGGTTAACGTGCGCAACGATGTCTGCCTCAAGTGCCATCAAAAGAGGGAGAGGCTTTTCTGGTCCGGCAGTGCTCATGCCATGAAAGGCATGGCTTGCACAGATTGCCACTCGGTCCATACGGGACCGGGAATCGCGAACCGTAATCAACTCACCCGCATAACCGTAGCGGATACGTGCGCTACCTGTCATAAAGAGCAAGTTCGCGCCGAGAACAAATTTTCGCATCATCCCATGCGCGAGGGGAAAATGAACTGCGCCAGCTGCCACAACCCGCACGGGACTACTTCGCCCAAGCTCGTCAAGGCTATTTCCACCCGGGAACTTTGCTTCAATTGTCACGCCCAGTACCGGGGTCCGTTCCTTTTTCAGCACCCTCCCGTGATGGAGGATTGCTTCAATTGCCATCAGCCCCATGGCAGCGCCTATCCCGCCCTGCTGAAAAGCCCGCCAATCAGGTTATGCCGGGATTGCCACATTACCTTCCACACCACCAATTTCCAGATCCCACAGGCGCCGGGGACAAAGTTCAGGAATCCCCCGACACGGATAAATCAGATGGCCGGCAGCGGGTGCGTCAACTGTCACCGGAACATCCACGGCAGCAACAGTATGCAGGGCAATTTATTCTTCCATTAATAAGAGGGGGGGGTGATGAAGATGAAGCTTAAGAGAGAAATTCGGGTCGTTTTTCTCGCAGTCATGTTTATCACTCTGACCTGCGGGGGCGGATTCGCTGAAATGGACGTGGGTCCTAATTACGAGTTGGGCGGCTATATCGCCTTGGGCGGAGGCTGGCTCTCCGATCAACCCCGGCAAATGAACCGAGGATATTTGAAAGAGTATCTTCCCTTCCCCCAAGGGTTTCTGGCGGAAACGGATTTATCGCTGAAGAGCAAGGACGGCCTCGAATATTATAAATTCCGGATGAGCCATCCGGGATTAAGAGATCAGGATTACTTGCTCCAGTTGGGCAAACTCGGGGTCTACCATGCCCAAATTGAGTATGACCAGCTGCAACACCTTTACTGCACGGTGAATCCCTTTAATAACGATATAGGGATCCTGCTGCAGAGACTGCGGTTCAGCGGCTGGTACTCGCCCACACTGACAATCACCCTTTTCGCCGAGGACCAGTACCTGAAAAGAAACGGCTGGCAGGCAGCGAGCAATAATGGAGGTCCTACCAACCCCTATAATTTTACCACCTTTCTCAGACCGATTAATTATAAGCAAAACGACATGAGGGTCGGAGCGGAATATGATCAGCCGACTGACAAGGATTCGATTTTTCAGGGTCGTATGACTTATCATCTTTCGACCTTTGAGAATGGTCAGGGAGACGTTCTGGGCCGGACGCCGCCGGTGGGGACGACCACCTTTCAATCCCTGCCCCCAAGCAATATGGCCAACTACCTTACCGCTGAAGGGGCACTGAACCTGAAATCCTACATGACCAGGCTCACCGCTTCGTTTTCCTACGGCTGGCTCCGCCAGAACGACAATGTCTTCGAGTCTACCACTGGTACTCCTACTTCGGCCGCCCCTTTTACCCTGGCTGGTAGAGGTGACGGCCTTGCGGGTCTGGCCGCCACGACTCTGGCCGCGGATATTGCCGGCGTAACCCGTCCCATCGCCCCGTTAACCTTGAGGTATTCGTATCGGGTTTATAATTTTAATAATGATGACAAGAATAATGGCCTCTTGGCGCAGGCATTCAGCAACCCCGCAGGGGCCTCATTCCTTCGGCCACTGGAGATGTATGGGTATTTACGGCAGTCGGTCAACTTCGGCGCCGACTATAGAGTGAACAACATGCTGGCCTTTACTGCCGGCTATACCTGGCAAGGGACCGACCGCAGCCAAAATCAGGGCAATACCTCGAGTCACTCGCCCCAGGTGGGCGTCAGGCTGCTTCCTACTGACTGGCTGAGCCTGAGCGCCAACTATGCGTACACCGCCCGGATAGGGAGTAATTTTCTGACCGCGGAGAACGAGGGGGAGGCGGGGGTGCCACTAACTTACAAATTCTATTCGGGAAACCTCAATCGGAACACCTTCAATTTCATTGCAGAAGTGGAACCCGCGAATAATGTCACCTTCTCAGGCAATTTCTCCATCTATAACGACAATTTTTTAGACTCGACCTTGGGTATCCAAAGCGATCGAGGCTGGTCGATCGGAGCGGATGCGAGCTGGAGGCCGTGTGACCGGGTCGCCTTGAGCCTGGGATACGACCACCAGCAACTCCAAACGAAACAACAGGTCCCTAACAACCCCCCGACCAACTTACTTAATGGGGAACAATATGTGGTCTTTGGTGATGCGGGCCCCACGTTGACCACCTCCGACGCATATGACACTTTCGTCGCCAGAGCGGACTTTAAGCTCATTCCGAAAAAGCTGACCCTCACGACCAGGGCAAGCTACTCCCTGGCGAACTCGAATTTCCACAACGATGTAATGCCCAAAATGAACGAATACTACGCCGATATAAAGACGTTTCTCACCTACCAGTTCAACGAGCACTGGGCTTGCAGAGCGGGATACATATTCGAGGCCTTCCACATGACCAAAGAGTACCAAACGCTTTATCTGCAGGGAGTCACGTCGACGAACTCGACGTCAGGGCCGTTTGTGCCGGGGGGCTCGCTGGGCGGCAATCAGCAGTACAATACCCTGGGCGGGTACTATACGAACGCCACGGCGCATGTGGTGCAGGGATTCGTACAGTACAAGTTTTAGCTTGAGCGTACGAGTTGGGTGGGGAGAGTAGTTCAACCGCGTTCTCATTTAATTAATCTTGCTCCTAGCGTGCATCGGGGATAAACTGGACACGGCGGTGGTTCCGCCCTCGCTAAGCTGACTTTTCATTCTCAAACCACAGGAGGAAACATGAAATCTGTAGTGACGGTCCTTTGTTTGCTGTTGATGGGAATTGCGCCGTCTGCATGGGCTCAAGGCGGTTCCGCGGAAAAGGGCAAAGCCCTGGTAGAGAGCAAAAAATGCGCCCTGTGCCACAAGGAAGGGAGTAACCTGGGCAAGCCCTTGGATACGCTTGCCGGGACAAAAACCGACGCTGTCCTCAAGGAGAACATTACTGACCCCAAGAAATCCCTCGGGCCCCAAGTAAAAATGCCGGAATTCAAATTAACCGATGCAGAACTGCAGGACGTTATCGCGTATCTTCGGTCCCTTGCAAAACACTGAGGTTCGTGACCGGCTGCACCCGCTCCTTTAGCATAGATTTGGAACCCCTTCATGAATGGGCCTAAGGTTCCGCGTCCAAAATTTGTCTCCGCCCTGGTCGGCAACTGGGTTGGCATCTTCGGCCTTGCGGTGGCCGTGTGCAGCCTTTTTGCCGCGCTTTGTCTCATAGCAATTGACTTTTTTCACGGCTTCAGACAGCCCTACGTGGGCATCCTGATCTACCTGATTCTCCCGTCAGTTATCTGGGTCGGCCTCATGTGCGCCGGCGCGGGAGTGTGGCTGGAACGCCGCCGGCCCATAAAACCGGCAGCGGCTGGGGCCCCCGTTGAGGCAAATGCCGGGAGACGCACCCGCCAACTTGTCATCGCCTTTGTTTGCGTCTTCTTTTTTCTTATGTGCAGCGCCTTAGGAAGCTACCGCGCCTTTCAGGTGACTGAATCGCCGGGGTTTTGCGGCGCCTTGTGCCACACGGTGATGCAGCCGGAATACGTCACGTACAAAAGCTCGCCCCACTCACGGGTACGATGTACCGAATGCCACATCGGCCCGGGCGCCTCCTGGTTTGTCCGCTCCAAGATCTCCGGCCTCTATCAGGTCTATGCGATCGCTACCAACTCCTATCCACGGCCCATTCCCGTGCCGGTCCAAAACCTGCGGCCCGCACGGGAAACCTGCGAACAGTGCCATTGGCCGGCGAAATTTTACGGCTGGCTGGAACTGCGGCGCCAATTCTTCCTGCCGGACAAGGAAAACACTCCGGGGCACATAAGACTGCTGGTGTATGTGGGAGGCGCAGTTGCCAACAAGGCGCCGGTTGGAGGCATCCATTGGCATATGGTGGTGTCCAACCACATGGAGTACATAGCCACGGACGAAAGCCGGCAAACCATACCCTGGGTCAAGGTGACGAATCGAGAGACCGGCGCCGTCAACGTCTATGAGTCAAAAGACACTCCCTTGACCCCCCAACAAAAAACTCTGCCCGTGCGGGTGCTCGACTGTGTTGACTGCCACAATCGTCCTACCCACATTTTCGATTCCCCTTACCAGGCTCTGGATGTTTCCATGGGAATGGGTCGAATCGATCCTGCCATTCCTAGCATAAAAGTGAAGGCGGCCGAGGCTCTGCTCAAGGCCGCCGGGACCGGGGCGCAGGCTCGCGGGATTGCCCTGATTCCTCAACTACTCTCGAAGGAATACTCTGATTTTAAGGACCAGTCAAAGATCGCGCAGGCCATCTCCGAGACTCAGATGATCTTTCGCGACAATTTCTTCCCGGAAATGAAAACGGACTGGAAAGCGCGGCCCAACAATATCGGGCATTATATTTGGCCGGGTTGTTTTCGCTGCCACGATGGTTCCCATATCGACAAGACCACCGGCCGCTCCATCCCCACTGCCTGCAACACGTGTCATATCATCACCTCCCAGGGCCGTCAGACAAAATCGGAGACGGTGAGCCTGCAGGGGTTGAAATTCGACCACCCTGGAGGAGAAATCCCCCCGGAAATCCTCTGTAACCAGTGCCATACCGGCGCGCCTTAGTCTGTCGGTGACAAATCG
>JBKQVS010000101.1:0-24845 GCA_052139855.1 Desulfobaccales bacterium
AGCTGACCGATGAGGACTCGCGGGAGGTGGATGCGATGAGCTAGGGCCCTGTCCCTAAAGTTCCTCGCATAAATCTCGCGGTGCAAACGCAGATCCCCTTCGACTACGCTCAGGGGAGGCTTTCGACTCACCACCCCCAGACTGAAAACCATCTGGGGTCCCGTTCGCAAGGATGACAAGTCATTTTTTGATAGGAACTTTAGAGCATTTTCATAGTTACTGTATCCGATAGCCGCAGTGATGGAAGAAGGCTTGCGCGTCGTGGGGTGTAATTGCGGCGATGGCCTGTGTCAGGGCTGGCTCCAGTTGCTCGACCAGCCTTGCTTTGATGCCACGCAGCAGCTGCTTGAGCTTGGACCAAGCCTGCTCGATGGGGTTGAAGTCGGGCGAGTAGGGCGGCAGATAGAGCAGCAATGCGCCACGGCTCTCAATCAATTGGCGCACGCCCTCCACTTTATGTGCTCCCAGGTTATCGAGGATCACGACATGGCCGGGCTCGAGCCGCGGCACCAGCACTTGCTCCACAAAGGCCAGAAACACATCGCCGTCCGTGGGCGATTCGATGCTCATGCTGGCCAACACGCCCTCGCTGGTCAAAGCTGCCAAGACCGTCAGTGTGCGCCAGTGACCGGCAGGAACTGCCTCCCGCACCCGCTCCGAACGAGGGCCCCAGCCATAGCGGCGCGTCATCTCTGTGGTCACGCCGCTTTCATCCAGGAACACCAGCCCGGCAGGATCAATCTCGGTTACCAGTTCCCACCACGCGTGCCGAAGCCACAGACTCTCACCGCTTTCCTGCTCCTGCGCGCGCAGCGTTTTTTTTATGCCGCAGACCCAGGCCTCGCAGCCAGTACCACAGCCGCGATCGGCTGATCTCGACCCGATGGGCCTCGCCCAACTGCTGTTTCAGCTCTGCTAAGGTCACATCGGGCTGTCGGGCCACTGCGGCCCGCAAATACTGCTTGATTGCGGCCGTCAGCTGGCTTCTCGGCCCGTGCCGCAACTGCGGCGGCCGCTCCAGCCGCCCGGTCTCCAGTTGCTGGCGGCGGATCTTCTTCGCGTATCCATAACTGACGCCAAACCGGCTCGCCAGTTCCTCCAGGCTCGCTTGCCCGTCACCATAGGCTTTCAAGAGCTTGCTGCGCAGGTCATCTGAATAGGCTCGTGGCATCTGCTTCATTGCGGAGTAGTCGCCAAATCCACCTTAAACCAACTTCGTGTTCGTGGATATAACTACTAAGGATCTGCTCTAGAGGCAGGGATCTGCTTTTTTTGCAGGCAATTTCGCTCCCGCGGCGCACAATTGAAGAAGTCAGGCCAGAGCCATCGTCGCAATCCGCCAAAACGTTCCCGCCGAAATCCT
The DNA here is from genome assembly GCA_052139855.1 of Desulfobaccales bacterium. Lineage (GTDB taxonomy): Bacteria > Desulfobacterota > Desulfobaccia > Desulfobaccales > 0-14-0-80-60-11 > 0-14-0-80-60-11. The sequence continues at coordinate 1,364 of JBKQVS010000101.1, forward strand.
TTGCCCCTTCCCCAAGGGAACCTTGCGCAAGCAAAAAAACGAAGAAACAGGGAAGCATACCCCACCCCTCCCCCCCTCTTTCCTTTCAGCCCCATGAAAACAATAAGGTTACATGCAAGAAAGGCGCTTTTTTGGGCAATAACTTACATCGTTTCCACCGCGTCCCGCCGTACCACGCGGTCATAAATCCAGAGCAGCCCGGCCGTCGCCACGCCCACTCCGGAAACTGCCCACCAGATGAGTGCCGGCTTGGATTTTTCGGCCAACATCAATCCCCTGGGATTTCCCCGGGGGCTGACCGGTGCGGTACAGGAGGCGCTTAACGAGATCGTCCACTACCCGGACCGCCGCAGCCTGAAACTGCGCGCCGCCCTGGCGGCCTATCACCACCTCACCCTTGAGGAGATCCTGGTGGGCAACGGCTCCACGGAGCTGATCTATCTGGTGGCGAGGGCCCTGAGACCCAGCCGGGGGCTCATCGTCACTCCGGCCTTCAGCGAATATGAACATGCCCTGGATCTGGCCCGGGTGCCGGTGGTTTTCCATCCCACAGGCGAATCTCATAATTTTACCTTACAAGGGGTCCCGGAGTTGCAAGCCGGGGACCTGGTCTTCCTGGCCCATCCCACCAGTCCCAGCGGGGTGCTGCTGGACCCGGAGTTGTTCCTCAGGGTGGCGGCCCGCTGTGAGGCAACGGGAGCGTATCTCCTCCTGGATGAAGCGTTCGTGGATTTCGTGGAAGAGGCCTCCTTGAAGCTGCACCTGGGCCGGTTTCCCCGCCTGATGATCCTGCGCTCCTTCACCAAATTTTTCGGCATCCCGGGGATGCGCCTGGGATATTTATTGGGGGTGCCGGAACTCGTGGCGAACCTGTCCGGGGAGCAGGAGCCCTGGTCGGTGAACACCATGGCCCAGGCCATGGGGCGGGCCTGCCTGGCCGACCGTGAGTATATGCGCCGGACCCGGACTCTCATCCAAGGTGAGCGGCAATTCCTCTTTGACCGGCTGGCGGCGCTGCCGGGGCTCTTGCCGTTTCCCAGTGTGGTGAATTATCTCCTGGTGAAACTCACCCGGCCGGGGTTGACCGCGGCGGCGTTGCGACAGCAGATGCTGGCCCACCGTATCGTCATCCGGGACGCCGGCAATTTTAGGGGGCTGGATGAGCGTTTCTTCCGCCTGGCGGTGCGGGGCCGCGAGGAGAATGAGCGGCTGCTGGCGGCCCTTAGGAAGTGCATGGAGCCTTGAGGGAGGACCGGTATGGGTTGCAGCCGTCCGGCTTATAGGGGCGGGTTTAAAACCCGCCCCTACCCGGTGAATTTGCTCTCAATAATGATCTGATTGACATATCGCACTAAGCGAGGGAAACCGTGAACCTGGCCCTGCCTTTTCTGCTGGCGTACCTGCTGGATCTGCTGCTGGGGGATCCCCCCGGCTGGCCTCATCCGGTGCGGCTTTTGGGCAGCATCATCCAGTACTGGGAGTCGGTGCTCTATAAGGCCCGGGTGGGGGCCGGGGCGCTGTTCTGGCTGGCGGTGATGGCCACCACCGGCGTCCTCATCTTCGGGGTGCTGGGAGTGGCGGCGTTGCTGCCGCCCTGGGGCGGGATCGCAGTCCTGGCCTATTTCCTGTATACTGGCCTGGCCACCCGCAGCCTGCACCAGGAGAGCCTCAAGGTGGAGATGGCCCTGGTCAAGGGCGATCTGGACGGGGCCCGGGAGCGCCTTTCCATGATCGTGGGCCGGGAAACCTCTCACCTGTCCCTGGAAGATATGCGCCGGGCCGTGATTGAGACGGTGGCGGAAAATCTGGCCGACGGGGTGGTGGCCCCCCTGTTTTTTATCCTCATACTGGGCCTGCCGGGGCTGTTTTTTTTCAAGGCCGCCAACACCATGGACAGTATGGTGGGCTATAAGAACTACTGGTATGCCCAATTCGGCAAGGTGGCGGCCCGGGCCGACGACGTTCTCAACTTCATCCCGGCCCGCCTGACGGCCCTCCTGATGATTCCCACGGCCGCGGCTCTGGGCCTTAATTGGCGGGAAGCCTGGCGCATTTTTTGGCGGGACCGCAAGAAAGCTGCCAGCCCCAATGCCGGCTGTCCCGAAGCGGCCATGGCCGGAGCCCTGGGAGTGCGCCTGGGGGGTCCCAGCACCTATTTCGGCCGCCTGGTGGATAAACCCTTTATCGGCGAGGCCAGCCAACCCCTGGACCAGGAGCGCTATGGCCAGGCCATTCGCCTGTTGTACGGCACTTCGCTGGCCATGGCCGCCATCACCCTGGCGGGTCTCCTGGCCGGCCGGGCCGGGGTCTGGGGCTTGCTCTCCCTGGTCAGGTAAAAGTTGCAGGGGGCGTGCCCGGATGAATTACCGTGAGGTTCTCACAAGGGTCACCAGCGGCCTATGATCCACATTACTTCAAGCGTGGATCAATGTAGGCCGGTCCGCCACACTCCGGCAGGTAGCAGGTTATATCCTTAAATTTACATTGGTTTCGGCATACCGGGCATGTATCCGGCGGCACCCCGGCATGGAGGGTGAAGTTGCAAGTCTTACATTTCCAGTAGGCACGCGATTCCGCTTGGCCCATGACATTCACCTCCCTGAGTCTAAGTATAGTTAAATGATATATATCAAAAACATATAGTCAAGCAAAAATATTGCGAATGGGATCAGTTTTTTCAGAAAAGTTCCAGGTTCAAAGTTCAAAGTTAGGGCGCGATAGGCATACTCCACACTCTAAGGTCAATTGCCGCCGCTCTCTTTTTCAAGCTGAAAGCCGGTTGCTTTTTGCAGGTCAGTTAAGAGAGCAAGAGGCGGGTTTTAAATTCGCCCCTCCGACAGCAATGCTCCGCTTATTCCCCATCAGCTAATTCTTGCAATAAGCGTCTAAATTGATAAAGATAAACCTATGGCGGCTAAAAAGACCAAGACTTCCCCGGTCCCGATGCGGCACGACGTCTCGCTCTTGACCGACGACGATCTCTACCTGTTTAACGAAGGCAATCACTACCGCCTTTATCATAAGCTGGGATCCCACACATTGAAGGAGCATGATCCCCCGGGGACGTACTTTGCGGTGTGGGCCCCGGACGCGCAGCAGGTCTGGGTCACCGGCGACTTCAACGGCTGGAACAAAGGTAGCCACCCCTTATCGCACCGGGGCCGGTCCGGCATCTGGGAGGGGTTCATCCGCGGCTTGGGGCCGGGCTCCCTGTACAAGTACCACGTGGCCTCCAAGTATGGCGGCTACCGGGTGGACAAGGCCGACCCCTTCGCCTTTTCCTACGAAGGCCCGCCCCGCACCGCCTCCATCGTCTGGGACCTGGACTACGTTTGGGACGACGGCGACTGGATGGCCCGGCGGCGCGGGGCCAATGCCCTGGACGGGCCCATGTCGGTGTACGAGGTCCACCTGGGCTCCTGGCGGCGGGTGCCGGAAGAGGGCAACCGCTTCCTCACCTACCGGGAACTGGCGCCCCTGTTGGCCGAGCACGTGCAGCGCCTGGGTTTTACCCACGTGGAATTCATGCCGGTCATGGAGCACCCCTTTTACGGCTCCTGGGGTTACCAGACCACGGGCTACTTCGCGCCCACCAGCCGCTACGGCAGCCCCCAGGATTTCATGTTTCTGGTGGACTACCTGCACAAGTGCGGCATCGGGGTCATCCTGGACTGGGTGCCCTCCCACTTCCCGGCGGACGAACACGGCCCCGGCTTTTTCGACGGCACCCACCTCTATGAGCACGCCGACGTCCGCCGGGGGTTTCATCCCGACTGGAAGAGCGCCATTTTCAATTACGGCCGCAACGAGGTCAGGTGCTTCCTCATGAGCAGCGCCCTGTTCTGGCTGGAGCGCTACCACGCCGACGGCCTCAGGGTGGACGCAGTGGCTTCCATGCTCTACCTGGATTACTCCCGGGAAGAGGGGGAATGGCTGCCCAACCAGTACGGCGGCCGGGAGGACCTGGAGGCCATCGCCTTTCTGCGCCAGTTCAACACCGAGGTCTACAAGAGCTTCCCCGACGTCCAGACCGCGGCCGAGGAGTCCACGGACTGGCCCATGGTCTCCCGGCCCATCTACGTGGGGGGCCTGGGCTTCGGCCTCAAGTGGGACATGGGGTGGATGCACGACACCCTGAAATACCTGGCCGTGGACCCGGTATTCCGGCGGTATCACCACAACACCCTGACCTTCCGGATGCTCTACGCCTTCCAGGAGAATTTCCTCCTGCCCCTGTCCCACGACGAGGTGGTCTATGGCAAGGGGTCGCTCCTTTCGAAAATGCCCGGGGACGTCTGGCAGAAGTTCGCCAATCTCCGGCTCCTTTTGGGCTATATGTATGGCCAGCCCGGCAAGAAACTGCTCTTCATGGGGGGTGAGTTCGGGCAGTGGTCCGAATGGTACCACGAGGCCTCCCTGGACTGGCACCTGCTGGACGAGCCCATGCACCAAGCCTTACAGAGGTGGGTCGAGGACTTGAACCGCGTCTACCGCCAGGAGGCGGCCCTGTTTACCCAGGATTTCACTCCGGCGGGTTTTGCGTGGATCGACTGCAACGACGTGATGCAGAGCGTCATCACCTTTCTCAGGAAAGGGCGTGCGGGGGAGCTGATCCTGGTGGCCTGCAACTTCACCCCGGTGCCCCGGTATAACTACCGGGTGGGGGTGCCCACCGGCGGGTTCTGGCAGGAGGTTCTGAACAGCGACGCGGTGGATTACGGGGGCAGCGGCCACGGCAACCTGGGAGGTCTGGAGGCCGAGCCCATCCCCTGCCACGGCCGGCTTCACTCTTTGAACCTCACCCTGCCGCCGTTGGGCGCAGTGTTTTTTAAGGCGGTGAGCGGTGAGCAGTAAGCAGTGAGCAAAAATCGAGAAGGAGCGTATATGGGCCGCAAAGTGGAAAAGATCACGGTGGACATGCAGGAGGGCCGCTTGCCCCAGGACCTGGAGCGGTACCGGCAACTGGCCCTCAAGCTGGGGGCCACCCAGGCGAAAATCGTCGAGGCCGAAGAAATTCCGGTGGATGAACGGGTGACCCTCAAGTGCCAGATTCCCCGGTGTTTCGGCTACGGGGTGAGCGCCCACTGTCCCCCCAATACCATGAAACCTGCGGAACTGCATGACCTGCTGCAGAAATACCACTGGGCCGTGTTTTTCATCAAGGAAGTGCCGCCTGAGGTCATCGTCCGGGACAAGGCCACCATCAAGGAGCGGGTGGCGGCCTATCAGGAGGTCTATAAGATCGTCAACGAACTGGAGTCCGCGGCCTTCTACGACGGGCACTACCTGGCCTTCGGGTTTGCCGCCGGGTCCTGCCGCCACACCTTTTGCGGCCAGCAGGAGGGCTGCCTGGCCATGGAAGGGAAGAAGTGCCGGTTTTCCCTCAAGTCCCGGCCATCCATGGAGGCGGTGGGGATCGACGTCTACCACATGGCGGCCCAGGCCGGCTGGGACATCTATCCCATCGGCAGCGACGCCAAACCGGAAGACATGCCCAAGGGCACCCTGGCCGGCATCGTCATTGTGCAGTAAGCCAGGCGGCGTGGCTGTCCCCGGGTGGCGCCTTGAGCCATTGGTGCATTATTCCCCCCGGCATGGGGAGATTATCCCGGTGGCCCGGGCCGAAAGATTCGGGCCGCGGCCCTAACCCTCGTGAATCATGTTGAAAAATGCAACAGAGCCGTTGGCATGGAACTGGCATAATTCTTTTGGTTGAGATCATGACCAACAGGCCGGAGCAGGCCGGGCCGAATATTCCAATAATATCATCTTGACAAAACTTGGTGCAAATCTTTATCATGAACATAAGATTATTAATTTGTGGCATTACAAGACTACAAGTCAGGTTAACCTGGTCAAACTCAAATTAAGCTCGGCTAACGAAGGGATGCATCATGTCGGATAAAGTTCTGGGATCGGTGATGGTGGTGGGCGGCGGGATCGCCGGCATGCAGGCCGCCTTGGATTTGGCTAATTCCGGCTATTATGTGCACCTGATAGAAAAGGGCCCGGCCATCGGCGGTACCATGGCCCAGATCGACAAGACCTTTCCCACCAACGATTGCGCCATGTGAATCATCTCCCCCAAGCTGGTCGAGGTCGGCCGGCACAGCAACATCGAAGTCCACGCCCTCACCGAATTACAGGATATAGCCGGTGAACCCGGCAATTTCCGGGTCACCTTAGAAAAGCAAGCCCGCTACGTCAGTCTGGAGAAGTGCACCGGCTGCGGCGAATGCGCTAAGGTCTGCCCGGTGGAGATGCCCAACCGGTTCAATCTGGGCCTGGACGAGAATAAAGCCGTCTACCGGCTGTATCCCCAGGCCATCCCCTCAGCCTTTGTCATACAGAAACTGGATCGGGCCCCCTGCACCCTAACCTGTCCGGCGGAGATCAACGTCCAGGGGTACGTGCAGCTCGTCAAGATGGGCCGTTACGAGGACGCGGTGAAGCTTATCATGGAGCGGCTACCGCTACCGGGAGTTCTGGGCCGTGTCTGTCCCCATCCTTGTGAGGCTAAATGCCGGCGGCAGGAACTGGACGAGCCGGTGGCCATCTGCGCCCTCAAGCGCTTTGCCGCGGACCAGGTGGACCTGGGTAGCATCAACCCGCCCCTGGTGGAGGCCAAGGGCGAGAAAATCGCCATTATCGGCTCGGGGCCGGCCGGCTTAAGCTGCGCCTATCACCTGGCCCTAAAGGGCTACCGCCCCACCATTCTCGAGGCCCTCCCCAAAGCCGGAGGCATGCTCCGGGTGGGCATCCCAGACTATCGGCTGCCCAAGGATATCTTAGATCGAGAGATCGACAATATTCTGCGCCTGGGGGTGGAACTGAAGACCAATACCGCCCTGGGGCGGGATTTCACCGTGGATGGCCTCTTTGAGCAAGGGTATCAAGCCGTTTTTCTGGGGATCGGCTGCCACGTAGGCAAACCCCTGGGGATCCAAGGCGAGGACACCGACGGGGTCATGCAGGGGGTGGAGTTTCTCCGCCGCCATAATCTGGGCGAGCCCCTGACCATCGGCAAGCGGTTGGCGGTCATCGGCGGCGGCAATGTGGCCATTGACGTGGCCTGCACCGCCCGGCGCCTGGGTTCGGACGTGACCATCGTCTATCGCCGCTCCCGGGAAGAGATGCCGGCGTTTGCCCATGAAGTGGAGCAGGCCCTGTGCGAGGGGGCGGAAATCGTCTTCCTGGCGGCCCCCCATAAGGTGGTGACCGGAGCGGACGGCAAGGTCACGGGCCTCATCTGCCAGAAAATGGAGTTGGGGGAACCGGACGCCTCGGGTCGCCGCCGGCCGGTGCCCGTGGTGGGGGCGGAGTTCGAACTGCCGGTGGATATGATCGTGCCGGCCATCGGGCAGGAATCGGCCCAGAAACGTCTGAAGGACTGCGGCGTCAAATTGTCCCGCTGGGGCACGATAGAAGTGGACGAAACCACATACCAAACCTCCCGGCCGGGGGTGTTTGCCGCGGGAGACGTGCACACCGGCCCCTGGATCGCCATTGAGGCGGTGGAGGGCGGTATCGAGGCGGCGGAGTCTATCGACCGATATCTCCGGAAAGTGGATCTGACTGCCGGTCGCACTGAAGGCAAAGAAGCCCACAAGCGCTGGGCCGAGGTTCCCAAAGACGAGGAAGGCCAGCCCCGGGAGACCATGGCGGCGCTGCCCCCGGAATACACCTGCACCTGCTTCGATGAAATTGTCACCGGTTATACCGAAGAGCAGGCGAAACGAGAGGCCTCCCGCTGCCTCAATTGCGGCATCTGTTCGGAATGTATGCAGTGCGTGGCGGTTTGCCAGGCCGGGGCGGTGGACCATAGCCAGAAGACCCAGACCCTGGAACTGGACGTGGGGTCGGTAATCCTGGCTCCCGGCTTCAAACCGTTTGATCCCCGGGGCCTGAAAACTTACGGCTACGGCAAGTATCCCAACGTCTATACCAGCCTGGAATTCGAGCGCATCCTGAGTCCCGGCGGACCCTCCCATGGGCATGTGATGCGGCGTTCCGACGGCAAGGAGCCCCAAAAAATCGCCTGGGTCCACTGCGTGGGCATGCGGAGCGACCGGGCCGGGGAACACCACTACTGTTCAAACTTCTGCTGCATGGCGGCCCTGAAACAGGCGATCATCGCCCGGGAACACATCGGCCCGCACCTGGATATGGCCCTGTTCTACATGGATATGCGCACCCCCCGGAAGGATTTCGAAAAGTACATGGTGCGCATTAAGGACCAGGGGGCCCGCCTGATCCGCTCCCGGGTGCATACGGTTTCGCCCGCGGGCGAAGACGGCGACCTGGAAGTGCGCTACGTCACCGAAACGGGTGAGGTGATGGACGAGATCTTTGATGCCCTCATACTCTCGGTGGGGATGGTGATTCCTCCGGAGACGGTGGAGTTGGCCAAAAAACTGGAAGTTCCGCTGAGTCCCAATAACTTCGTGGAGACCAGTTGCTTTGAGCCTACCACCACCTTCCGGCGCGGTATCTATTCCTGTGGCGCTTTCAACGGGCCCAAGGACATCCCCCAGTCGGTGATGGAAGGGAGCGCCGCGGCGGCCGCGGCCTCCCGGGACCTGGCTTCGGCCCGGGGCACGATGATCAAAGAGAAGGAGTATCCGCCGGAAATGATGGTGGCCGGGGAAGAACCCCGCATCGGAGTGTTTGTCTGCAACTGCGGCCTCAACATCGGCGGCGTAGCCGACGTCCCGGCCATCGTGGAATACGCCCAGTCTATTCCCAATGTCGTCTATGCCCAGGATAACCTGTTTAGCTGTTCTCAGGACTCCCAGGCCCAAATGGTGGAAAAGATCGCCGAGCATAATCTGAACCGGGTGGTGGTGGCGGCCTGCAGCCCCTCCACCCATCAGCCCATCTTCCAGGATATGCTGCGGAACGCCGGCCTCAACAAGTATCTCTTCGAGATGGCCAATATCCGCAACCAGTGCACCTGGGTCCACCTGAACGAGCCGGACCAAGCCACGGCCAAGTGCAAGGACTTGGTGAACATGGGGGTGGCCAAGGCCCGGCTGCTCCAGCCCCTGAACTATATCTCCGTGGGCGTCAACCATCGGGCCCTGGTCATCGGCGGAGGCGTCTCCGGCATGACCAGCGCCCTGGCCCTGGCGGATCAGGGTTACCAGGTTCACTTGGTGGAACGGAAGGACCGGCTGGGAGGCAACGCTCGCAAGCTGCATACGACCTGGAGGGGAGGATTGGTGGGACCTCGGTTGGATGCCAAGATTAGCAAGGTGACCCAGCACCCCAACATCACCCTCCATTTCAATGCCATGGTCACCGGGGTTTCCGGGGTGGTGGGAAACTTCACCACGACTCTCTCCACCGGTCAGGCAATTGAACACGGCATTGTGGTTATCGCCATCGGCGCCGAACCCTTCCGGCCGGAAGGTGAATACCTTTACAAAAAGAACCCCAACGTCCTGCTTTCCCTGGACCTGGATATGGAGATTACCGGGGAGACCGAGCGGCTGAAGAAGGCCCAGGCGGTGGCGTTCATTCAGTGTGTCGGGTCCCGGATTCCGGAGCGGCCTTATTGTAACAAGGTGTGCTGCGCCCATTCCGTGGAAAACGCCATCAAGCTGAAAGTCATGAACCCGGAGCTGGACGTCTATGTGTTCTACCGGGACATGCGCACCTATGGCGAACGGGAAGTGCTGTACCAGCGGTCCCGGGAAAAAGGGATCATCTTTATTCGTTATATCGTGTCCGACCCGCCGCGGGTAGAAGAAGCGGACGGCCGCCTGCAAATCACGGTCACGGACCAGATCCTCGGGAGGCCGGTGACTTTCCCGGTGGACCTGCTGACCCTGGCCACCGCCATCATTCCCCACCAGAACGCCCCCCTGGCGGAACTCTACAAAATTCCGCTCAACGCCGAGGGCTTCTTCACCGAGGCCCACGCCAAGATCAGGCCGGTGGAGGCCCCCACCGAAGGTATTTATCTGACGGGGCTGTGCCATTATCCCAAGCCCATCCAGGAATCCATTGCCGAGTCCCTGGCCTGCGCCTCCCGGGCCAGCACCGTGTTGTCCAAGGACTTCCTGCTAATGGACTCCATCATCTCCACCCCCATCGACGAAAACTGCGACGGCTGCGCCTTCTGCGTGGACGCCTGCCCTTTCCAGGCAATCACCCTCCTGGAATACATGAAAGAGGGCAACCTCAGGAAGACTGTGGAAGTCAATCCCATCCAGTGCAAGGGCTGCGGCTCCTGTATGGCCACCTGCCCCAAGGCGGGCATTTACGTGGCCGGGTTCACGCCGGAACAGCTGGAAGCCCAGGTGGACGCGGCGTTGGGGATTATTTAATAGTGAGCAGTAAGCAGTGAGCAGTAAGCAGTGAGCCGGTGTCGGGTGGGCATGGCCCGCCGCTTCTTGAGAAAGGCAGGGGGCGCCCGGCGCGCCGATAAACTGACCGCCGGAAGATAGCAAAAAAGAGAGGAAAGGTCCAACTGCATGGAAGATCAATACGAACCGCTGATCGTGGCTTTTTGTTGCAACTGGTGCTCCTATGCCGGGGCGGATTTGGCCGGGGTCTCCCGCATTCAGTATCCCCCCAACGGCCGCATCATCCGGGTGATGTGCTCGGGCATGGTCCACCCCAACCTGGTGATGAACGCCCTTACCAAGGGGGCGGACGGCGTCCTGGTCTGCGGGTGACACCTGGGCGAATGTCATTACCTGGAAGGTAATAAAAAAGCCCAAAGCAGAGCGGAAGGAATTGACATGATGCTGGAAGACTTCGGCCTGGAGCCGGAGCGCTTCCGGATAGAGTGGATTGCGTCCTCGGAGGCCCAGAAATTCGCCGACGTGATGACGGAAATGACCGAGTCCCTGCGGGCGCTGGGGCCCAGTCCGTATAGTACAAGAGGGTAAAGGGGGAAAAGATTGGGGGCGAAAAGGCGAAAAGGGGAAGAGGCGAAAAGGGAAAAAACCATGCTTGCCGGCTCCTCCGCCTGACGGTTTATGCCTTTCCCCTCAATGATAGAGAGAAAATCTGTTTTGATCCGATGAGCCATTTTTAAACGGGTCAATAAAAGGGGAAGCAAGCAAAAATTAAAGAAAAAGGGCAATACCCCCTATTTGTATTTCCCCTTTTCGCCCCGACCTAAGCCGGCGGCGACAAAATTTGTTCACAAGATTTAGGTTTTAAAAGTGGAGGGTGAGCACTCATGACCATCCCATTGGCCCGAAAGGTCAACGGCAAAAAATTCATGTGGGACGGCGTGGTCTACGACAGTGAGGCGTCGGCCCAACAGGTTATGGAGGACTATGGCAAAGACGGATTCGAGGTAGAAAAGTTTGTCGAGGACGGCCAGTTCCTGGTGTATTCCCGCAGGGTCGCGACCACCGCGCCAAGCGAGGGTTAGCGCGGCAGAGTTTAAGGGGTGCGGGCGGCAGCTAGTTGCAGGAGACGGTTGACTGCCGGGCACTTAACAAAGGAGGGCACAACATGCCGGTAAATGTAGTTTCAGAGTGGCTGAATGCCTGCTCCGGGTGCGAGATCTCCATTCTCAATACCGGGGAGGCGTTATTGGACCTGTTACCCCACCTCAATTTTGTCCACATTCCCGCTTTAGTAGATCACAAGTACTTTGGACAGACTGGGGATGGGACGACCATGGAGATTCCCGAGGCCGTAGTGGGCATCGTCTCCGGCGGCGTGCGCAACACCGAGCACGAGCACGTCCTAAATGAAGTCAGGAAAAAGGTCAAGTTTCTCATTGCCCTGGGCAGCTGCGCCGGCTTTGGCGGCGTGCCGGCCCAGGCCAACATGTGGAAGGGGGAAGAGGTCTTCGACAAAGTCTTCCGTCATTGCGCCTCCACCGAGCCGTCCGCAGATCCCAAAGACCCCAATGTCCCCGTGTGGACCCCCAGTTGCAAGGGGCTGGACGAGGTGGTCAAGGTGGACATCACCATTCCCGGCTGCCCGCCGCACCCGGACTGGATCGCCGACGCCCTCACCGCCCTGTTGGAGGGCAAGACCGCCTGGGCCCTGCCGGAGAGGAGCGTGTGCGACACCTGCCCGGTCATCCGGGAGAAGAAATCGGGCGGCGGCCCCATCAAGCGGGGCATGACCAACATCGACTTCAACGCCGAAGAAGGCCTGGAGAAGATGCGCTGCATCAATGAGCAGGGCTTCTTCTGCATGGGACCGGTAACCCTGGCGGGCTGCGCCGGCAAGACCGGAGTGCCCCGCTGCGTTCAGGCCCGGACCCCGTGCCGGGGCTGTTTCGGTCCCATCCGCAAGGGGGCCCGGCCCATGGTGGACATGATGGGCGCCCTGACCTCGGTGGGGCTGGACCCCAAAACCTTGATAGACCGGCGGGCCATCATGAACCGCTACATCGGCGGCCACGGCTTCCTGACACCGCTACCGGCCCGGCCGGTAAGATAGGGGGTGAGGATTATGGGAAAAGTCATCAATATCCAACCGGTAACCCGGATCGAAGGCCACGCCAAGGTGGCCATCACGCTGGATGATGCGGGCAACGTCAGCGATACCAAGGTGCACGTTCAGGCGCTGCGCGGCTTTGAGAAATTCTGCGAAGGCCGCCCGGTGGAAGAAATGCCCCGGATCGTCTGCCACATCTGCGGCATCTGTCCCTGGGCCCATCACCTGGCCTCCAGCAAGGCGGCCGACGCCTGCCTGGGGGTGACGCCGCCCCCCGCGGCGGTGAAACTCCGCCGCCTGATGCAGAGCATCGCCTATGTCAGCGATAAGATCCTGCATTTTTACTTCCTGGCGGCGCCGGACTTCGTCATCGGCCCCGACGCCGACTACTCGGTGCGCAACGTCGTGGGCATCATCCAGGCGGCCCCGGACATCGCCAAGAAGGTGGTGCAGATGCGCCACATGGGGGCCCAGATGCTGGAGCATTTCGCCGGCCGGGCCATCCATCCCACCTTCTCCCAGGCCGGCGGGGTCAGCAAACCCATGACCGAGAAAGAGCGCAAGGAGATGCTGCCCCTGGCCAATGAGCTGCTGGAGTTCTCCAAGTTCTCCATCAACTTCGCCAAGGAAAACGTCTTCCCCAAATACCTGGATGCCATCAAATCCATCGGGGTCATCAAGGTAGGGTATCTGGGCACCGTCACCAACGACGGGGCATTGGATTTCTACGACGGCAAGCTGAGGCTGATGAAGCCCGACGGCACCTATGACGACTTCACCTACGACCAGTACGTGGACTACATCGGGGAATGGGTGGAACCCTGGTCCTACCAGAAGTTCCCCTATGCCAAGAAGTGGGGCAAACTCGACATGTCCCTGGACCATCCCGTTGGCGTCTACCGCACCAACTGCCTGGCCCGGATCAACGTGGCCGACAAGATGAAAACGCCTTTGGCCCAGGCGGAGTTGGAGGAGTTCCGGGCGGCGTTTGGCCGGCCGGCCCACTTCACCCTGCTGTACCACTACGCCCGCCTCATCGAACTGGTGCAGGCGGCGGAGACTGCGGTGGAACTGCTCAACGACCCGGAGATCACCAGCCCGGACATCCGGGTGAAGGTGGAGCCCAAGGCCGGCCGGGGCATCGGCTGCGTGGAAGCCCCCCGGGGCACCCTGATCCACGACTACACCTGCGATGACAACGGCCTGATCACCAACGTCAACCTCATCGTCGGCACCACCCACAATAACGCCGCCATCAATATGTCGGTGAACCAGGCGGCCAAGACCTTCATCAAGGACGGCAAGTATGACCAGGGAATCCTGAACAAGGTGGAAATGGCCATACGCGCCTACGACCCGTGACTGAGCTGCGCCACTCACCGCCTGGATGGCGGTGTTGCTGTGGAGGTCACCTTCCTGAATCAGAACAACGAGGTGATCGACCAGCTCAGGAATTAAGTAAGCAGTCAGCAGAAAACCTTGGGGCCACACGGAGACGTTGCAATCCGTGTGGCCCTATTTTTTGTTGATGAAGAAGATCGGTTGAGATGAAAAAGTTGGGATTTATCGCCTTGTCCCTGGCGAAGGGCGGGTGGTAGTGTGGCAAGGGCGGGTTTAAAATCCGCCTCTACCGGAGAGCACCGGAATAATGATGGTTGGTAATGACCTCAGCTAGCCGCGGTTCTTGGATCCGGACTTGAACTCCCGGTGGCAGGAGCTCATACAGGCTTGCAGGTCCCGGAGTTCGTGGAGCATGACTTCCTGCTGGCGGTTGGCCACGGCGTGCTCCAGGTTCGCCAGGTGGTCCAGGTATTCCTGCATGGCTTCCGCCCAGTCCGGCTCGGCCATGGCCCCGAAGGCCCGGGAAATCTCGGCGAAGTCCTTGAGGGTCCGGTCATCGGGGAAGGCGCCCTGGCTCACGGCCTGCTGGAGTGCTTTGAAGGCCGCGCCCAGGCGTTTTTTCACCGTCTTCATATCGCCCTGCCAGCGGCTGACTTCGTCCCGGGCGGTGCGGTCATAGTCGGTGAGGGTGGACCAGGACCAACTCAGTTTGGCCACCAGGCGACCCTTCTTTTCCTTGAACTCCCTGCGGACATCCAGTTCATCGGGCACGGTCCAATGGCGCCCCTGGGCCGAAAAAGCCCCCCGGCGCAGTTCCTCGCTCAGGTTGTGCAGGTAGTCCGCCAGCTCCAGCCGGCTTAAGGTCTGTTCTTCCTTTTCCCCCATGCTGGGTCACCTCATTGTGCGGTTATCAGGGCGCGGGCTTGATGGTATTCATGCAAAACCCTCCCTGATAGCTACGTTAATGAACAGATTATTTTTTCAGGAGGCTCTTGTCAAGATATTTTTCCTGTTATATCAACTATATAGGTAAACCCAAGGGGATTAGTTTGAGGGGAAGGGTCAAGGAAATCAAGCATTTAGGCGAGGCAAAAAAATGACAAAAAAACAACCCCGGGAGCACGAGGGGGGCCAACTGAAGTTGATTGGGGGTTGGAGAAAAAGAAAAGCGGCCCGGAGGCCGCTTGGCGAAGATATATGTCAAATCTTAAGCCAATCGTATTCGTGGAATATATTGTTTTAAGTAAGCTTTGATATTATCCAATTCAGGAATTATAGATTGTCTAATTTCTAAAGGAGTAAAATTTTTCATTAAATAACGCCCAGATTCACTGTCGTCCTTTAATGAGCTAAATCTTCTAAAAATATATCTTCCCAAATTTGGATCATTTCTTATGTCAGCATTTCGTATTCCATGAGTTATTGGGTGTTTACCCTGAGTTGCAAGGTAAGACTCAATGTAATGAAGTGCAGAATAAAAAATACCATTAACAACCCAATCCAAATATGGCGTGCTGTCTAAATCAAAAGATAAATAAAATTCTTCGTTGTATTCAGCCTTACGCAAATGATCCAAATCTGTTGACATAATCTATTAGACTTTCTTTCGATAATATATTATAGTGTTTGGTGGACAAATGTCACCAATATTTCTATCATCCCTGCAAATTACATGAAAATCAAAATAATTATCTCCAAAATGTTCAAGTATATCATATTCGATATCATAGATTCTTTCCCTAACTTCCCTGTCTAATTTATTGATGACTATCCATATTTCATAATAATTAGCTATTTTAGAAATAAGAATATATTCTACTTCTGGAACTTGTGATATACTTTTAGCAAGAAAAAATTCTAAATTATCTTTTGTGCTATTTACAATATCATACTTTGTCTGCCAAAAGAAATTAGCAAAGCTGATCAAAGGAGATGGAGATTTTATTGTTTCATTCCAGTTAAAAGGTATTGATGGTGTATCGACCACTTTACCAATTTCTTGAAAATCTGCGTATAATGATTCAATTGTAATTTTATCGCCGGATAAAAGCCATTCATATTCTGTTTTATTTAAGGTTTTAACTGTATCCATATCACTGTACCTTCGCACCACCCTTCTTTAAATGTTCTGGAACAGATGAAGATAGAACATTAGAGGATTTGATAACATAAATTGGCTTTAAATCTTGATCATAATCGTCTAATCTAACTACTTCTGACACAACAACTTTTAATCTAAGAAACGTCCCGTCATCCGCCTGATATTCATTCCACTCCTCTTTTAGGCTTTTGAACCCTACCTCTGTGGCTTCTACAGTTTTGCCACCAAAATTAATCATGGTTCTTTTTTCCATGATAATCCCCTTATTTGACAATTTTACCTGAAGTGAATTTTCCCTTTGTTATCAACTGATTAATTTTAAAATCGAAGAAAATTTAAAAGTAAATCTTCTCAGGGAGTAAGTCAAGAAAAGAATTCACAGGAAAAGCGCCGGCAACCTTCCGGCCACCGGCGCCCAATCCGTACCCAAATCCGCACCCGCCTTGTATGAATGAACAAAAGTTAATTATTAATCAGATAACTGCTTGTAATTACTGGCGCCCCCGGCCCGACTCGAACGGGCGACACATGGATTAGGAATCCATTGCTCTATCCATAACTGAGCTACGGGGGCGCAAAGAAGCTGGTCGGAACGGCTTCGTTTCTTTAACCGGTCTGTGTTGCACAAGTCTGCCAGAGTTTTGCCTCTCCGGGAGGCCGGCAGGCCTCAGGCGGCGCCGTCTGCAATGGGGAGAGTCAGTCCAGGCGCTTAATCTATAATATGCCAACTTCCCCGCGGGCGCAAGGGCCGACGCCAGGGGCGCGGCGCCGCGGCCCCGAGACGCAACTTATGGGGGTTGGCTGACCCGAGGGAAGGTTTTATCCGGTTCCCCGTCCGGTGCGCCTCGCCAGGCACCCCCGGAAAAAAGAGTGAATCTGCGCTTAACTGACGGGAACCAGGAGCAGCCTTACCGCCACTGTCCTCCGAGACAATCTCTCCGGGTGGATGAGAGATTCCCCCCATCGGCTTCCTTGAAAGAGCAGGTGGCCTGTGGTATGATTCAACGATTTTGAAACGGACTTCCAGGAGTTGGAATTGGGGCGCAACTCGATCATAGCCTTAGGGTGCCTGATCTTCCTCCTCAGCGTGGGGAGCGCCGGGGCGGCTACGGAGATGGACCTGTTTAAGGGCCAGCGCTTCGAGGGGGGCCCCTGGAAGATCCGCGCCGACACGGTCACCTATGATGCCGCCAACCATATTTATACCGCGGAGGGCAAGGTGGAAATCCGCCAGGGAGACCGCCGCATTAACGCGGACCAGGTGGAGGTCAACGAGGCCACGAAAATAGCCCGGGCCAAGGGCAATGTGGTCCTGGTGCTGGGAGAAGATATCTTTACCGGCCAGGAAGGCCAATTCAACCTGGCGACTCGATGCGGTGAGATGACCGGGGCGCGGCTCTTCCTGACCAAAAACCACTTTCATGTGGACAGCCCCCTGCTGCGCAAAACCGGCGAAAGGACGTATTACGCCGAGGAGGCCAAGGTCACAACGTGCGATGCGGACCGGCCGGTGTGGAGCTTTTCCGCCCGTAACCTCTCGGTGGTCACGGAGGGCTATGCCACGGGCCGGGATGGTTCCTTCCAACTGGCCGGGATTCCGGTGCTCTACCTGCCGTTGGCCGTCCTGCCGGTGATGACCTCCCGGCAAAGCGGCTTTTTAATGCCCACCTATGGGCTGCACCAGGCGGGAGGGGTGGTGGTGGAAGCGCCCTTTTTTTGGGCTATCAACAACTATTCCGATCTGACGCTCTACCAGACCATTTTTTCCAACCGGGGTTACATGCAGGGGGGAGAGTACCGGCGCCTGGGACACGACGAGGCCGCGGCTTATCTCCGGTTTTTTTATATGAATGACAGCTACGCTCCGGCCCACGAAGGCACGACAAACCGCCGCTTCTGGGCCTCGGGGATGATCAACCAGCCAGTGGGCGACTGGGAGGTCCGGGGCACCCTGGATCGGGTCAGCGATTCCGCCTATCTGTCAGACTTCAATTTTGGCTACATGGGCCTCAATAAATATTCCCGGGAACTGCTCATGGGGTTTGGGCGGGACCTGGAGCAAGAAGACGTGAATACCCGGGTTTCCAGCTTGTTGCTGGCCCGCAATTTCTCCGTGGCCAATTTCACGCTCTACAGCCGCTATTACAACAAACTGATCAATAGTGACCCCAACCTGTTCAACCGGGTGCCGGGGGCCTCGCTTAATTCGGTGCCCCTGGGCGTGGGAGGGCTGCCGGTCTACCTGGCCCTGAACTCGTCGTACAATTACTTTTACCAGAACCACGGCATGAACGGCGACCGGATGGATTTCCATCCCAATGTCAGTCTGCAAGGGCAACCGACGCCGGGCATATCGTTCGGTTCCCGGGTGGGGTTCAGGGAGACCCTGTTCCGGGTGGACCACGCCGTCCCGGACGGCCCGCCGGAGCAAATTATCCCCCGGCAATTGTTTGACTCCCGGGTGGCCCTGGCCGGGGCCTGGGCAAAGGACTACGGCCGCGACAGCGATTCCTCTTATTTCTTCCGGCATATCCTGCGTCCCGAAGTGTCCTACACGAATCTCCCCCGGTTTGATCCCAAACGCTATCCCCAATTTGACCCCCTGGACCAGGGCTGGGTGGCGCAGGTCAACCGCAACTTGCCGGTGCGGGAGGGAGACGACCCGGTGGGCGGGGTCAATGCCCTCACCTACGGGTTCGCCAACAACGTTCTCTGGCGGAGTCAGAATGACCAAGGCCAGACCACGGTGCGGGATGTGCTGTGGTTCCGGCTCAGCCAAACTTCCTTCTACAATAAGTCCAGCATGGGCCTGGATGGCAATTCCGAGCCCCATCATCCTTTTTCCGATTTTTGGGGAGAGATGCAGCTTTACCCGCTGCGCCAACTCGTCCTGGGATCGAACGTCGGGGTCTCCCCGTATAAAGAGGGATTTGACCGGGCTGATCTTAAAGTGACGATTCTTGACAGTAAGAGGCAGAACTATATCAATCTAAACTATGTCTATATCAAAGATTTCGCCAAACAAATCAACGTCGAGACCTATCTCAATCTTCTGAGCTCCGTGAAAACCTGGGTTACTTACGGCCATACTTTCGAGACCAACAATAAACTGGAAAGAAGGTATGGGGTGGTGCTGCAACGCGAGTGCTGGGGTATCGTCCTGTCATACACCGACCGGCCGGGTGATCAGAGAGTTACTTTTTCGGTGTTCATCCCGGGGTTAGGGGAGAGAATGCCGCGATCGCCGGTGCGTTTCCCGGATGAAAGCAAACATAGGGATAGTCCTGATATGTTTTAGGCAGTATCAAGGAAAAGCTGTGGAGGAGGGTAAATGAAACTGGCAATAATCGGTGCAGGGTATGTGGGGCTGGTGACCGCGGCCTGCTTTGCCGAAATGGGCAACGAAGTTATCTGCGTGGACGCGGATACCGCCAAGGTGGCAGCCCTGGAGCAGGGCCGCATTCCCATCTATGAACCGGGGCTGGAGGATTACGTTAAACGCAATTATCAGGAACACCGCCTGTTTTTCTCCACCGAGTTAGGCCCGGCGATTCAACAGAGCCTGGTCTGCTTTATTGCGGTGGGCACGCCCCAGGACCAAGACGGCTCCGCCGACCTGTCCATGGTGCTGCAAGTGGCCCAGGACATCGGCCGCCACATGAACGGCTACAAGGTGATCGTGGAAAAATCCACCGTGCCGGTGGGTACGGCCCGGCAGGTGCGCCAGGTTATCGAGGCGGAACTGCGAGCCCGGGGTGAAGTCTTCGAATTCGACGTGGTTTCCAACCCGGAGTTTCTCAAGGAAGGCACCGCGATTGACGATTTCATGAAGCCGGACCGCATCGTGGCGGGGTGCGACGAAGTACGGGTGGCGGAACTGATGAAGGAGTTGTATGCCCCGTTTGTCCGCACCAACCATCCCATCATTGTCATGGATGTGGTGTCCGCCGAACTGACCAAGTATGCCGCCAACGCCTTTCTGGCCACCAAAATATCCTTTATCAACGAGGTCGCCAACATTTGCAGCCGGACTGGCGCCAACATTAATATGGTGCGCCAGGGGATCGGGTCCGATCCCCGGGTCGGCCCCCTCTTTCTCTTCCCGGGGTTGGGATACGGCGGCTCCTGTTTTCCCAAGGATATGCAGGCCTTGATTCATACGGCCAGGTCTTACGACTATCCGCCCCGCCTGCTGGAGGCGGCGGAGGCCGTCAACCAGGACCAGCGCCGGCTCTTTGTGGAGGTCATCAGCGCTTACTTTAAGGGCGACCTGAAGGGGCGGGTCTTCGCCGTCTGGGGGCTGTCCTTCAAGCCCCAAACGGACGACATCCGGGAGGCCCCGGCCTTGACCGTCATCTCCCGCTTGCTGGAGGCCGGGGCCCGGGTTCAGGCCTATGACCCGGAGGCCATGCCTGCGACCCGGCAGCACTTCGGGGACCATCCGGGCGTGACCTATGCCGCTTCGACCTACGAAGCCTTGAAAGGCGCGGACGCCCTGATTATCTGTACCGAGTGGACCAAATTCCGGGAGCCCGATTTTGAGCGGATGCAGTCTTTGCTGAAGGCCCCGGTGATTTTTGACGGCCGCAACCTCTACAATCCGGCCAAGGTGGCCAATCTGGGTTTCACCTACTTCCATATCGGCCAGAAGGTTTAGGGGTCATGGTGGCGGCCGGGGACGGCCGCCCTGCCGGAGCAGGGAAAGAAGGACCTCAAGACATGTCTTCCGAATCACCGGAGAGGGCCGCAATGTACGGCGATGGCCTCGGTAACCTGGACCTGGCGGGGTTCTCAAACCTGAGGGTCCTGGTGGCCGGGGACTTTATGCTGGATGAGTATCTCTGGGGCAAGGTGGAGCGGATCTCCCCCGAGGCCCCGGTGGCGGTGGTGGAGGTGGAGCGGGAGACCCGCACCCTAGGGGGCGCCGGCAACGTGGTCAACAATCTGGTGGCCCTGGGGGCCCAGGTGGAAGTCCTGGGCCTGGTGGGCGACGATAACCCCGGGCGCCTTCTGAAGCAAGAGATGGTCCGGCTGGGAGTGGCGGTGGACGGCCTGTTCACGGACCAGGCCCGGCGCACTTCCCGGAAGACCAGGGTCATCGGCGCCGCCCAACAGGTGGTGCGCATCGACCGGGAAACCCGGACCCCGGGGTCGCCGGCCTTCGAGACCGCGGCCCGGGAGTTTTTAAGGGCCCGCCTACCCCAGGTCCACGCCCTGGTGCTGTCCGATTACGCCAAGGGCGTCCTCACGCCGGCTGTGCTGAAAGAACTGATCGCCCAGGGCCGCAAGCGGGGGTTACCCGTGGTGGTGGACCCCAAAGGCGTGGACTACTCCGGCTATGCCGGGGCCACGGTGGTCACCCCCAACCGCAAGGAAGCCGAACTGGCGGTGGGCTATTCTCTGGCCCGCCGGGAGGACCTGGTGCGGGCCGGCGCCGCGCTCCGGGAAAACCTCGCCCTGGATTACCTGCTCATCACCCTGGGGGCGGAAGGCATGCTGCTCTTTGCCGCCGGGGCGCCGCCGCTCGAAATTCCCACCCGGGCCCGGGAAGTCTTTGACGTCTCCGGGGCCGGCGACACGGTGGCGGCCCTCATGGCCCTGGGGCTGGCCCAATGGGGGGATGCGGTCCTGGCGGCCGCGCTGGCCAACGTCGGCGCCGGCGTGGTGGTGGGCAAGGTGGGCACCGCCCCCATCTATCGGGCCGAGTTGGCTCGGGCGTTGGGCCCGGGGGGGACCCGGCTGGAGGAAAAGATCCGCACCCCGGCCGAGTTGAGGCTGCTGACCTCCCAGCTTCAGGCCCAGGGCAAAAAAGTGGTGTTCACCAACGGCTGCTTCGACCTCCTGCACGGCGGCCACATCAAATTTCTGGAAGCCTCCCGGCGCCTGGGGGACGTGCTGGTGGTGGCGCTGGACTCGGATGAGTCGGTGCGGGAGGTGAAGGGGGAGGGCCGGCCGGTCATCGGCGAAAAGGACCGCCAGCGCATCCTGGCGGCCCTGGCCGCGGTGGACTATGTCACGGTCTTCACCAGCGCCCAGTTGCCGGAGCTGCTTCAGGGCTTGCGCCCGGACATCCTTACCAAGGGGAGCAATTATCCGGCCGAACAGGTGGCGGGCCGGGAGATCATCCAAAGCTACGGCGGGCAGGTGGTGCTGGTGCCCATCACCGAACCCGTGTCGGTCTCGGATCTTATTCAGAGGATTCGGAATGGCGGAGGCAACCATTAAGGCTGAGAGTGTAGTTCTTCCACTCATCATCAGTTTCGTCACCGGTTTTGGCGACGTAAGTTGTAAGCATTTGCTGCAAGCAGTCGCTTGAAGGAAGTTGGAGATTCGTCTTCGAGATGATCTCCTCGATCGCCCTTATCCGGGTATGAACCCAATCTACCACGAGAAAATCACTGTTTCTGTGCGAAATCACAACCCCACTTGGGAGCTTTTTCATCATCGCTAAATCCACTGCCAGGCGAGCGCCACGCGGTTTACGATTAGCGAGTCTGTAGGAGTTGGTGAGTGCCGTCCCCATGACGGGGAAACAGGTCATTATCCCCCGCCCCAGGCGCCTTCGTCCGTATTCATCCGGTGGATACGACCGCAACGCGGGAAGAAAGCTCTGAATGTCGCCGAACTGGCCTTTCGAGATACCGGCTTTAGCGACCGCTCCTCTGGCAAGAACCATTTGCATCAGAACAACAGCTATCGAGACGGGCATCTCCGGGCTGTGTTCCTCAAACTCTGAGACAATGACGAAACCATCGCCACCTGTTTGATGTGCAAATAATCGGCTCGGACTTTCCGGGTATACCCTTGACCCGATCTGCCCGATCCCATCAATTAGAGCGTCGACCGCGGCATAGAATTTACGCTCATCCTTCGGATAGACCTTTTGGGAACCCTCAACGTCGATGTAGATTGCCCACCTTGCCATGCCGCATAACTCCTCTCTCCGGCATCATTCCATCTAAGGCACCTTATTAGCTGGAAAAAATCTATTCATCTTTTTCCAAGTCCTTAATCTCCATCTCAAGCTTTACAATTAGGCGTCGAATGCGCTCGTCAAACTGCTCCTTGGGAACGTCCTTGTATTCCGGCATCAGACTCTTCAGATCAACCTGATTCTTCATGAATAATTCCAAAAAATATTTTTGGGACCTCGCTAATGACACATAGGAGGTCCTAAGTGACGCATACTTGGCTTTGTAGTCAATGGAATCACGCGTGAGAAAAATGGAAGCGAGCGCAGCATTCGCGAGCAGCGATACAATCAAGATGGCTGTCAGTAGTTTATTTTGCATTGTATGATTCTCCGATCGTCCGGCATAATAATGATATATTGAGTAGAATCTAAATTTTTCGCCAAACCCACCTAAATAAGCAAATCATAGGATAATTTGACGCGATAAGCAAAATGGAAAATTCCCTTAAATATCAAAGTTATTTGACCGAGGAGACCGACGATAGGAAGGACTAACCCCCCCGACCGACTGGCAACGAAGTTAAAAATTCCTTAAGCGCCATCACCCTGGCATACCGCATCCCCAGGGCCGCCATGAAGGCGCCGTGGACCTGGGCCGCGGGGATGGTTTCGCCCTCAAAGACGAGGTCCCGGGTGGCGCAGGCGTCGTG
>JBKQVS010000102.1:0-8283 GCA_052139855.1 Desulfobaccales bacterium
TTATCGACACCAAGATAGTGAAGGATTCAGACGGAGAATTTTACCTTTGTTTTTATGTAACTTTCCGGTCTTGGAATTTGTGGGGTGGATGGCCAACCAATATTGGCGGTTTAGCCCTTCTCATGGAGTATATGGCCCACGAACTTGAAGTTAATCCTGGGCCATTGAGTTTCAATTCCAAAGCCATGAACATTTATAAATTTCAACTCACTTCTTTGATGAATCGGGTGGGAACGGTGGAGTAGGGAGGGTCAATAAACCGGCTTTTGCGCCCAAAATGCGCCCAGGCATCAAAAAAACCCCGTGGTTGACGGGGCTTCCTTATGATTAAGAGTCACTTACTATACCAATTGAGCCAACGGCCCGAAAGCACGACAGGCTTGAATATACTGAGGTTCAGGGGATTTGTCAAGAGGGACTGATTAACCAAAACTAACCAAAATGAACCAAATGAGCCTGCCTTTCGCGGCCATATCGCGGTTACCGGAAATGGGGAGGGGAAGAACATGGGTGTAAAAATATTTTCCGGGTTATAAAACCCAAATAAGCCAGCCCAGGCCCCCCAGGAGCGGTACTCCTCGCCATAGAGGCAGGGTTCCCGGGAAATTCCTTGACGTGTTTCCGGGTTATGGCATAAATAAGGAAATGTTTCCTGGATAGCGATACGCATGGGTGCCACGGCCGCAACGTTTATAACCAGCCTGATCCCACCGCTCCCGTTCCTATTGGCCGGGGTCCTGCCGCTGTGGGTGGGAGCGCTCCTGGCCGGGGTGTCGGGATTACCGCTCCGCCCCGTAGTCCTGGGCGCAGGCACCCTGGCAGTCATAGCCCTGGTCTTGGCGGCCTTTGCCGGCCGGGAAGCCTTTTGCCCCGGCGCCAGCCGGTGTCCGGCCTGGCGGTTGACGTTCGCACCCCAGCCGAAGCAGTCGGCCTATGCCGCCCTGGCGGTGGCGGCGCTTCTGGGGTTTGCCTTGCAGTTTGGCTGGAGCACCGGCGATTTCACCATCCCCCTGGGCAGCCTGGGCATCCTGGGAGGCTATTTCTCCTTTGCCCCGCCTCTGGCGTGGCATCGCCGGGGTCTGGGAGAGGCGCTGGGAGGCTTCTGCTTCGGGCTGCTGCCGGTGGCCACGGGGCTCTACCTGCAGTGCGGCCAGCTGCTGACCGAGGTCCTGCTCTACGGTCTGCCCCTGACCTTCACGGGCTTTAACCTGTTTTTGGTCTACGGCTTTCCCGGCCCCGGGACCGTGCCGGATTTCCGCACCCTGGCGGCCCGGGTGGAGCCGGTGACCGGGGCCTTGCTCTATACCGTTTTTAATGTTCTCACCATCATTGGGCTGGTGCTGATCCTGATCTTCCCGGCCGCAGCCCTGCCCTGGCGGTTCGGGCTGTTTCCCCTAGTGATCCTGGCGGTGATCAACCAGGAGATCATCAAACGGAAAGCCTACCGGGATGAGGCGCGGCTCAAGCTGCTGAGCCGGCTTACCTTGACGCTGCATCTGGGTATGGGCCTGGTGTTTGTAGTGATGCTGTGGCAGCGTTTGTAATACCATTTTTTGTTTTTGGTTTTCTGCCTTCGGTTAAAATAAATGTGATAGTAAAAGTTAGATATTTGCTTTGGAGCAGGTCAAAGGTAACCTGGTACAACCGGGGAAGGCCAACTGCCCGCCGGCGCAGTAGGGGGAGTTGGCCACAGGGAGCGGTTGGCGGGAAATCAGCCGACCCTCGCCGGGTGTGCTCACCCGGAGCATAGTAAGGATCATTAGTCATGCGGGGGCAAAACGGTTTGAGGGGTTCCAGGTGGGGAGCGCGGGTGGTGGCCTTGGTCCTCATCCTGGCGCTGGCGCCGGGCTGCCAGTTCAGTGCGGCCCAGATTTACATCCCCCTGGCCTACGGACTCACCGGCCTGTGCATTGCCCTGCTCATGTCCCCGACGCCGCTGGCCGCGGTGGTGGGGTTCCTAGCCGGGGTGCTGCTGGGGGCCGCGGTCTACAATAACTCCCTCAAACACCAGCTATCGGCGCACCCCGGTACCGGACCTCCCAATGTCCAGTAAGAGTCCAGACCAGGGATTGGCCGCGGTGTTGCAGGTCCTGCGGGGCGCCGCTGACCCCATCTCCGGGGAGTACCTGGCAGCCCAGCTGGGTCTGAGCCGCGCCGCGGTGTGGAAGCGGGTCCACCGCCTTAAGGCCCAGGGCTATGTCATCGAGGGCTCCCCCCGGCGGGGTTATCGCCTCCTGGCCGTCCCTGACAAACTCCTGCCGGAAGAAGTTCTCCAGGGGCTCAAGACCCGCCGGTTTACCGGGCCGGTGCACCACTTCGAGACCCTGGATTCCACCAATGATCTGGCCAAGGACCTGGCGTCCCGAGGCGCCCCGGAAGGCACCGTGGTGGTGGCGGAAACCCAGACCGGAGGCCGGGGCCGCCTGGGCCGGGAGTGGAATTCACCCCCGGGAGTCGGGCTCTACGTCTCTCTGGTGTTGCGTCCGATGCTGCCGCCCATGGAGCTGCCCCAGATCACCCTGACCACGGCCGTGGCCGTGGTGCGGGCGGTCCGCCGGGTGGCCGAGGTGGTCCCGGGGATCAAATGGCCCAACGACCTACTCATAAACGGCAAAAAGCTGGGAGGCATCCTCACCGAGATGGAGACCGAGAGCGACCGCATCCGCCATGTGGTGGTGGGCTTGGGATTGAATATCAACAACCCGGGGTTTCCCCCCGGGCTGGCCGCCACGGCCACTTCCCTGGCCCTAACGGCTGGCAAAGCGTTTTCCCGGGTAAACCTCCTGAAAGCCTGGCTGGAAGAATTCGAGGCGCTCTACGACCGGTTCTTAAATCAGGGGTTTCCGGAAATCTTGGCAGAATGGAAGCGGGCCACCGTAACCTTGGGGACCTCGGTCACGGTGCGCCAGGGACCCCGGGAACTATCCGGCCAGGCCCTGGACGTAGCTCCAGACGGGGCCTTGCTCCTTCGCACTGCCACTGGGGAGATCGTTCGAGTGACTTCCGGGGAGATAACCCCCGGCTCCAGAGCGGAACCGGGGGTCTGAAACCTGCTGGGCCTTGGGACTATTTCTTCAGATCGTCGATTTCGGATTTCAGGCGGTCAACTTCCGCCTTATATTTTTCCACTTCAGCCTCCGCCATTTTGGGAGGTTCGTAAGCCGGGGTTTCGGGTTTCTTAAAAAACTTATCTTTCGTTTCTTCGAAGCCTAAATATACAGCCAGAGCGCCGCCCAGGAGAAGTATTAAGGGAAGGCCCCCGGCCAGCAGCCCCAGGAAATGCTTCCACCACATGCCAAGGCCGATCAATCCCAGCGCCAATGCGACCAGTCCGCCTACCAAAGCCGTCATGCCCAAACCTCCTTGCCCCAGATAAGATTTCCAGCTTATCGCTGGGATTAAACTGCGATACCGTGTATAGACTTTGATCTTTACCAGAAAGAAAAAAATTAATCAAGGAGGAATTCAGGGAGATGGGACGGTTCATAAGATTTATCCAATAAAATAGAAAGGTTATACGGCAAAGCGCCTTGACAAATATCGGCCTGGAATTATAATTAACCCAAAATTACCCCCCAATGGAGTGGCGAGACCTATCATGGTGGAAAATGAGTATTATCAAATCTTGGGAGTGAGCCGGGAAGCCACTGCCGACGACATCAAGAAGGCTTACCGGAAACTGGCCATGAAATACCATCCCGATAAAGCCAAGGGGGACAAGAAACAGGCCGAAGAGAAATTTAAACAGATCAGCGAAGCCTACGCCGTCCTGAGTAATCCCGACAAGAAAAAGGAATACGACGAATTCGGCTCCCAGGCCTTTAAACAAAAATTCTCCCAGGAAGACATCTTCCGGGGTTTCGATTTCAGCGACATCTTTGGTGCCGGCAGCTCCGAAAATATCTTCAGCCGGCTCTTTGGCGGCGCCGGGGCCGGGCGGCCCCGGGGCCGGGGCCGCACCTTCCATTATGGCGGACCCGAGGGCCACTACGAGCAGGTCCAGCCGCCCAAGGGCCAGGACCTCCAGGTGGAAATGCCCATTACCCTCCACGAGATGGCCTTCGGCACCGATAAGCTGGTAAGTTTCAGCCATCAAGGCCAGGTGGAAAAGATCTCGGTGAAAATCCCCCCCGGTACCCTGCCGGGCAAAAAGCTGCGCCTCACCGGCAAGGGCAGCCCAAGTCCCATGGGCGGCCCCTCCGGCGATCTCTATGTCAAGTTGAAAGAGGTGGAACATCCGGTCTTCAAACGCGAGGGCAATGACCTGTTGGTGGACCGCCGCATCAAGCTCAGCGAAGCCACCCTGGGTACCAAGGTGACGGTCCCCACCCTGGACGGCAAAACCATGAGCCTCAAAGTGCCGCCGGGCACCCAAAGCCATACCAAGATGCGCCTGAAAAACTATGGCCTACCCACGGCCAATGGCAAGAGCCGGGGAGACCAACTCGTCCGCGTCATTGTGGAAACCCCCGCCATTCTAAACAAGAAGCAAAAAGCCCTCCTGGAAGAACTGGCCAAAGAAGGGCTCTAAGGTCGTTTTCGGTTTCCAGTAAAAATAAACGATTACGCCTATACCACCGGAGGTTACTGTGCCCCTAGAACTGGCCCCCAAGGTTTATTGGGTGGGTGCCATTGATTGGACCATCAGGGATTTTCACGGATATCTCACCGAAGATGGCTCCACCTATAACGCCTACCTGATTGTCGACGATCACATCACCCTCATTGATACGGTCAAAAAGGAATTCGTGCCCGAGATGCTGGCCCGGGTGGCCGAGATCGTCGACCCTGCAAAGATCGATTATATCGTCTCCAACCACGTGGAAATGGATCATTCCGGGGGGTTGCCCGAAGTTATCAATCGGGTGCAACCGGAAAAAATCTTCTGCTCGCCCATGGGCAAGGCCGGGCTGCTCCGCCATTATAAAGCGGATTGGCCCTTCGTCGAGGTCAAGACCGGTGGCGAGCTGTCCACCGGCAGATATAACCTGGCCTTCCTGGAGACCCCCATGCTCCACTGGCCGGACTCCATGATGACCTACCTCAAGGAAGAGCAGATTCTCTTTTCCAGCGACGGTTTTGGGGCCCACCTGGCTTCCAGCCAGCATTTCGACGACGGGTTGCCCGCCTTCCCCCTGGACTATGCCCGGCAGCTGAAAAAATACTATGCCAACATCCTCATGCCCTTCGGCTCCCTGATCACCCAGCTCTTCGCCAAGATTGCCCAACTGGGGCTCACCTTCAGGATCATCGCCCCGGACCACGGCCTGATCTACCGGAAGAACATCCCCTGGGTATTGGAGGCCTACCAGCGCTGGGCCGCGGGCACTGTGGAACCCAAAGCCCTGGTGATTTACGACACCATGTGGCAGAGCACCACGCTGCTGGCCCGGGCCATCACCGAAGGCCTCAACGACGCCGGGGTGGAGGCCCAGTTGCACCATCTGCGGTGCACCCACCCCAGCGACATCATCACCGAGGTCCTCGACGCGGGCCTGCTCCTGTTCGGCTCCCCCACCCTCAACAACCAGATGTTTCCCACCATGGCCCTGTTTCTGAACTACCTCAAGGGCCTGGCCCCCAAAAACAAGGCGGCCGCGGCCTTCGGCTCCTTCGGCTGGAGCGGCCAGGCCGTGGGCCTGATCACCAAAGAACTGGAGGCCATGAAACTCAAGGTGGTCCACGAAGGCTTCAAAGTCAAATATATCCCCGATGCCGATGAACTGGCCGCCGCCCGGGCCCTGGGCGAAAAACTGGCGAGAGAGAATCTTGGGGGATAATGATTTGGGGGGAGGGGACTAAGAACTTTTTCGTAACTTGCCATTACTCTAACGAAAATTACGAATAACTCCCTCGATCCCTTAAGGCGATTATGGAGGGTGCGTCCTACGCACCATTGTTCTCGTTCCCAAGCTAAGCTTGGGAACGAGTTGAAAAGACGTCTTGACGTCTTAACGTTTAAATGCTACAATGCCGCCATGAAAACCTCACCGAAAAGAGCCACGATATACTTCGATCCGGACCTGCACCGGGCCTTGCGGCTCAAGGCCGCGGAGACGGACCAGTCGGTTTCCGACTTGGTCAATCGGGCGGTAAAGCTCAGTCTGGCCGAGGATGTGGAAGATCTTGCCGCCTTCGCGGCCCGGGCCCGCGAACCCAACCTGCCTTTTGAGGAAGTCCTGCAAGACCTGAGGCAGCGTGGCAGGATATAGGCTGCTGATCAAGCCTTCGGCGGTCAAAGACATCGAGGCCATCCCGTTGAAGCGGGATCGCCAGCGGGTGGTCGAGCGCATCGGTAAGCTGGCTGAGGACCCCCGTCCATTCGGCAGCGAGAAAATATCAGGGCAGGATAAGTACCGGGTGAGGCAAGGACTTTACCGCATCCTTTATGCCATCGAAGATCAGGATTTGGTCGTGCAGGTAGTCAAGGTGGGCCACCGGAAGGACGTTTACCGGTAAGCCTTGCCAAGATAGCCGTCGGCCAGGCCAACCATTATCTCGTTCCCAAGCTGGGCTGGGAACCGCTTTTGGATACGCAGCTTTGCCGTGCCTGAAGCAGCCCATCCGACTGCGATCCGCCTATCGGCAGGCCGTAAATCATGAGCCCTTGGCTCACTCGAAACCATGAAAAGTTACTGATGCGCCTACCCCTAACCTTGAACTTGGAGGAACCTCCATGACCCAGGCAAGCACTCCCATGAGTCCGGCCATCAAATGCATCACCGGGGTCGTTCTGGTGATGACGGTGGTGTTCCTGATTGCCGGCCTGAAAGTCTGCGGTCTGCTCTTGGGAGGTGTCGCGCTCGCGACTGTCGTTCTTTTCTGCTATCTTTACGCCCCTATTGCTTATGAGCTCACGGAAGACCAGTTCACGGTCCGGTTTCGCATGGGCCAAAAGGTTTTCAATGGGGTGACCGGGTGCAAAACCCTCACCGGCCGCCTCCCCATGGGGCTGCGGCTCTGGGGCAATGGCGGCTTGTTTGCCGCCACGGGCATTTTTTGGAACAAGGCCTATGGCGTCTACCGGGCCTATCTTACCAGCGCTCGCTACCAGGACTATGTTCTCATTGAGACTCGCACCCAAAAGGTCCTGATCAGCCCGGAAAATCCAGAGGAATTCGTAAGAGCCTGGGCCTCATCTGCACCGGTTGCCCCGACGCCAGGTTAACCGCGGAGGCGCCACTCCTATGGAAATTGCTCCGGTAACACTTATCCTGGCGGATATTAGCGGTTATACCCGCTTCGTCAAGATGCACCACATCAGCCTGCTGCACGCCGAGCAAATCATCACCGAATTGATGGAAGCGATCATCAGCCAGATCGAGAAACCTCTGGTTCTCAACAAGCTGGAAGGTGATGCCGCCTTTCTCTATGCTCGGGCCGGAGATAGTCCCGACCTGGCCAAAATGATTCTGGCCAGGGTGTTGGCCTTTTTCTCGGCCTTCAAAACCAGGCAGCAGCAACTGATCAAGGCCGGCGAAGGGGGCTGCAACTGCCCGGCCTGCTGCGATATCAGCCAGTTAAAACTCAAGGCCATTGCGCATTATGGCCAGGCCGTGATTAAAAAGGTCCGCCGCCTGGAGGAACTGGCAGGCACGGACGTCATTCTGGCCCACCGCCTCTTGAAAAATAAAATCCCGTCCCAGGAGTACCTCCTGCTGACCGAGGGCTTTTACCGGTGGAGTGGCGGTTTAGCGGGTCTTGAAGCCGAAGTCTATGAGGAAGCTTATGAAGACATGGGCGCGGTGCAGGGCCGGCTGTATTTTCCGGACACACCCGCCCTGGAGGTCCCGGAGACCAGGCGGTTTACAAGCCTGGCCGGGATCACGGAGGGCCTCAAGCTCTTCCCCAAGGCCCTGTGGCGCCGCCTGCTGCACCCCAGAGCCTTCCGAAACCTGTCATATTGAGCCGCCCGGCATGACGTGGCGGATTACCAGATGTATCAGGCGGCATAAAGGCCACGCCCCCGTGGAAGATCTAACCCCGTATGAATCGTAGCCCCATCTCCCGGAAACCGCCAATGATTGGCGCTTTCTCCCGGCCCGGGGCTATTTTCGCCTGCCAGAAGAGTTGTCGCCTGGACCTGGCTTCAACTATTTTCGCCTTGGCAGCAAAATGAGGGTCACATGTCTATGCTCTGCTGGCAATTTCTCTTACCTGTAATAATTTCATCTGGATTGAAAATTAACCTCTCCTCCACCGGGCCGACCGGCATCCAAGAGGGACAGAAGCGGGACAGAAGCGGTTCCTGAGCGGAATGGAGCGGTTAGTCAAAGGTAAATC
>JBKQVS010000103.1:0-13104 GCA_052139855.1 Desulfobaccales bacterium
TGGCGGAGATAGGCTGATACCGACTTGTAGTTGATGATGCGACATGAACTGTAGGGGCGGGTTTTAAACCCGCCCCTACGGCCACACCATTAGTTCTGAGTTCTGGTTAATAACTTCCCCAGGGAAGGCGAAAAAATTTTCAGGAGAAAAATATGGCCAAGACAACTCTTCGGCGCCGGTCGGCGCTGGACAATCCCGAGGAAGTCTTAAACCTGGCCCAGCGCCTGGTGCAGCGGCTGAAGCCCCATGCCAAATGGCTGGTCCTGGCCGGGGTCGTCATCGCAGTGGGCCTGGGCGCCTGGGGCGTGACCGCCAGGATGCAGGCCAGCCGGCAGGAGAAGGCCGCCGCGGCCCTGGCTTCGGTAACCCCCAAGGCTGACCTCAATGCCCCGGACGCCGCCGCGGCCAAGGCTTTGGAGAAGTTCGTCAATGAATATGCCGGCACCCGGGCGGCCCGGGACGCCCAGCTCACGCGGGCCAACCTTCTCTACCGGCTGGCGCAGTATGCCGAGGCCGCCAAGGCTTACGAAACCCTCCTGGACGGTCGGGACCCGGGCTGGGACACCCTGGTGAACGAAAGTCTCAGTTATTGTTACGAAGGTATGGGGAACTTCAAGAAGGCGGCCGCGGTGCTCAAGCCCGTGGCGGAGCAAAACTCAGGCCCCCTGAAGAGCGAGACCATGCGCCGGCTGGCCATGCTCTATGAGCAGGCGCAGGAACCCAAAGAAGCCGCGGTCTACTGGGCCAAACTGCTGGAGCAGCCCCCGGACCCCGCCCTGGTGCCCTATCTCCGGGAAAAACTGGCTGCCGCGGAGGCCGCCAGCAAGAAATAACCCAACCTAATCAAAACCTTTGGGCAAGCCTCCATACAGGAGGCTGAGAGGGGAGGGCGGGGGAATCGCCTATAAACAATACGAAAAATTCCCCATCCCCCCAAAACAACTTTTCAGAGGTCTCTACTTTTTCTCTTCCGCCAGTTTGGCTTTGACCAGGCTCAGGTTCAGCTCCACCAGGGGCGCCAGGTCCTGGTCGCCGTAAACCGCCTCCAGGGGCCGGAAGGCCAGGCAGAGGCCCTGCATATCGCAAACCCGGTTCACCTTCAGTTTATAGCCCTGGGCCCGGGGCAGCGCCTGGGAAAGGAAAGTGAGGGCCTCCTGGAATTTGTTCTCTTTGACCTTGATGGCTCCCAGATTATTCAAAGCCAGGGGGTTGCCCGGGTCCTGCTTCAGGATCTGCTCGAAGATTTTCTGAGCCTCGGCCAGTTTGCCCGCCTCCAGCAAATCGTAGCTTTGCACCAGCATCTTGGTGAGGCCGGAGTCCGTCTGGGCCCGGATCGGCCCGGCCAGAGCCAGCCCCAGGACCGCCGCCATGAGGACTATCTGCCAGGATTTCCGTTTCATGTCTTACCCCCGGTTGCTGCGAACTGATTGCACCATAGCGACGCCCGGCCAGGATGTCAACCCCGGGGTGGGTTAACCCCGCCGCCTGGAAGGCCACTCCGATTGCTGCCGCAAAAAAAGGCCCCCGGATGGGGGCCTAGGAGCTCCTGGTGGGCGGCGGTTAAGCGTTAATTATCTCAAGCCCTTCCCCGGCACGGGGCCCGCAGTCATATAGCCTTTGACCATTTCGATGTTCATCTTGATCAAGGGCTCCAAGTCCTGGTTACCGGTTCCCGAAGACACGGGTTTGAAGGCCAGACAGATGTTGCCCACGGAGCACACCCGGTTTACCTGCACCATGTAGCCCTTAGCCTTGCCCAGAGCCTGGTTCAGGTAGGTATCGGCCTTGTCGAACTTCTTTTCCGACACCATGATGGAGGCCTTGTTGTTCAGGGCCAGGGGATTGCCGGGATCCTTGGCCAAAATCTTGTCGATGATTGCATCGGCTTTCTTATACTGCGCTTTTTCAATCAGGTCATAAGAGTCCAACAGCGCTTTGCCTACATCAAACTCTTTAGCGGGCGCCTTTTCCTTCGCCGCAAACGCCAATCCTGCCCCAAACAGAGCCAGGGCCACTACGATGGCAATTACTTTGACCCACGTCCGATTCATATTCTCCCTCCCTTAGGATGATGATGCCTTGACGATCAATTGATGCCGCCCTGCTCACATAAGATAAGAGATTATATGCTGATTGTCAAAATATTTTGCGGGAAAACCGCACAGATTTCGTTAATTACCGCATTTTTTACGGCTTCAAAGAGGTTTTAGGCGAACCATCGTCGCCAGGTCCCGCCAGTCGGGCCCCCCTTCCTTCTCGTTTTGCCGGCATAGGGGGAAGCCCCTGCCCTCCGATCCTTACAAGCCCTCAAGCGCCATGGCTTGATCGGGGCCCGGGTTTATTCCTTCAAGCGGGGGTCGATGGCCTCCCGGATGCCTTCGCCCAAGAGGTTGTAGCTCATCACCGTGACCAGGATGGCCAGCCCGGGAAACACGGAAAGCCACCAGGCGATCTCGATATTGTCTTTACCGGCGGTAAGAATGTTGCCCCAACTGGGGGTGGGGGGCTGAACCCCGAGCCCCAGAAAGCTCAGGGCGCTCTCGGTGAGGATGGCCCCGGCCACCCCCAGGGTGGCGGAGACCATCACCGGCGCCAGGGCGTTGGGTAGCATGTGGCGCAGGATCAGGCGGGTGTCGCTGGCCCCCAGGGCTCGGGCCGCGGTAACGAATTCCCGTTCCCGCAAGGAGAGAAATTCCGCCCGGACCAACCGGGCCACGCCCATCCAGCCGGTGAGGCCAATGACCACCATGATGTTCCAGATGCTGGGCTCCAGCACCGCAATCACGGCCAGGATCAGAAAGAAGGCGGGAAAACAGAGCATCAGGTCCACCAGGCGCATGAGGCCCTGGTCCACCCAGCCGCCATAATACCCCGCCAGGGCCCCCACGAACAGACCGATGAGGGTGGCCAGGCCCACCGCCACGAACCCCACCTTGAGCGATACCCGGGACCCGAAGATGATGCGGGAGAGGACGTCCCGGCCCAACGTGTCCGTTCCCAGGTAGTGAGCCGGGCTGGGAGGCATGAGCACCTCCTTGAGATTGATGCTGTTGGGATCGTACGGCGCCAGCCAGGGGGCGAAGATGGAGACCAGAAACAGCCCCAGGACCAGGCCCAGGCCGATCATGGCCATGCGGTTGCGCTGCAGACGCGCCCAGAATTCACGTTGTCTCATAGGAGAAGGTTTTTAGTTTTTGGTTTTTAGTTTTTGGTAAAAAGCAATATGCCGCAATTACCGCCTCTGCCCTAGCCTTGTTCAAGGAATTACCTCAGGTTAATTCTTCCGATTAATCGACCCTCAGAAAGATACGGTTTCTGGTCCCACCAAAAACCAAAAACCAAAAACCAAAAACTATCTTCTCACCCCGCCCGGATGCGCGGGTCCACCAGGGCGTAGCCCACGTCCGCCAACATATTGCCCACCAGCGTCAGCACTGCCCCGATGACCAGTTCCCCCATCACCAGGGGGTAGTCCCGGGCCATCACCGCGCCGTAGAACAACTGGCCCATGCCGGGGATGGCGAAGATGGATTCGAAGATGACGCTGCCGCCGATGAGGCCCGGCACGCTCAGGCCCAGGATGGTGATCACCGGCAGTAGGGCATTGCGCAAGGCGTGTTTGAAGATCACCACCCGTTCCGGCAGGCCCTTGGCCCGGGCCGTGGTGATGTAATCCTGGCGGATGACTTCCAGCATATTGCCCCGCATGTACCGGGACATGCCGGCCAGCCCGCCGAAGGCGGCCACCAGCACCGGCAGGGTTACGTGGGCCCCCAGATCCTGCAGCTTCTGCCAGAGGGTAAATTGCCGGTAGTTGAGGGAGGTGAGGCCCGAGATGGGCAGCCAATCCAGGTAGACCCCGAAAAACATGATGAGCAGCAGGGCCAGCCAGAAAGTGGGCATGGCGAAACCGAAAAAGACGAACAGGGTGGTGGCCTTGTCAAACCAGGAATGGGCCCGGTAGGCGGCGATTACCCCGATGGGGATGGACACGCCTAAGATGATGATCAGGCTGATGAGGTTGAGGCTAAGGGTAATGCCGATGCGCTCCTTGATTTTGTCCCACACCGGCCGCCGGTCCGGGGAGAAGGAGCGCCCGAAGTCCAGGCGGGCCAGCCGCGTCAGCCAGTCCCCGTATTGCACCATCAGGGGCTTGTCCAGGCCGTAGATCTCCCGCAAACGCTTCTGGGCCTCCAGGGAGGCCTTGGGATTGAGGGTGGTCTGCATATCGGTGGGGGTGCCCGGGGCCAGGTGGATGACCACAAAAGAGATCAGGGTGATCCCCAGGAGCATGGGGACCATCAGACCCAGTCGTTTCAGGATATAGAGCCACATGGGTTTGCCGGGGAGGACCTCGCGTTCCCGCTCCCGTTAAATTAGCCTAATTGGGCCGGCAATGCAAGGGAGTGGCGCGGGAAAGGCGGGGATGGCCGGGAAATGATTAGCGGCTGGTAAACCATAAGCTGAGACAAAATGCGGATGGGAGAAGCCGGGACTGGAATGTACGGTGATATTTCTTCGTGAAGTCGGTTGCGCAAGTATTTTCAGGGAGTATTCGGCTCTCGTGCCCTGAGCCGGGCGTGCGGACCAGACTTTTCATCACCTCTCCGGCGGCCGGGATGGTTAAAACCCGCTGCCACCGGCCAGGCTTAACCTAAGGTTATCCAACCTTGGAGCACCCGCCGGGCCCGGTCCACGTATCCGGGCAGGGCGCCTCGGGTCGCCGGGCTCATTCCCCCATGCGACTCAAAGGGGTTTTCCACTTCCAGGGCCAGGATGCGCAACTCCCGGGGAAATTCCAACCCCAGGTTCTCCGCCTGCCGCAGGACTTCCGGCAGACCCACATAGAGGGCCGAGGGCGCCGCGGTCTTCTGAAAATCTTCCCGGCTGAATTCCAGGACCGTACCCGGGGGGGCGTTGCCCGTAAAGATGGCGTCCAGGAGCAGGGCCCGGTCATAGCCTGCCAGGAGTTCCAGGAGGGCGAGCCCCGTCCCGGAGGCCTCCACGATGTCAACTGCCCCGTTAAACTCGCTCCTCAAGAGGCCGGCCGCGGCGCGCCCGACCCCGTCATCCTTCAGGATGTCATTCCCGAGAGCCAGAAGCAGGCAGCGTTTCGCCATCCGATCCCTTCCTTCAGTTTCCGCCCACCTGCCGCACCCCTGATAAACCTTGCGGCATCGGGGCCTCCGGCGGTGGATGGCACCGGCACTACCAGGATTATCGGCCTGGCAGGCCATTATCATGGGGGAAAACCGCCCGCGCTTAGCCGTACTCCTGATTGAAGCCTGTGGCAGCACGTTCACGGGGACGCCGGCCGGTGATCCCGGAGAGCGGCGATGCGGGTAATCCTCAAGCGCCGCGCCGCGCGGACTTTCGGGGTGGCGGGCCCCAACCCTGGATTCCCGCAATTTATTAAAAAATGCAAGATTTGTTCCCGGGTCAGGTGATCGGGCAGGAAAGTGACCCCGCCCGGAGCCCATGGCCCCGGAGGCAATCACGAACCGACCCGGAAGCTTCTCAGGAAAAAAGGCCCGGGTCGGGTGCAGAAGACCTTCCTGCTCCCCGGATTAAGGGGGATTCTCCCCTCACCCGGGAGATAATTACCCAGCCCGGCGTGGACCGGGCTTTGGCCGGCGCCGGCGCGCCTTATTGGGAAAAAATGTCAGGAAGAGCTCCAGATATGCGGTCGACTCCGGCCCCGTGGCCTTGAGCGCCGCGCCTGAAGGGAGGGGGCGGGACCCGGGACCCGGGACGCTACGCCTCGCGCCCCAAGACGTGGTCTTTCAGGTATCGGGCAAAGGACGCCGCCTCCTGGGAGCTTTCAAGGTATAAGGCCAGGTGCGCGGCGTCCTGGGGGTAGTAGCCCGGATAGCCGGTGGGCGCGGCGCCGCCGGGGCGCAGGACCAGGGCCGTGAGGTGGATGGCGGGAATGAGGCGCCACTCCGGTGTATCCTGGAGGGGGCCTGGTACCCGCTCTTCCACCGTGGCGATGACAATACGAGAGGCGGTGATGGCCAGGCTCCAGTCCGAGACCCGGGGGATGAGGAGGTTGCCCCGGGAGTCGCCCCGGGCGCCGTGCACCAGGGTGGCGTCAGGAATCAGGGCCTGGACCGCCACCAGTTCTTCCCCGGAGAAGGGATCGGCCATGACCCGGAAACGGGGATTGACTGCGAGATAGGCTGAGCCCAGGATGCCGCGGACCGGCAGAAACGGCGCCCCCATGCCCCCCGCCTGGAGGGCCCGCAGCAGCGCCCCTCAGGGGTACTCCAGGCAGGTAAGCCTTCCCGCCTGCACCGCGGCCCGGAAGTTTGGAGCCATGCCGTATTCCTCCAGGCCGACCTGGGCGAAATGGAGGCGGTCGGCCACCCCGGCCCCCACCGCCAGGTCCACGTTGAGTCCCCCGGTGGGCACGGTGATCAACCCCAGGCGCCGGCGTCCCTGGCGGATGAGTTCCCGGATCAGGGCCATGGGGGCGGCTCGGGTGTGGCCGCCCAGGGCCACCAAGTCCCCGTCTTGTACCTGCGCCGCGGCGGTGGCCAGGTCAGTCCAGACAGGTGGCATCGCGGTTTCCCGGTATGGGGTGGACCCCCAGATAGGCCAGCAGGTTGAGAAGGATGCGGGCGGTGGCGCCCCAGACCACCTCCTGGCCGTTTTGCCAGTAACACACCCGGGTGGTGCGGCCCTGGAAGACATAGGGGCCGGAGCGCCAGCGCTCCGGGGCGTAAAAACCCGCCACCGGCAGGGCCAGCAGGCGTTCTACCTCCCGGGGGCTGGGATGGAAGTCGTAGGGGTAGGGAATAAGCCCTACGAAAGGGGTGATGTGGTAGCCGGTTATCGTGGCAGTGGGGGGTAGCGTTCCCAACACCTCCACCGCCTGGGGGGCCAGGCCGATCTCCTCTTCGGTTTCACGCAGGGCCGTGGCCAGGAGGTGGGCGTCCTCCGGGTCCCGGACTCCGCCCGGAAAGGCGATCTGGCCCCGGTGGTCCTTGACCGTGAGGGTGCGCTGGGTAAACAGCACCTGGAGTACCTCTCCCTGCACAAACAGGGGCACCAGCACCCCGGCGGGCACCAGGTCCGGGGCCGGGGCCTGCCGGGCCGGCTCCTGGGGCAAATGGTCCTTGAGGCGGGCCAGGATTGACGTGACCATAGTTCTTTTTACCACGCCCCCGGGGCCATGGCAACCTGCCCGCCGGCTATCGCCGGTGAGCCGATTGACAAGGCGAAGGCTGAACCTTATGTTCTAGGTTACAGGTATGCGTGTGGTGACTGCGGCCATGAACGGCGTCTCACCACCAGGAAACCGGCTGAAAGGGAGACACCGAACATGAAAGTGCAGGATTATATGCTGAAGGCCTTGAAGGATGCGGTGCAGATGGAGGTGGAAGGCCGTCAGTTTTACCTCGAGGCGACCAAGAAAGTGAAGAGTCCCGGAGTCCGGGAGATTATGGAGTACCTGGCGGAGTCGGAAAAATATCACATCGCCAAATTCAACGAGGTCTACCGGAGCCTGGAAAAGGACCCAAGCTGGACCGAGACCATAGCGGCCTTCAAACCGCCCCAGCACGAACCTTATGTCTGCGTCATGGCCATGACCAAAGATGAGCAGGGCACCGGCGGCGACGATGATCTTCAGGCCCTGAAGACCGGCATCAAAATGGAAGAGTGTTCCATCGATTACTATACCAAACTGGCCAAGGAAACTGCCAACCCCCTGGCCCGGCGGTTTTTCATGAGCGTCGCCCACGAAGAAAGGGGCCACTACCTGACCCTGATGGACATGCACAACTACCTGACCCTGCCGGAAGACTGGTTCTATGTTACCCAGATGAGCAACGTGGATGGGGCTTAAAAAAGGGGAAAAGTCGAAGAGGCGAAAAGGGAAAAGCAGGAACATTAATTCCCCTTTAACCCTTTTCGCCTTTTTCCCTTTTGACCTTTTCGCCCAGGCGGGATGAGCTTCCGCAGGGTTACGTCGAATTGGAGAGTTTAGGAGAAAGAAGGGGCAATGGAGTTAATCGTCATCGGGTCCGGCACCGGGGTGCCTTCCCTGCGCCGGGGCTCGCCGGCTCTGGCCCTCAAGGCCGCCGGCCAACTCCTGGCCCTGGACCTGGGCGCCGGCACCCTCAGGGCCCTGTTGCGCTCTGGCCTCAATTTCTCGGCCATCGACGTGCTGGCCCTGACCCACCTCCATCCCGACCATGTGGGGGATCTCATCCCTTTTCTGTTCGCCACGCGCTACTCCCTGGGCTACACCCGCCGGGAGCCCTTCCGCCTCTTGGCCGCCCGGGGGTTCGCCCGGTTTCACCAGCGGCTCAATGAGGCCTTTGCGGGGTGGGTGGAGCCGCCCCCGGGCCGCATGGATTTCAGGGAACTGGCCCCGGACGGCCCGGATGAGGTGCGCGCCGAGGGCCTCCTGATCAAAAGCGCCCCCACCAATCACACCGAGGGGAGCCTGGCTTACCGGGTGGAGGCCGAAGGCCGGTCTCTGGTCTATTCCGGAGATACGGATGAGAGTGACTCCCTGGTGGAGCTGGCCCGGGGGGCTGATCTCCTGGTGCTGGAGGCCGCCAATCCCTTCAAAGTCCCGGGGCACCTTACCCCCGCCACCGCCGGACGCCTGGCGGCCGCAGCCGGGGTGGGCCGGCTGCTCCTGACCCACTTCTACCCGCCCTGTGATGCGGTGGACGTGGTGGCCCTGGCGGCCCAGGAATTTTCCGGAGAAATCCTCCGGGCTGAAGACGGCCTCAGCCTCACCGTGTGAGGTCGAAATATCTAACAGAAAACCCGGAGGTTTCCCATGGCAGTGCAGCGGTGGTGCCGGCTGAGGGCAGTGGCTTTAAGTCTGGTGATCTGCATGAGCCTGGTGTCATGCAGCGGCTCGAAAATTTCCCAGGAAAACTTCGAGAAGATTCACACCGGCATGTCCCTGGCCCAGGTGACGGCCATCCTGGGCGAGCCCACGGAAGCCTCCAGTGTGGACGTGGCCGTGTTTTCCGGCGCTTCGTCCAAGTGGAAGACCGGCGATGTCACCATTACCATCCAGTTCGTCAACGGCAAGGTAGTAGCCAAGCAGCTCTCCAAGGGTGGCCAGGTATCTCGTTAGGGCACCCCCGGAGATGGCTCGATGCAGGTGCGTGCTTTAAACTCAATCCAATTATAAGAGGAACGTATATGCCAATTATCACGATATCCCGGGGTTCCTACAGCCGGGGCAAAGAAGTGGCCGAAAAGGTGGCCGCAGCGCTGGGTTATGAATGCATCTCCCGGGAGATTCTCCTGGAAGCCTCGGAACAGTTCAATATCCCGGAGATCAAGCTGGTGCGCGCTATTCACGATGCGCCGTCCATCCTGGAGCGCTTCACCTACGGCAAGGAAAAGTACGTGTCGTATCTCAAGGCGGCCTTAATGAAACATATCCAGAATGATAACGTGGTCTATCACGGCCTGGCCGGCCATTTCTTCCTCCAGGAGATTCCCCATGTCTTCAAGGTGCGGATTGTCGCCGACCTGGAGGATCGGGTCGCCGAAGAGATGAAACGGGAAAACATCTCCGCGGCCGAGGCCCGGCATATCTTGAAGAAAGACGATGACGAGCGCCGCCGCTGGAGTATTCAGATCTTCGGGATGGATACCTGGGACCCCATGCTCTATGACATGGTCCTGCACATCAAGTCCATTACCGTGGATTGTGCGGTGGAGCTGATTCTGCAAGCGGTCAAGTCTGCCTGCTTCCACACTACGGCTTCGTCCCAGAAAATTCTCGACGACCAGAGCCTGGCGGCCCGGGTCCAGGCGGCCCTGGTGGAAGAGTTTCCCACCGCCCGGGTGAGCGCCAAAGAAGGGGAACTCTTTGTGGATATCAAGGGTAACCTGACCGAAGAACAAGAAATAATCGCTCGGGTGCGGCGTATCGCCAGCCAGGTGGCCGGGATCGAGGTCAAGATTCAGTACCTCATCCACCCCTGAAGCCGCTACCGAACCCCAGGGCCGGCGCTTGCGGGTGCCGGCCCCCTTTAACCCAAGGAGGGCGGGAGAAAATTATGCCTTACAAAACCTGGTTCATGTTGGTCGGGGCGATGGCCTTCGTCTTTCTCTCACTCACCGAGGTCTCGGCCAAAATCGTCACCCGGACGGTGGAGTATGGGCAAGACGGCACCGTGATGCGAGGCTTCCTGGCCTATGATGACGCCATCACCGGTAAACGCCCCGGAGTGTTGGTGGTCCATGAATGGTGGGGCCTCAACGATTTTGCCCGGGAGCGGGCCGTAAAACTTGCGGGCCTGGGGTACGTGGCCCTGGCCGCGGACATGTACGGCGGCGGCGTCACTACTCGGGACCCGGGCGAAGCCGGCAAGCTGGCCAAGGCCCTGCTCAGCAACCCGGACCTGCTCCGGGCCCGGGCCCGGGCGGCCCTTCAGGTCCTGGCGGCTGATCCCCGGGTGGACCCCAAACGTCTGGCGGCCATCGGCTTCTGCTTCGGGGGCACCACCGTGCTTGAGCTGGCCTATTCCGGGGCGGACCTGGCCGGGGTGGCGAGCTTCCACGGCGGCCTGCCCAAGACCCGCCCCGATGACCTGAAGCGGATTAAGGCGGCGATCCTGGTGCTCCATGGGGCCGAGGACCCCCACGTGTCCCCGGCGGACATCGCCCTCTTTGAGCAAGCCATGACCCAAGCCGGGGCGGACTGGCAGATGGTCTTCTTCGGTGGGGCGGTGCACGGCTTCACCAACCCGGCCGCGGGCAACGATAAGGCCGGAGGGGTGGCCTACGACGCCCGGGCCGCACGGCGTTCCTGGCGCTGCCTCCAGGAATTCTTCCGGGAAATCTGGCGGGTTCAAGGGCGCGACTAAAACCGGGGCAGGGGAGGGGGAGGTCCATGCCAAGATCTCCCCGCCCGCCGCGGGGTGACCGCCCCTCTATACCCCGGAGGACCGGCGACCCTCCGGCCAACCGCCCCGCGGTGGAACTGGTACCCATTTAGTATGGGGTTGCGCAGATCAGCCTGAGTAACCAGCCAACCCGCCAAGATCAGTAAGGCCCAAAGTCCCCCGGCAAAAATGGGGGATCTCCCACGGTTATACCCCCCGCCTGACCCCTCCCTTGAGCCTATCTGCTGAAAGCCATCCCCTTCCTTTCCCCAAGAGAAGACAAATTGGACCAAACCGGCCGGGCTGCCGATACACTCGGTAACCGGCGAGATGTGAGGCCAGGCGAAATCATCCGGCGGGCGCAGGCGCTGCCTGAACGGGAGAACGGCCTAGGCTGGTTGGCCAGGGGCCGGGAGATATGCATGCATGAAAGGGATAACCGCCGCGCCAATGCGTCGGACGGCCGTATCGGGCCGGAACCCGGAGGGGCAGCCGGGCTGAGCCTCGCCGCGCCCCAATCAATCCAGGACTTAGGCCTGCCGCCGCTCTTTTTGGGCCAGCTTACCCTGAAACACTGTTTCTATATGGATATCTTCACCCTGGGGGATCTGGTGGACCGCTTAAAAGTTTCGGCCAGCATTATCTCCCAGGTCCTGGAGGACCTGAAAAGAGCCAAGTGGATTGAAGTGCGGGGGCCCGACCCCAAAAATCCGGTGGTCAGTGCGGTGAGCCTGGCCAACCGGCATTCCCTGAGCGACGGCGGCAGGAGACAGGCGGCGCAGTTTTTGGAATACGACGCCTATACGGGACCGGCCCCCGTGGGGCTTGAAGATTACTGGCGACAGGTGACCTGCCAGAGTATCGGGGGAGCCGGCGTTACCCCCGACGACATCCAGCGGGCCTTAAAGGAACTGGTGCTGTCCACGGAGATCCTGGAGCACGTGGGAGTGGCGGCGGTAAGCGGCAAGCCCCTCTTCCTCTATGGCCCTCCCGGCAACGGCAAGACCGTCATCTCCCAATGTTTGGGCGGGATTTGGCAGGATGACATCCTGGTGCCCTACGCCATCTATGTGGACGGCCAGGTGATCCAGGTCTTTGATGAGATCACCCAGGCGCGGTCGGCGGCGGACTCGGGCGGGGAGAGAGTGGACCACCGCTGGGTGCGGTCCCGCCGGCCTCTGGTGACGGTGGGGGGCGAACTCACCCTGGATATGCTGGACCTGGCTTATAAGCCCACCCTCAAATATTACGAGGCTCCTTTGCAATTGAAAGCCAACAACGGGGTGTTTATCGTGGACGATTTCGGCCGCCAGCGCCTTGATCCCCAGGAACTGCTGAACCGCTGGATTATTCCCCTGGAAAACCGCCAGGATTTCCTGCGCCTGCGCACCGGTCAGAAGTTCGCCATCCCCTTTGACCAGTTCATTGTCTTTGCCACCAACCTTGAGCCTCTCACCCTGCTGGATGATGCCTTCTTGCGGCGCCTGCGCTCCAAGGTCAAGGTGGATTATGTCAACCGGGATCAATTTGTGGAGATCTTCCGCCTCTACTGCCATCAATACCACCTGGAATTTGACCCGGGGGCGGTGGAGTACCTCCTGGCCCGGCACTATGACGGCGGCCAACGCCCGCTGACTGCCTGCCACCCCCGGGACCTCCTGGAGCAGGTTCTGGATTATTGCCGGTTCCACCAACTCCCCCCCCGTCTCACCCCGGAGAACCTGGACCGGGCCTGCCACAGCTATTTTGTGGTCTGAGGCCAGGATCAGGGGGAAAATTGTTTAAAATATTGTTACAATTGTTCACATATCTTATCATTAAAAAACATATTATGTTTATTTACTCAGAGCTTAAAAAGGTAACTATCTGAATTAATTATCTAATAATAGATGGCACAATTATTGCTTGAAAAATGAATTAAGATAAAGCCAAACCCTCCGCGAGGGGGGGACGGAAAGCCACGGGTCTCAGTCCATGGAGATAGCCGGGTTGCCTGCCTCAGGCGGCCCGGCTATTTTGTTGGAGCGGTTGAGATGAAAATTTGCCGGATAACGCGAGGACATGCGGGTCAGGTTTTTGAGGCCCGCTCGGTTTAAATCTAACGGTCTACAGGGTTTTCGAGTTCGATAACGGTGCCATTACCCATCTGGAGGCGCAAAATGAGAAAAGATATCGGCTTTCTGAAGGATACCGGTGGAGCCGCGGCGGTCGTGATCGCC
The DNA here is from genome assembly GCA_052139855.1 of Desulfobaccales bacterium. Classification (GTDB taxonomy): domain Bacteria; phylum Desulfobacterota; class Desulfobaccia; order Desulfobaccales; family 0-14-0-80-60-11; genus 0-14-0-80-60-11. The sequence goes on from JBKQVS010000103.1 coordinate 13,088, forward strand.
CTGTGCTTGTTTGTGAT
>JBKQVS010000104.1:0-20541 GCA_052139855.1 Desulfobaccales bacterium
ATATCGGCTCCTTATACGGGACCCTGGGGAGAGAAGGTCGATATGTCAATCGTAGGCCTGTCTCCGACCAAAGTTGTGTCAATCAATGATTATGTGGTGGTTTATGATTATGTTAAGAATATCAGAAGTGTAAAAGGCCCCACGTTCATCAGTCCTTACGGCTCCATGAGGTACGACCCCACCGGCGAGATTTACCTGCTCGGCTACTCCAAAGCGACCCTCCGCTATGACCCCGCCAAGCCGTGGACGCTTGCGGCCAGCAACGTAAAGCCCTATTCACCTAAGGATCCAAAACGTCCGAACCCCTATATAATTTCCCTTTTGGATAGCGGCCATTTTCACTTTGCCGCCGATTACGATGCTGCTGGCCTGGTATGGACCGCCACCAATTATGTCCGTACCGGTTCGGATTACGGCGTGCTGGTCTGGTACAACCCGGCGGATGGGACCAGCGGCACCGTGCCGGCCTTGCAGGCCCGCCTCATGCCCGGTGCTACCAAGTTACGGGCTCTGGTCGCGACCAACCACCGCACCAAGATTTGTGTGAGCGGGGCTGACAATAAGATTTATGTGATTGACGCGGCCACCAGGACCCTGGAACATACCTGGACATTAAGGCCTGGCCTGTTCGATGCCATCATCGCGGTCGCCGACGATAATCTCTTAGTGGTACAGGCCTCTATTGATGACGCCACCGGCAACGTCAGCCGGGTGACCAAGCTCCGCGTCTCCACCGGGGATATTCTCTTTGACCAGCCGATAGGGGTGGCCGGTTGGGCCTTTGGTGCCCAAACCAGTACTTCCAAACAAAGATATGCCTGGCGCTTGGTCAAAGGACCCGATAACTTCGGCTGGATGTTTGTCGGCGACCATCTCTACCGGATCGACCCTACCAACGGGGTCTTCTCTAAAGTCTACGATATGCCATACGGCAAATTAGTGTTCAATGGTGCGGACCTGGGGATTTACGGATGCGATGCTAACGATCAGCGTAATCACTTTTTTTATTTCCCCAAGATCTTAACCCAGATTGGTCATTAGGAATCCTGAGAACGAAGAAGGCACGGGTGGGCCTTTGCCACTCACAAGAAGTCATCATTTTTTGCTCCAGTCAGGTATTTGGGGTAAGGGGGGTATGCGGCCATGGCTTGGGCGGAAAAATTATTACTACTTTACCACCGGCTTCCTTACCCGTTAAAGGTGCTCGCCGCCAGTTTCCAGGGCTACGGTTTACGCCGGCGACGTTATGGTGCGGAGACGGAGCGACTGGTGGAGGAAGCCATAACGCGGGAGAAATGGTCCGCGACGCAGTGGCAGGCCTGGCTAGGGGAACGCTTGGCCATGGTATTGAGCCGGGCCGCCACCCAGGTGCCTTATTATCGGGAGCAGTGGGCCCAGCGTCGGCGCCAGGGGGACCTGGCCTCCTGGGAATATCTGGAAAACTGGCCGATTCTGGAAAAAGAACCGCTCCGGGCAAATCCCCGGGCCTTTGTGGCAGAGGATTGCAATACTCAGCGGATGATTCCCTACCATACTAGCGGCACCAGCGGGAAGCCCCTGACCTTATGGAGAAGTCCCGCCACCGAAAGAGCTTACTACGCTTTATTCGAGGCACGAAATCGCCGGTGGCACGGTGTGACATTTCATGATCGCTGGGCGATTCTGGGGGGGAAGCTGGTCACCCCGGTATGGCAGCGTCGCCCCCCTTTCTGGGTCTGGAATGCTGGTCTTAACCAGCTTTACATGTCGTCCTATCACCTGGCCCCCGACCTTATCCCCTTTTATCTTGATGCCCTGGTCCGTCATCGGGTCAAGTACATTTGGGGCTACACATCGTCCTTGTATGCCTTGGCCCTGGAAATTTTGGCCTTGAAAAGACAGGATATTAAGCTTACGGTGGCCATAGCCAACGCTGAACCGGTTTTTGACTACCAGAGGCAGTCCATAGGCGCGGCCTTCCAATGCCCCCTCCGGGAAAATTATGGCATGACGGAACTTGTGGCCGGGGCCATGGAATGTCTGCATGGCACCCTGCATCTCTGGCCGGAAGTGGGGGTTATCGAAGTACTCGAGGGGGAAAATCCTTTGCCCCCCGGGAACACCGGCGATATGGTGGGAACTTCTTTGATAAACCAGGATATGCCGTTGATCCGCTATCGGGTGGGGGATAGGGGCGCGCTTTCCGATGGGCAAACCTCATGCCCATGCGGCAGGACTTTACCAGTACTGGCGCTGGTTGAAGGTAGGATCGACGACGTTCTGTTCACTACCGACGGCCGGCGCATCGGCCGCCTGGACCCGGTTTTTAAAGGGGACCTCCCCATCCGGGAAGCCCAAATTATTCAAGAATCGTTGCGGCGAATCCGGGTCCATTATGTCCCGATGCCGCAATTCACCGCCCGGCACGCACGCTCTCTTATCGAGCAATTGCAGGCCAGATTAGGGCCAGTGGAGATCATTTTGCATGAGGTCACGGAGGTGCCCCGGGAACCAAGTGGTAAGTTTCGGGCGGTGGTTTGTAAAATAAAAACGATATAGTATAATAAAGATTATGCATAGATCTTCCAGGAAATTTCCGCCGAATCTGTATCACGGTTTTAATACCCGGAGTTATCTCCTGTTGGACAACATTCCATTCAGCAAAGATGCATCCGTATTAGAGATTGGCGCCGGATCAGGTGCAATGATAAATTTATTATATGATAATATCAAAGAATACTATGGCGTTGATATTTCACGACAAATATACATTTTTTAGCCAATAAATTTAGATCTTTTGATGGGATAATATTAAAATGTTTGGATGCTTGCAATCCATCATCTTCTTTGAATAGAGAATTCGATATTATATTTTCAGCAGATACACTGGAACATGTGGAATCAGGACAAGCCTTTTTTTCTTTTATTCAAAGACACCTTAAGCAAGAAGGGATTGCTATAATCATTTTTCCAAACGAGTCATTAGAAAAACATCATGGTATTACATGGTTTGATAATATAATTGATTTAATTGAGACGATTGAAAATTGTAATTTAAGAATTGGCTGCATTAATGAAATAAAAAGAACATTATATCATAAATGTATAGTATATTATTTTTGGAATTTGCCAAAATATATAATTAAATATCATATAATGAATCAATCAGATTCCGCCCCTCAATATTACGAGCAAACGGATTCTTATTTAATCAATAAAGAGGGCGGCACCAAAGGGAAGATATTCGAATTTTATGCCAAGACTATAACTCGGTTGGCAAGAATCTCCAAATTGTATGAAATTACCCCCTTAATAAAGAATGATATAAAAAACAAATATCTGTTAATAAAAATTACTAAAATTAAATAAAGATATTCTAACCCAATTTTCATTTGTGAAACTTAATTGTTCAGATGGACCGAATTTTGGGGAAGGAACGATTGCCTTGACAGCCGGCCGCAAGTTTCGGATGGCCATGAGCTACCTCCTTTGTAGGGACTAGCCCAGTGATGTCTGCTTCCTCTAATCAATTACCCCTATAGTTACTCATTGCTAAAACAAAGAGAAATCTGAGATGCCTGGGGTTTCAGAGTTCATTTGGGCAACAATTTTCTGGGCAGGATCATTAACCATTTTATGTGTTTATGCGGGATTTCTTTTACTATTAAAACTTCTCATCAAGTTGATACATCCACTTAACCAATACAATAATGGAGAGTCATACAATCAATTACCAGAAGTCCAAATAATAATTCCTTGTTATAATGAAGCTAATATTATTGAGATGAGCATTAAAGATAAATTATACCAAGATTATCCTGATGAAAAACTCACTATCTTGGTAATATCCGATGGCTCTACTGATAGTTCAAACCAGATTGTCAACCAGCTATCAGAAAATAATGAGAATGTCAAGTTATTCCCCATTGAAACTAATTGTGGTAAAAATAATGCTATTAATTTAGCCTTTAACTCCGGGGAATTTACCGGTAGTATACTGTGCTTTACCGATGTTGACACCAAGTTCGAGCCGGGAATTTTGGCCAAGGCCGCCAGGATTTTCGCTGATCCTCAGGTAGGGTTGGTGGGTGGAAAAATTTCCTATTGGTTGGGCTCCGGTAGCGCCAGTCAGGCTGAAGGGTTTTTTTGGCGCATAGAAAACTCCATCAGGGAGGCGGAAGGGCATCTCGGCTGGCTGGTTTCTTGTCCAGGACAGTTTATTATGATGCGGAGGGAGCTATTTCAGAGCTTGCCTCCCGAAGTCAACACGGATTTCGCCATGCCTCTTATGGTCTTGGCTCAGGGTTACGCCACCATATTCGACAAAGAAGCGAAGGTCCGGTCACTTTTTCCTTCCGACCAAAAGGCCATCCTCCGCCGCAGACATCGTACCATCATACGATCCCTGACCACCATCTCCCTTTACCGCCAAAAACTGCCCTGGCATCTCCGGCAGGTGTTGTTCTGGCATAAGACCGCCCGCTTTTACGCTTTTCCTCTGCAAGGAGCGGTCCTCGTTGCCAACCTGGCTTTGCTGCCCACATCGTCCTTCTGGTTTGCCTCGTTCCTGGCCCAGATGATATTTTACGGCCTGGCAGGGCTCGGCTGGCTCTTGGATTTCCTGAACCTTAAGGCTCCTTTGGTACACTTACCCTATCAATTCACCCTGCAAAATGCCGTGGCATTTGCTGCGGTCATGGCTTTCCTCAGGGGGAAGCGGGTAGCAAAATGGACCCCGCCCCGATAAAATTTAGCGCCCCGCAGCCAAATATTATACAAGAGAAAAAATGGTTGAAAAATTAGAAAAGCATTTCCAGGAGCTCTTTCACTATTAGGCGAGCTGGCCCGGGGGGATAAATACCCACAGGTAATATTTTGTGGCCCAGCCCACCGCCGAGATGCGTATCCCCCCGGTCTCCCCTCGATCCACCACGCTCACATCACCTGTGGATCAGTTTTCGGGGGGCAGCCCCTTGCCGCCCTCTGGCCGCAGATCCCCCAATATTATGCGCCTCTTACAGCCTACAGACCCATTCTGCCTCATTTCAGGTAAATCGCATCAGAAAATCAGTGGATTCCCCATGTTCAACAAACTTCACAAATAATAAACTGCATACTAACTTCCTGAAAATTTCACCGGGGGAAAATTATGGAAAAGGGAAAAATCTGCCCTTCGGGGTAACAGTCTTACCTCACCCCTGGCTCAATACGGGGAAAACAGCTGGCTATTGGGGGTATTAACTATTGCCGGTTTGCTCTAATGTCTTTAGAGTAGTATAGATATGATACTGATTCTGGACCACTTTGACGGTAACCGTCCCAGCCGGCCCGGGAAGTTGTGCACGGCGCCGCGTTCCCCGGAATTCTGCTTTACGCTGATGATACCCTTACGCGGTAGTGGCGGCCACCCGCGACAACTGATAACCAGAAAAACCCGGGGGGCTGGCGCCCTGGTGCAGGGGGGCGGCAGGGAATTCCACCTGCGGACTGCCTCCTTGGTCCCAACCTCTTCATTGGCTTGGTGAATTAATGGTCAAAGTCTGGGGCTCACCGGTTTCCAAATGGCCCTTCCTGTTGCTGGCAGGAGATGCGGTCATGTACTGCCTGTCCGTGCCCCTCGGTTTTTGCCTGAGCCGCAGCAAGATCGAGATGCCGTGGCTGTTCATCGAAATCTTTCCCTTTCCCTTGATGCTGTTGGGGATAGCCTACCTCTTAGTGCTTTACGTGGCCAATCTCTATGACCCTTACGTGGATTTTCGGCGGCGGGAAAATATCAGTCAGGTAATTTTATCGTGTCTCATCGGAACCCTGGTGGTGCTCCTACTCTCCTCTTTACCCAGGGGGCATGTGATTGGCTACGGTTTTATCGAATGGCAGGGGGTCGCCTTCGTGTGGCTCATGGCGGTCTGGCGCTACACCTTTTCGGCGGTTTCTTTGCAGGCCCGCCTTAAAAGAAAGGTGTTGATTGTGGGCGCGGGCCGCGCCGGACAAGAAATCCTGAAAATCATCACCCAACTTAAAAACAGCGGCTTCGTAGTCGCCGGGTTCCTGGATGACGACCCGCAAAAAAGGGACGCCAGCCTCGATGGCGTCCCGGTCCTGGGAAACTCCAGCCAGTTAGATGAGTTGATCGCCCAGCATCATATCGGCATGGTGGTGGTGGCCATAACCCATGACAAATCTTCTGCCCTGATCAATAGCCTCGTCCGCCTTTCGCTCATCGGGGTCGAGCTCGTCGACATGCCCAGTCTCTATGAACTCTTGGCCTCAAAGATTCCCACCGATCACATTGCCGATGCCTGGCTCCTGATCCACAGCTTGAACAGCACCAAGGTATACTACCGGCACTTCAAACGGATCACGGACCTGGCTTTGGCCGCGGTGGGCTTGGCCCTCACCTGGCCGCTTTGGATCTTCATTGCTATCGCCATCAAACTGGACACCCCGGGGCCGGTTTTCTTTCATCAGAAACGCCTGGGGCAGGATGGCAAGCCCTTCCAGATCCTCAAATTCCGCACCATGATCCAGAATGCCGAGAGCGCCGGTCCGCAGTTTGCCAAGCGCCGGGACCCGCGAGTCAATCGCGTGGGCCGGTTCTTACGTAAAGCCCGCTTGGATGAATTGCCTCAGCTCATCAACATTTTGAAAGGGGAGATGAGTTTTATCGGTCCCCGGCCCGAGCGGCCCGTCTTTATCCAGGAGTTCTCCCAATTGGTCCCGGTCCTGCAGCCGGCCCGCCGCGCCGGCGACTCCAAAGGAGAACAGGTAGTTACGGCCCATAGAGAGCGTCTCCCGTACTATAGCTATCGGCTCCTCATCAAACCGGGGATAACCGGTTGGGCCCAGGTCAGGCATTCTTATAGCGCCACCCTGGAAGAAACCAAAGAAAAGCTCCAATATGATCTCTACTACATCAAGAATATGAGTTTGCTTCTGGACCTGGCCATTCTGCTCAAGACCATCCGTATCGTCCTCTTCGGCTGGGGCCGGTGATGGCCTTCCTCAGGGCCTCTTTAAGATGGGGCGGTTGTCATCCCCGGTTTATGGAAGAATGGCTCGGATGAAGCAGGTGGGTTTTGCCGGCTAAAAGAGCCTGCGTCTGGCAGGGTGAACCTCCTAAAAATCTCCTGATTCTGCCTCGCTGTCTTGCCACTGGCTCTCTAGATCTTATCCGGGTGCCAGTAATCGTCCTCCAGGCGCTGGATATCGTCTTCTTCCAGGTAGGCCCCGGTCTGAACTTCGATGAGTTGGATGGGCTCCACCGTAGGGTTTTCCAGGCGGTGCGGCGTCTTCTGGGGGATGTAGATGCTCTGGTTGCTCCCCACCAGCATGGTCTCCTGGCCGATGGTGACCCGGGCGGTGCCCGTGACCACCACCCAGTGTTCCGCCCGGTGCTGGTGCACCTGGAGACTGAGCTTTTTCCCTGGGTCCACCTCGATCCGTTTCACCTTAAAACTCGGCCCCTCGTCCATGACCACATAGCGGCCCCAGGGACGCTCCACCGTGGTGTGTTGCACCGATTCCACCAGATGTTGCCGGTGCAATTCCGCCACCAGGTCTTTGACCTCCTGGGCCCGGTCCCGGTGGCAGACCAACGTGGCATCCGGGGTATCCACCACGATAATCCGCTCTAAACCGATGGTGGCCACCAGCCGGTTTTGGGCCACGAAAATGCAGTCCTGGCTATCCTGGTCCTGCACCCGGCCCAGCATTACGTTAGCTCGCTCATCCCGGGGGAAGATCTCGTGCAGAGCCTCCCAGGTCCCCACGTCGTTCCAGCCCATCGCCACCGGCACCACCGCCACATTGTCGGCCTTCTCCAGGATGCCGTGATCCAACGAGATGCTGGGGCATTTTTGATAGACCTCGGCAAGGGCTGGCCGGTTTTCCTCGACTTGCAGCCGGGCCAGTTCCCGGTACAGGTCCGGCAAATAACGCGCAAAAGCTGCCAGCAAGACATCCCGGCGAAAGACAAAGATGCCGCTATTCCAATAGTATCCCCCTGCCGCCACAAACTCCCGGGCCCGGTCCAGGGGGGGCTTTTCGATAAACCGGGCGGTCCGGTATACCCTCCCCTGGTCATCCAGGGGAGCCCCCTGCATGATGTACCCATAGCCCGTCTCCGGACGCGTGGGCGGAATACCGAAGGTCACCAGATAGCCGGCCTGGGCCCAGACCGCCCCCAGGTCCAGGGCCTGGAGCAGACTGGCCTGGTCCCGGATGAAATGATCGGCCGGGAACACCGCCATGAGCGCGTCCTCGGCCTCCTCTCCCAGGTAAATCGCCGCCAGACCCACCGCCGCCGCGGTATTCCGGCCCTCGGGTTCAATCCAGATGCGGACCTCATCCCAGCCCTTGCGGTGCAATTCCTGGTGGATAAGTTCGGCCTGGCCGGCGTTGGTCACCACCGCCAGGCGCTTGGCGGGAATCCGGGGGAGCAGGCGTTCCACCGTGGTTTGCAGCAGGGATTCGGAGCCCAGCAGGCGCAGGACCTGCTTGGGGTATTGGGACCGGCTCAGAGGCCAAAACCGGGTCCCCGATCCCCCGGCCAGAATTACGCCATAGAGCGGCATTGTTGCGGCATCAACCATGGTTGTGTGCTTTCCTGCAAAACGGCCCTATCTATCAACGGCTCCTAGATGGCCTGGAGGTGTCTTGAGGTCCGGCAGGCTTACCGTGAGAGGGGATAGGCAAAAACCCCTCCCTTCCCTGCCACAGAGGAGCCCGGGGCTCGCCGCCCCTGGGGCGGAGCTTCTCCCCACCGGTGGCTGACCGATATCTGCCTACTTCCCTTCCGCGGGGAGACTGTCCAGCAGCTTTTGGGCCGCGTCCCGCTCCGCAAAGGTGCCCTTGCGGTCCAGAGCCTTTTGTAAGGCTACCCGGGCCGCGGCCGTCTCTCCCAGTTTGGCTTCACAATACGCCAAATGGTACAGCATGGCCGGTTGATCCGGGGTGTTCTCCATCGCTTTTTCCAGGTAGGTCTTGGCCTGGGCGTATTTTTCCTGCTTGCTCAGGACCCAGCCCATGGTGTCCAAAAAGCTGGGTTCTTCGGGGTACTCCTCCAAAGTTTCAGATGAGAGCTTCTGAGCCCGGGCCAGGTTTTCCGCCGTGGGCTGGTGCTCTGCCATCAGGTAGGCCAGATTGTTGCGCGCCAGGGAGGCAAAGAGGTTTCGGGCCAGCAGGCTGTTATAGAGATTGATTGCCTTATCAAACTTTTGCTGCCGCTCATAGACCGTGGCCAATACCAGGGAGAAGATGGGGGACGACTTGGGGTCGGCCGTCTTCGCTTCCAATTGCTCCAGGGCCTTATCTGAATTGGGCATTTGTTGGTAGGCCAGGGCTAACAGTTGCAGGGCGGATACCTGCTGGGGATTCAGGCTCAGGGCTTCTTCCAGGGGGGCGATGGCGGCCTGGGGCTGCTTCTGGACCAACAGCAGTTCGCCCAACATTTGCTGCAACTGGGGGTTTTTGGGACTGCGGGCCAGAGTCTGGCGCACTGCCGCCAGGGCCTTTTCAGGCTGCTTCTGCTCCTGGTAGATGGCCGCCACGAGTTGTAAGGCGGGCAGGAAGTTCGGTTGTTCCTGCACAGCCTTGTCCGCGTACTTCAGGGCCTCATCCATCTTCTTATTTTTTAAGGCTAGCCTCGCCATTTGAAAATATCCCTGGGGGTTCTTGGGATCCTGGTCAATGATTTTCTGGAAGGTGTCCCTGGCTTGGGCATTATCACCTTTGATGGCATAGACCTCCCCCAGCGTGACCAGATTGGCAATGTCTTTGCCGTTGAACCGCAGATAACCCTGGATAGCATTAATGGCGCCGTCATAATCCTTGGCCTGGAGAAAGAGGCCGTACAGGAATTTCCTGGCATCCATGAAGTCCGGTTTAAGCTCCAGCGCCTTTTTGGCGTTTTCCTTCGCCAGCCCCTCCTCCTTATTGAGGAGGTTGGCCCTGGCCAGGAGCAGCCAGACCTGGGGGTCTTGGGGCCGATCCTGGGTGAGGATATGGAAACTATCCACCGCGGTCAAGCCGTCTTTTTTGCTCAACGCGATGATCCCCCGGGCTTCTATGGCCTGTATGTCCTTGGGATGCGCCTTCAGGATTTCCTTGACCAGTTGCTCGGCCTCATAGATATGGTTCTGGGCTATTTTAAGGCGAGCCAGTTCATTTTTGGCCTGAACCCCGTTAAGTCCGGCGGGGTCCTGTTTGATGATTGCCTCCAGCACTTGCGCGGCCTGCCCTTGCCGCCGCAGGGCCAAATAAAATTCTGCCAGGCCGAAGCGGGCCGCATAATTGTCCGGATGCCCCTGAGCAAATTCCTGGAGGGTTTTTTCCGCCTCCTGGCGCCGCCCTTGACTGACCAGGAAGCGAGTCAGCATGATGACCGGTTTCTCGCTGTCCGGGTCCAGGCTGACGCTCTGGCGCAGGGCCGCCTCGGCTTTATCCTTCTGCCCGGCCATTAAGTAATGGCGGACTACCTGGTTATACAAGTCGACGTTCTTGGGTTCCTGTTCGATCGCTTTCAGCAGAAATGACTCTCCGACTTCGAACTGCTTGTTGGTGTCCGCCAGGCCGGCCCGGGCGACATAGAGTGGCATGTTTTTAGGATTGGCCTTAATGCCGCTTTCCAATAGGGCTGCGGCCTCTTCCGATTTCTTCTCCTTCATCAGGATAGAGGCCTCCAGGAGATAGGCCGAGACCTTGCCGGGGTCCAGCCGGCGCACTTCCGCCAGCTTCTTCTGGGCTTCTTGGGGCTGGTTCCGCACCGCGGCCACCGATGCGGACAACATTAAGGCGTCGATATTTTGGGGTTCCTGCTTTAAGGCGATCTCCGCTTGTTCCTGGGCCTTGTCCAACTGTTTGGCCAGTAACAGAATATCACCCAACAGGACTTGGGCCTCGGTGAGATTGGGGTTGAGTTCCACGGCTTTATTCAAGGCCCCGTATGCCCCCCGGGGATTTCTTAGCTTGAGCTCCGTTTTCCCGAGCCACAGGTCGGCTTGGGCAAATTTGAGATCAATCTGCAAGGCGTTCTGGAATTGCAGGCGAGCCCGTTTATAGTCTCCCTGCTCGTATAACGCTTGCCCGGAAGCCATGAACTTATCCCGTTTCTCCTCCATGCTGCTGCAGGCACAGCAGGAGACGGCCACCAGCAGGGCCACGACCCAGACGGCTGCATTCCACCGGGAAAACTCTTTGCTCTTCATAAATTACCTCAGACCCCTCAAGAATAAATTGCCTCTATTCTCATAATATTTTTTTCATGAAATGGGTGCATGGGTGGGCCGCAAAGCCTGTCGCCAAGCCGGGGCACGCCCATCGCCTCAGAAAGGCACCAGGCTCACTTTCCAGCGGGGAGAGCCGAGCTTGCATTGTGGCGTCGCAATTCGCCATTGGGCCCGGCGGACCTTCCAGGCTAATCCCTGCGGGTTTCCTGGATCAAGCTCATCTTCCTCCACCACCGGAATGAGGCCGATGAGCTTCAGATCTTCCCGAATCGACTCCCCGGCATAGGCCTTAAGGACGCTCGCGACATACTGCCGCGTCTCCGGAAACGGCGGACATCCCTGGTATTTCACCACATTATCCGGCCCGGCGTTATACGCGGCCAGGGCCAGGCTGACATCCTGGTTGAATCGGCTGAGGCACCGTTCCAGATATTTGATGCCCCCGGCAATGTTTTGCTCCACATCAAAAGCGTCGGTTACTCCCATCAGGGCCGCAGTCCCCGGCATCAACTGCATCAGTCCCATGGCCCCCTTGGGAGAGACGGCATAGGGATTAAAGCCCGACTCCTGGCGAATCACGGCCCACACCAGGTCTTCATTCACCCCATACTGCCGCGCGTATTTCTCAATCACCTTTTCCAGGTTTTGGCGTCTGACCAGGGTCGCAACCTGAACCGGTAACCGGGGCGGCTGGCCATCTCTCTCCCTGACCGTCACCCACCCAGTCTGGCCGGGGTTCTTCCCGGCAACCTCTGGCTGGAGTACTATCGCCGGGGGCACCTGACTGCCTGCCTCACCCGCAGCCTTGGGGGCCGCGGGCGCGAGGTCGCCCGGCCAGAAGCAGGCGCGGTCTGCCTCCCGGCCCGGACGGGGTTCTCCCAGCAGACCATACCCCAATACCAGCATTAACCCGGCCAATCCGAGCCCTGCCACGACCTGTTTGCCACGCACCATCGCCAAGCCTGACCTGCGTTTTTAAATAATTCATTATAATGCAACTTTGCCCACCCGTCTACTCTTTTACCCCGGGTCGCACCCCGGCAACAGTAAATTTTTATTAAATAATTGCCATGGTTGCGAGAGCGGATCTGGGTGAAAAAAGGGGGGCGTCGCCTCTCCAACCAATAGTTTCCAGAATAACGTTATCAGGGCCATCCCTTTTTATGCCGGTTTTTTGCTGATCATTATCTTTTTTTCAGAGGAGTTTGTCCGGGCCCTAAAATGGCTCCGGGCTCGCCTCAAGCGCTCTCCCCGGTATCGTATCATCATCTACCCCCTGCTCTCGCTGCCGATCGCCGTCGCCGCGTTTATCATCGTCACTTCCCTGATCAAATTTTCCACCGCCATCACCTTTTCCTATGATTAGGGCCGAGTTCTTTCGGGATGATCTTCCGGCCATTGCCCTTGAAATCTTCCGGTCAGTTATTTTAATCTATTTTATCCCTCCAGATTTATATTATCCGCGTGGTTGCCGGCTCTGCCTCTCGGCGGTTTTTTCCTTTTTCCCGGCAACAAGTAGGTTTATTGACCGCCAATATCAGGGGTTTCCCTATGGTGCTTGGTTGGTGACTGGTTTAACTTCTTTATGCAACAGCTCGCCAATCCCTTCGGCATGAACCGAAAACCCTGATGGAGAGGGGGCATTTCCCCGGATTATGTTTGTATGGCGTAACTCTTTCCACAACATCGGGACCAGAACCTGGGGACAGTATCATGGTGTTAAGCGGCCGCCTCAGGGGAAATTTTTTGCTGACTCTCAAGCTATTATGACATCCGCCGTTTGGCCTTTCTGTACCGCTTTGCAGCGTGGCTCACGGTCCCGGTTTACTCGCCTTTCTGTGAAACTCGCGCTTACCGGAACTGGCAATTTTAGGCAATTCGATCGTGATACTGATCTAAAAATAAAATAATCCGGGGTTCTTGTTAATTTTATCTGCATCTTTGTAAAAAAATAGTTGACAAATAGAATACAACCTCTAAAGTACAAAAAAATACTATTGCTTTTGGACTTTGATGTGGCTCAAATCAGTGGGGGAAACTGGCGAGCCACGAGGGGGGATGCAGTTGTGAAGAGACCAGCCCGAAGGTGGTTGTGGCTGTGGTGGGGGGTAATCCTGGGTTTCCTGGCTGCCATGCCGGCCCAGGGGGCTGACTTGTTGGATCGCATGAATAACCAGGAGATCAACCAGATTCTCCGTCTTAAGGTGGGGCGCTCCAAGGTATTGCGTACCCCGTTTGCCCTCACCCGCATCTCGGTGGCCGATCCGGACATCGCCGACCTCATTCTCATCAACGAGCGGGAGATCTACATCAACGCCCTGGCCCCGGGCGCGACCAACATCAGCATGTGGGGCAAGTCCCGCTTCACCTCCGCCACCGTCACGGTGGAGGCCGACCTGACCCTGTTGAAGGAGAAGCTCCACCAGATCCTGCCCAAGGAAAAGATCGGGGCGGAGGCTGCGGGGGACGCCATCGTCCTGTCCGGGGAGATCTCGGGGCCCGTGGCCCAGAGCACCGCCCTGAGCCTGGCCCTGCCCTATGCCGGCGGCAAGAAGGATAAGGTGGTGAACGTCATGCACGTGGGCGGCGTGCAGCAGGTGCTGCTGGAGGTCCGTATAGCCGAGATTAGCCGGACGGTGGCCCAACAGATCGGCATCAACTTTACCGCGGTGGGCTCCAGCGGCAACTTTGGCGTGAATCAGCTCAACGCTCTGGGGGCCATTTCCGCGCTGGGCCGCACCATCAACCCGTCTATTGGCCCTACATCTTCACCAGGCCTGTCCGGGGCCCCGGGAACGGTCTTCACTCAGGGCCTGACGTCGAATATCGGCGCCTTGGCCGGCTGGAAAGCCGGTGGCCTCCTGTGGACCGCTTTCCTGAACCTCCTGAAGCAGAATAATCTGGGCCGGGTGCTGGCCGAGCCCAACCTGGTGACCACCAGCGGCCAGAAGGCCTCATTCATGGCCGGGGGCCAGTTTCCCTACCCGGTACCCCAAAGCGGCATCGGCGGGTCCGCCACCATCACCATCCAGTTTCAACCGTACGGGGTGCAGTTGGAGTTTACCCCCACGGTGTTGGACGCTGACAAGATCGCCATCAAGGTCCATCCCATCGTCAGCGAGCTGGATTATAGCAATGCCATAATTACAGCTAGTTACACGGTCCCGGGGCTGCTGACCCGGGAGATGAACACCCAGATAGAGGTGAACGACGGACAGACCTTCTCCATCGCCGGACTCTTGTCCGACCAATCCCATAATGTCATCAACAAGTTTCCGGTGCTGGGGGATATTCCCGTCCTGGGGGCCCTGTTCCGCTCCACCCAGTACCAGACGAACCTGACGGAACTGGTGGCCCTGGTGACCCCCCATCTGGTGAAGCCCATGGCGCCGGGAGCGGCGCGGTTGCCCACGGATAAGTGGTTGGATCCCTCGGACGTCGAAGCCTACCTGCTGGGGCTGGACCAGGGCCGGCAGAAGCCGTCGCCGACCGCGGCGCCCGCACCCGCACCCGCGGCACCGCTGCCGCCGGAATTCGGCCACCAGTCCCTGAAATAGGCGCCCGGCGCCGGAGAGAAAGCCATGCACACAATGGAAATGAAAACTCCCAAAGTCTTGATTTGTCTGACGCTGGGGCTGGCCCTCCTGGGGCTGGCCGGGTGCTACCCGCCCAGCGCCCTGGAGATGGATTACGGCAATTCGGTGCGCAACAATATCGCCCAGCAGGTAGTGAACCCCCAGGCCGGCTTCAACCCGAAGCCGGCGGTGGGGCTGCCGCCCCAGGCCGTGGCCAACGAACAGGAACAGTACGACAAGACCTTTAAGGGTGAAGAGAAGAAGGGCCTGGAAATGAAGTTGCTCACTCAATGAACCATACTCCCCGCCTCGCCAGGGAAGGCGAGGCGGGCCTGAAAGTCACCAGGGGGGGAGAACCACATGGTTAATGGGGGAGAGCAAAAACCAGGCGTCGCCACGGGGGCTCGGCCTCACGGCCCCCGCGCTGCGCGTCCACCCGTGATCGGCCCGGGATTGCCTCGTTCTGTCAGTCGCAGCTCAGCATACGGATATGTGGCGGCCGGCCTGGCCGTGCTGGTCCTTTTGGGGGCCTGGTCGTTGGGGGTGGCTGGTTGCACCGCCCGGGGGTCGGGTTATGGTCGGATGGAAGCAACCCCCGGTTCCTTTCCCACCCTGCTCCTGTCTTCCGGGGAAATCTCCCGGTTAGAGCGCACTGCGCACTATTACGCCTTGATGGGGCGACCCGAGTTGGGCCTCATGGAAATGGAGCAAGCCCTTCAACAAAATCCCGACAATCTCCAGATCGTCAATTTACTGGCCCAGCACTATGAAGACCAGGGAAAATTCGAGGCGGCCCGCCAGCTTTACCAGGAGGCCCTTACCCGGCACGGGGACAATCCCGTCCTGGCCAATAATTTATGTTTCTCTTATTACCGGGAGGGCCGTTGGCAGGAGGCTGAGATCTGCTTTCGCCAGACCCTGGCCCGTGATCCCCAGAATAAGGCGGCCCGCAACAACCTGGGGCTCCTCTATTGCCGTCTCGGCCGCCAGGACGAGGCCCAACGGCTCTGGCAGGAAACCGGCGACGCCGCGGCCGCTGACGCCATGGTGAGCCAGGCCCTGGCGGCTCTCGGCATGTCTGACCGCGCCGTGTATGCCCGGAGGCCCGCACCCGCGTCCTCCATGGCCGGGGCGCCCCTTGCCTCAACGCCTCAAGCCGCCGTCTCCGGGTCCCATGCCCCGCTTCTCGCCGAGGTTCGCACCCCGGCTCAACCGGTCGCCCCTAAAGAGCCCGTCAGACCGGTAGCCGCAAAACCTTCGGGCCCGGCCCCGGCCCTGCTCGCGGCCAGGCCTCAGCCGGAGGCCCGGCAGCAGGCTGCCGTGACCCGGCCCGCGCCTCCCGCGGCCAGGCTAACCCCAACCCCGGCCCCGGTCGCGGCCGTTGCCCCGGTGGCAGCTCCGATTCCGGCCGAAAAACCCACTCCGGCTCAACCCGTGGCTCCTAAAGAGCCCGCCCGGCAGGTGGCCGCAAAACCCGTAGCGCCCACGCCAGCCCCAGTCGAGGTAAAACCCGCGGCACCAGTTCCGGTCGCGGCTAAGCCCCAACTGGCCATCGCCGCCGCAACCCCGGCTCCGGCTCCCCAGGCGGCGCCCCCACCCGGTCCGGCTCCCTTAATCTCCGCCGAACTGGTGGGCTCTGCCATCGAGGTCAGGAACGGCACCCGGGCCAAAAATCTGGCCCATCAGACCCGCTCCTTGCTCCGGGAGCAAGGCTTCACCGTGGCCTTTATTGGCAATCACGTGGATTTCGGCGCGGCATCCACCATGGTTTATTATCGGCCCGGCGCTGAAAAAGTCGCCCAGGCCGTGGCCCGCTCCCTCTTCCCGGGAGCCGGACTGGCGTCCAGCCAAAAGATTAAGAAGGGCATGAATATTAAGGTGCTCCTGGGGCATGATCTCCTGGAAAACCCCCAGTTCATGGCCCGCCTGAACCAGGGCGCGCCGGCTGCCGCACCCGTCGCCGCGGCTCCTCTTGCCGCCGATAAGCTCAAGGCCGCCAGGACCGGGGCGGAACCGCCCGCCGCCCGCCGGGAACCTCTCAAGGTGAAACCGGCCAAGGCCGGCCCGGCACCGCCGCCCCAGCCGCCCGAGTCCGAGGCAATTGTGGCCCTGCATCCCACCTCTCCCGCGCCGCCCTTCCTGACTTGCGAAGAACTGGTGAACACGGCCATTGAGGTCAGGAACGGCACCTGGACCAAAAATCTGGCCCATGAGACCCGCTCCCTCCTCCGGGAGCAAGGCTTCACCGTGGCCTTCATCGGCAATCACGTGGATTTCGGCGCCGCCACGACCATAATTTATTACCGGCCCGGGGCGGAAAAAGTCGCCCAGGCCGTGGCCCACACGGTTTTCCCGGGTGCCGAACTGGCGCCCAGCCAAAAGATTAAGAGGGGTATGGACATCAAAATCCTTTTAGGCGCCGATCTCCTGCAACGCCCCCAGCTGATGGCGCGTTTGGTTGCCGAGGGGAAATGATGGCGGCCTCGCCTCCGCTCCGACGGCTGGCCGCCGCAGTTTTGGTATTGGCCTTGCCGCTGTTAGCGAGCCATTGTTCTAAGAAATCCCAACAAATTCCTGCGGTGCAGCCCCTGCCCCCGGATCAGGTGGAAAAATTGCAGGCCCTCCACAACCCTTGGCCTGACCAGAAACCCAAGCCGCCGGAACAGGTGCCCGAAGACCGACTTGAGGCCCTCGGCGATTCAGCCCTGCAAAACCGAAACTTCGAAAATTCGTTGATCAATTATATGCAAATCCTACAGGAGCACCCGGAGCGCTATGACCTGCACTACAAAGTGGGGGTCCTTTTTCTCCTGTCCGGCAAGTTGGAGCCCGCCCAAAAAGAACTGGCCCTGGTCCTGGTGCACCAGCCGGAGATGCTCCAGGCCCACGAAGCCATGGGGCTGGTCCACCTCCAAGGCAAAAACTATCCATTGGCCATCGACGAATTTCAGTATGTTTTGGCTCAGGACCCCAGGCGGGCCAAGACCCAACACCTCCTGGGGGTCACCTTCCTGGAGTCCGGCCGGCCCGATCGCGCCATTCTGGCCCTGAAAATGGCCATCCGGGATGATCCCCGACAGTTATCCTCGTACATCGCCCTGGCCCAGGCCTACCTGCAGCAAAAAAATTATCCCCAGGCCGTGGCCGACCTCAGGCAGGCCCTGGCCCTGGCCCCCCAGGACCAAAAGGTCAACCAACTGCTGGGACGGGCCCTGGCGGCCCAGAAGCAGTATCCTCAGGCCTTGGAGGCCTTCATGAAGGCGGGGGACGAGGCTCAGGCCTATAACAATATCGGGGTGTACTACTTCATGGATGGGCGTTACGAAGAATCCGCCAAATGCTTCCAGCGGGCCCTGGAACTCAGGCCCACCTTTTACCAGGAAGCCAAAACCAACCTGCAGCGGGCCCTGGAAAAAATGCAGGAAACCCGGAAAGACGGCAGTTAGTCCTCTGGCCCCAGATAAACCGGCCAGCGGCCAAGCGCAGGGGCGGGGAGAACCCGCCTTTATTTTTTTAGTCCCCCCTGCCTGCCGGCCCTCCGGGGGAGAAAAAATCCTCGATTCTTGTTATGATTAAATTTCGGCGAGTGCGGCGGTTAAATTCCTTCTGAACTGGTCAGGTTATGCAAAAAGCCACCTTTAAAATTCGGCGCAAGATCATCCTGGCTTTCCTCTTCAGCCTCTTGTCGGTATTGATTTTCTCGGCCTTCAGCTTCCAGGTCCACCGCGAAATCGGCCACCGGTTGCGGCTTCTCGAGCTCA
Source organism: Desulfobaccales bacterium (assembly GCA_052139855.1). Classification (GTDB taxonomy): domain Bacteria; phylum Desulfobacterota; class Desulfobaccia; order Desulfobaccales; family 0-14-0-80-60-11; genus 0-14-0-80-60-11. The sequence goes on from JBKQVS010000104.1 coordinate 18,541, forward strand.
CCGACGACTTGTTCCAAACGATCCTCGAATTGCGCCGGGTCGAGAAAAACTTTTTCCTCTACCGCCAGGCGGCCAGTCTCAATGAGGCCGAAACCTATTTAACCCATGCCCGGGAGATTTACCACAGTCACGAATCCGAGGTCCTGCGCTGGCAAACCCCCTCCCAGCAAAAGGAGTTCTCCCGCTGCCTGGCAAACTACCAGGAAATTTTGGCCCGGATTAAGACCAAGGCCCCCCGGGACGGCGCCACCGTCGAAAACCAGACCTTCACCCCCGTGGAAGAGTCCTTGCGCCGCCTCGGTCAGGAATTATTGAATATCACCGAAAAATGGGAGAAAGAAGAACGCCTCCAGATCGACCGCCTCTTTCAGCGGGCCATGATCCTCTTTATCATTTCCGTGGTGGTCTTCTTGGCCCTGGGCATCGTGGTGGCCTTCTACCTCTCCCGCATGCTAGTCCAGCCTCTCTTCCAAATGCAGCAGGCCATGGACAAAATCGCCCACGGTGATTTCACCCCCCTCCCCGAGCCTACGAAACCTTCCGAGGAATTCTTCGCCCTCTTCCGGGCCTTCAACCGCATGATTCACGAACTCGAGGAGCATCAGGACCAACTGGTGCAATCCCGGAAGATTGCCGCGGTGGGCACCCTCACCTCGGGGATCGCCCATGAGTTAAACAATCCCATCAACAATATCGTGCTGACTGCGGAGGTCTTGAAAGAGGACTTCAGGACCATGGCGCCGGACGAGTCATTGGGGCTGATCCAGGATATTCTGGTGCAGTCCGAGCGCGCCTCGGAGATCGTCAAGGGCCTCCTGGACTTCTCCCGGGCCGAGCGCCCGGAATTTGAGGCGCTGTCCATCGCCGCGGTCATCCAGGATACTTTGAAGCTGGTGCGCAACTGCTCCTAACCGCTACGGCGGAGGATTCTCCATCGGTGCCGCGGGGGCTCCAAGCATTTTGTTCTATGGTCGCTTCGATGGCACCTTCAAAGATCTCTCCGTGATTGCGCACGAGGGCGGCCATGCGGTCCATCGCCAACTTATGTCCACCAATCGTGTCGCCCCAACTTATGCGCAGGGGCCACACTTCCTCTTCGAATCGTTCGCCGCATTCAACGAATTGGTCCTAGCCGACTACATGGCCGAGCATGCGACTCAACCAGAGTTGCTGCACTACTACCGCGAACGCTGGCTAGACATCAAAGGCCTGGACGCCTTCTACGGCGCGCAAGACGCACTCCTAGAGCAGGAAATCTATGACGCCGTCTCCGCCGGCAAAGTCCGCAACGCCGACGACCTCGACGCTCTGACCATAAAGATCGATAGCCAGTTCTCGCGGTTTCCCGCCTCGACTCCCGAGCTGCGCACACGTTGGGCGATGGTCTCGCTCATGTACGAAGACCCGCTCTACGATGTGAACTACGTTTACGGAGGCTTGCTGGCGCTCAAGTACTACCATCTCTACACGACACGCCGGGATTGGTTTGTGCCGCGCTATGTAGCCCTGCTGAAGAACGGGTTCGATGCGCCGCCGGCGGAATTGCTGAAGCGATTCCTGGAAATCGATCTCTCAGGCCCCAGCCTGCTCGACGACGACTTGGAGGTCCTGAATTCTCGATTAGACCAATTGGAAACGAGCTCCGCAGCAAAGTGAATGGCGATGCGACGTCTTCAAGTTCCCCCGTTCCATCAACGGGAACTAGGTCTTCGAATGCCGGCCAAACCACTCCAACACTCTCTCTTGGAATTCCTGCGGCGCAGCCTTTCCTACTGCGCAATGACCAGCTCCCGGAACTTTCCACACCGTAATCCATGACGGGTTCTTTGCCTGGATCAGATCGGAGTGATAGTGCGGAACGTTTCGATCGTTCAGCCCATGGATCAGCAGTATCGGTGTTTTCATTCCGACGACTGCCTGTTCCGGGACAACGGCATTCAGGTTCACGCCATATCGCAGGCGATCAAAGAGAATCCCCACCTCCAATGTCGGACGGAAAAA
>JBKQVS010000105.1:0-4391 GCA_052139855.1 Desulfobaccales bacterium
GGGGCTTGGGGGGAGGGCAGGGCCGTTGGCCCGGGCCCTCTCCCCAAAATCCCCGGCCCCCCCCTCACTCCGCCACGCCGTGGCGGAAGCTGGGCGGCAGGCCGGGCTTTAGCCCGGCCTGCATGCACCTTTCTTATCCCTTATCCTTCTTCCCTTGCCGCGGTTTTAAACGTCAGCCCCGTTTCATCCCCGTCCACCCGGATGGTATCCCCTTCCTTGAACTCGCCCGCCAGCAGCATGGGCGCCAGTTTATCTTGCAGGTAGTTTTGGATGGCCCGGCGCAGGGGTCTGGCCCCGTAAGTCGGGTCGTAGCCGGCCTCGGCCAGGAAGTCTCTGGCCTTATCGGTGAGTTCCAGGGTGAGGTGCCGGTCTGCCAGCAGTCGCCGCAGCCGGGCCATCTGCAGGGTGACGATCTCCCGCAGTTGCTCTTTGGTGAGGCGCTGGAAGATAAGAATGTCGTCCACCCGGTTCAGGAACTCGGGCTTGAAGTGCAGCCGCAGCGCCTCCATGACCCGGTCCCGCAGCACCTTTTCGTCGCTGACCTCGGCGATGTACTGGCTGCCGATATTGGAGGTCATGATGACGATGGTGTTCTTAAAGTCCACGGTGCGGCCGTGGCCGTCGGTGAGGCGGCCGTCGTCCAGGATTTGGAGGAGCGAGTTGAACACCTCCGGATGCGCCTTTTCGATCTCGTCGAACAGCACCACGGAGTAGGGCCGGCGGCGCACCGCCTCGGTGAGCTGGCCCCCTTCCTCGTAGCCCACGTAGCCCGGCGGCGCCCCGATGAGCCGCGACACCGTGTGTTTCTCCATATATTCGCTCATGTCCAGGCGGATCATGGCCGCGTCCGAGTCGAACAGGAATTCGGCCAGGGCCCGGGCCAGTTCGGTTTTGCCCACCCCGGTGGGGCCCAGGAAGATGAACGAGCCCAGGGGCCGGTTGGGGTCTTGCAGGCCGGAGCGGGCCCGGCGCACCGCGTTGGACACCGCCTGCACCGCCTCTTCCTGGCCCACCACCCGCTTGGCGATCCGCTCTTCCATGCGCAGCAGTTTCTGCTTTTCGCCTTCCAGCATCCGAGTGACCGGGATGCCGGACCACTTGGAGACCACTTCCGCCACGTCCTCGGCGTCCACCTCTTCCTTCAGCATGGCCCCTTTATCCTGCATCTCCGCCAGCTTCTGGTTTTCGTCCTCCAACTCTTTTTGGAGATTGAGGAGGGTGCCGTAGCTCAGCTCCGCCGCCCGGGCCAGGTCGCCGACCCGCTCCGCCCGGGCCGCCTCGATCTTGGCCTTTTCAATCTGCTCCTTGGTGGCCTGGATCTTGGTGATGGCCTGTTTTTCCTGCTGCCACCGGGCCGTCAGCGCCGCACTCTTCTCCTTCAGATCGGCCAGCGACTTTTCGATCTTGGCCAGGCGCTCTTTGGAAGCCGGGTCCTGCTCCTTGCGCAACGCCTCCCGCTCGATCTCCTCCTGGGTGATTTTGCGTTCCACCACGTCGATCTCCGCCGGCCGGGAATCGATCTCCATGCGCAGTTTGGACGCGGCCTCGTCGATCAGGTCCACCGCCTTGTCCGGCAGTTGCCGGTCGGTGAGGTAGCGGTGCGACAGGGTCGCCGCAGCCACAATAGCGCTGTCCTTGATGCGCACCCCATGGTGCACTTCATATTTCTCTTTCAGGCCCCTAAGGATGGCGATGGTGTCTTCCACCGAGGGCTCCGCCACCATGATGGGCTGGAAGCGGCGCTCCAGGGCCGCGTCTTTTTCGATGTACTTGCGGTACTCGTTGATGGTGGTGGCGCCCACGCAATGCAGTTCCCCCCGGGCCAGGGCCGGTTTGATCATATTGGAGGCGTCCATGGCCCCTTCCGCGGCCCCGGCCCCCACCAGGGTGTGGAGCTCATCGATGAACATGATGATCTGGCCGTCGGATTCGGTCACTTCTTTGACCACCGCCTTGAGGCGGTCTTCGAATTCGCCCCGGAACTTGGCCCCGGCGATGAGCGCCCCCACGTCCAGGGTCACCAGGCGCTTGTCTTTGAGGCCCTCGGGCACGTCGCCGTTGACGATGCGCTGGGCCAGGCCTTCCACGATGGCGGTCTTGCCCACCCCGGCCTCCCCAATGAGCACCGGGTTGTTCTTGGTGCGCCGGGAGAGCACCTGCACGATTCGCCTGATTTCGCTGTCCCGGCCGATCACCGGGTCCAGCTTTCCGGTCCGGGCCATTTCCGTCAAATCCCGGCCGTATTTCTCCAGGGCCTGGAATTTTTCTTCCGGGGCCTGGTCGGTGACCCGTTGCGCCCCCCGCAAGTCCGCCAACGCCTTGAGGATGGCCTCGGGGGTGAGCCCCTGGGCCTTGAGCATCCGGCCCGCCTCATTGCCCTTGCCTGCCGCCAGGGCCCAGAACAGGTGCTCGGTGGAGATGTAGTCGTCTTTCATCTGGCCGGCCTGCTTAAAGGCGTCGTCCAGGACCTTATTCAAGCCCGGGGACAGATAGACCTGGGCCTCGCCGCTCACCTTGGGCTGGCGGGCCAACAGGTCATCCACTCCCTGGGTCACGCTGCCGGGATCCATCTCCAGTTTTTTCAGCAGGGGGCGGATCAGGCCCTCCTCCTGGGCCAGAAGGGTGCGCAGCAGGTGCGCCGGCTCGATCTGGGGGTTCCCCAGCTGCCGGGCTAGTTCCTGGGCCCCCGAGAGCGCCTCCTGGGCCTTGTAGGTTAACTTGTCCATTCTCACTGCCATTAGTTCCAAACCTCCCCTTAATATGCTAACCTTGAGAAATCACTTGTAAAAAGTTAAGCATCCCCGCGACCTTGTCAAGCCATTGTGAATATGTGATTATAATAGATGCGCTACCTACTAAAAGTGGCCCCTTAAGCCGGTCTTTGATACAATTGTTCGCGGTCTCATTGTTCGCTCTATATTCTAGTTCCCGAGCTATTCTTGGGGACCAAAGTGACACCCAAGCTTCGATAGTGGACAAGAAAAATATGAATCGTGCTAAGGTTCCGCAGGACTCCAAGATATTAGTCGAATTAGGAAGTAAATACCCTACAGAAGTGGCTTATGATCCTTTTATCCCTTTTGAGATCCTTTGGGTGATCACAAATGGCCAAGTGCATAGGAAATTTCTTTGGATTGCTATTCGAAAGAGTGGTATATATGTTGCTGATGGCACCCCTTTTAACTTTCATACGTCTTACCACGCTGATGGGAGGTTTCATTGGAAAAGCAAGAAATATAAACAAATTTTAAATAATAAACCTCCATTACCTAACATTCCGGAACCGATTATCATTCAAACTGCCACTACAAGTATAACAGATGATTCGTTAGATTTTTTTGGTCTTGCTAATTTTGAAGATCGGTTAGTTGATAAAATTTTGTATCTTGATAATCGTATGTTACCCGAGTGGATATATTATGACGTTTGGGCAGTACCTCCTTTTCGCCATGGTGATGTTCCTCTACATACTAATAATCCTGCTCATATTCATATAATTACCCATACTAATCCATGGATTGAGGTTATTATTTATGAGCAGGGCAAAAGGAAATAAACATAATTCTTCCCTAAATTGAAAACAATATTACAATGAAAACCATCGCCATCATCCCGGCCCGTTTCGGCTCCAGCCGCTTTCCCGGCAAGCCCCTGGCCCCCATCCTGGGCAAACCTCTGATCCAGTGGGTCTACGAGCAGGCCCTTCAGGTCAAGGATCTAGACGGCGTCTGGGTGGCCACCGATGATGCGCGCATTAAAGAATGCGTCGAGTCCTTCCGCGGCCGGGCCCTCATGACCCGGGACGACCACCCCTCGGGCAGCGACCGCCTGGCCGAAGCCGCCGCTCTCCTCAATCTGGCCCCCGAAGACATCGTCATCAACATCCAGGGCGACCAGCCGGTCTTCCCCCCGGACCTCATCAGCGCTCTGGCCGCCCGGCTCAGCCGGGACCCCGGCGCGGTCATGGTCACCCCGGTGCGCCGGGAGACCGACCCCGCGGCCGCGGCCAACCCCAACACCGTCAAGGTGGTCTTCGACCAGGCCGGCCGCGCCCTCTATTTCTCCCGCAGCCCCCTGCCTTTCTGGCGGGATGCCGACACCCCCTATTTTTACCGCCACATCGGCATCTACGCCTATAGGGTGCAGTTTCTCAAGGAGTTCGTGCATCTGGCCCCCGGTCGCTGGGAAGCCGCCGAAAAATTGGAGCAGCTCCGGGCCCTGGAGCACGGCTTTCCCATTCACATCGTGGAAACGGAAGGGCACACCCGGGAAGTGGACAGCCCGGCAGACGCCCGGCAGGTGGAAGAATTCCTCCGGGTTTGTTGAGGGGAGGGCCGGGGGAAGCCCTTACGCAAAATTCCCCCGCCCTCCCCTCAAACTCCCCTCCCAAC
>JBKQVS010000106.1:0-10473 GCA_052139855.1 Desulfobaccales bacterium
TTAAAGCCGCATCTGATCTCGATCACCTCCCTTCAATTTTGTGACCACGTTAGGGCATTTTCGCACAACTGTCAATCAGGATTTTTCAAGCAAATTTTAACCAGGTTTTCCTCGTATGGTTCGAAGGCTACAAACAGAGACAGGGCCGTCAACGGCCCTGCCTGAAAATTATTCTTGTTCCCCTATTGCCGCGCGAAAACGCCCTTAGGCCTACGTCCCGCTCAGGCAACTATCTGCGCCGGTAAGGATAGTCAGCATCGGCGGCGGCTCGAGGCCGACTATGTGCAAGAACTTCTAGCCACCTTTATCTATCCGGGGGTTTTGGCAAATCTGGCCCCCAGGGCAAAGGCCTCTTGGCAATCTTGCGGAAATACCCCTCGGCGTCTCCGGGCTTTGTGCTCCGGGTCAAAACGGTCGGCCACAACTTTAGCATAATCCTTAAACTGGTAGGTATCAAAACTACAGAGCGACTCTGAGGCCCCGAAGACCATCTGCAAAAGCCGTTGATTATTCCCAAAGAGCTGCTCGTAACCCCAGTCCTGCATTTGCGCTTGCGTGACGTTCATCGTATAAATGAATCCCGTGGGCATCTTTTTGGGGAAGAGCGACTGTGGGGGGTCGGTATAGGTGAAATAGGGAAAGAGCAAACGCTCCATAAAGGAACGCATCTCGCCGGAAACAATGCCGAAATAGATGGGGGAGCCCAAAATGAGGGCGTCGGCGGTCACGATTTTCTTAAAGATCGGCCTGAGGTCATCCTTGACGGCACACCGGCCATAACTCTTGCCGCCCCTGGTTTTGCAGGCAAAACAGCTGATGCAGCCTTTAAAATTGAGATCATACAGATGAATGAGTTCGGTTTCTGCCCCCTGGGAGGCGGCGCCCTGCAAGGCTTTTTTCAGCAGGGTGGCGGTATTCCAGGTTTTTCTGGGGCTGCCGTTCACTGCCATGATCTTCATAAGGAATCCCTCCGTCCTGCCGCCGCGGGGCTGAGCGGCTAGTTATCAATCTGACCTACTTTTCCCGGCAAAGTGGCCATTATCCTGAATCCCGCAGCACTTTGAGTCCATAGGGGCATACTGCGGAACAGATACCACAAACATGGCCCTGATGATAGGCAAAGTAGTTTTCCTTTTTCCAACGATCACAGGTTTCCACCTGGAGAATTTCTTCCCGGGCAATTCCTGGATACCAGGATTTACCCGTTAAGGCGCCGGCTGGGCAGGCCTCGACACATCGGCGGCAACTGCCGCAATGGGGGCGCCTCACCGGTGGCCCGCAGGGAAGCTCCATATGGGTAAATACCGTCCCTAAACGAACCCAGGAACCGAACCGGCGCGTGATCAGCTGGCAGTGACGTCCGATCCAACCCAATCCAGCGCGGGTAGCGGCAGTTTTGTGGGGGAAATCTCCCCGGATGTTGATCTTATCGGTACGCTGGGAAGCTGCCAACGCCCGGGCCTCAAAGCCGCGGCGGCTGAACTCGTCCGCCAGCATCCCGGCAAGCCGGTTGATGCGGTCATTGACCCGGTCATACTCGTCGGCATAGGCTTGATTGGGGCCTGTCTGAATACCGGCCATGATGGGGCCGTTGACGGGAACCGCCCAGGCCAGGGCGAAGGGAAATCTTTGGCCATGGGCGTCTTGGGGTGTAGGGAAATTGCGGAGGTCCGCCCCACCCCAAAGCTCAATGCCCTGGGCCTCCATCCACGCGGCCAGCCAGAGCGGCATCGGGGGGGTTGAAACCGGCAATTTACACCTCCTTATCTGAGGGTCAGCAGCCCGGGGAACGAGAGCCCCCAGCGCTTCTTACCCGAAGAACTCGGCCAGGACTGCGGCCATCTCCTCCACCTGCTCCGGGTGATACCAGCGGATCTCCGGGTCGGAGGAAAACCAGGTGAGCTGGCGTTTGGCGTAGCGCCGGGTGTCCCGGGCCAGGAGCGTCAGGGCCTCCTCGAGGCTCCAGCGGCCGGTGAGGTAGTTGATAAGGTGACGGTAGCCCAGGGCTTGGAGGGGCTTCAAGGTCGGCGGGTAGCGGGTAAGCAGAGCTTCGACCTCCTCGAGCCACCCGGCCGCCAACATGAGCTGGACCCGGGCGTCGATCTTCCGGTAGAGCTCGTCCCGGGGCAGCATCAGGCCCAGCTTCAGCACTTCATAGGGGGCGTCCTGAAAGCGGTGGGCCGCGATGAACTGGGACAGGGGTTTGCCGGTGGCCTCCATCACTTCCAGGGCCCGGATAATCCGGTAGGTGTCGTGGGGGTGGAGCCGGGCCGCGGTGGCCGGGTCCAAATGGAGCAGGCGCTGATAGAGGGCGGGCAGGCCCAGGGTCCCCATCTCCTGGCGCAGGCGCTCTCTTACTCCCGCCCGGGGTTCGCCCTCGGCAAAGAGGCCCGAGAGGAGCGCCTTGAGATAGAGGCCGGTACCTCCTACCACCAGAGGCGGCACCCCCCGGCGCTCAAGAGCGTGGAGGAATTCCCGCCCTTCCCGGCAGTAGCGGGCCGCGTCGTAAGGCTCCGGGGGGTCGGCCACGTCGATGAGGTGGTGGGGGGTCAGGGCTAGTTCCTCGCGGGTGGGTTTGGCGGTGCCTACGTCCAGCTCCCGGTAGATCTGGAGGGAGTCGGCGTTGACGATCTCGGCGCCCAAGCTTTGGGCCAGGGCCAGGGCCACCGCGGTCTTGCCCGCAGCGGTGGCGCCCACCAGGACCGCCACCCGGGGTTTTTCATGGCTATGGAGGGTGGTAGGTTCCATTCAACCGGCTCGGTTAACCGAGCGAATTTTCGCCCATGAACTTTGGGGGAAAAGGCGAAACGGGGAAAAAGGGGAAAGGGAAAGCATGAGCCCCATGGGTTTTATCACCGTTTCGCCTCTTCCCCTTTTTCCCTTTTCGCCCCCAATCTTCTACCTGCGAAAGCTCTGCCGGATGTCCTGGTAGCTCATGAGACGCCACAGGGGCCGCCCGTGGGGGCAGTGGGAGGAAACGGCAATCTCGTCCAACTGGACCAGGAGGGCTTGGATGGCCTCGGGGGCCAGCGCCTCCCCGGCCTTGACCGCCCCCCGGCAGGCCATGACCTGGAGGGCCTGCTCCCGCACCGCCTGAGGGTTGGTGAAGCTTTTGGAGGGCGCCAGAGCCTCCACCGCCTCGGCCACCACCGCCTCCAGATCGGCATGGGTCAGGGCGGCCGGGGCCGCGGTGATCATGAAGCTCGCCCCCCCGAAGGGCTCTAGGGTTAGCCCCGCCTGGGCCAATTGGTCGAGGTGGGCTTTGACCCAATCCGCTTGAAGGGGTGTGACTTCTATCACCTTGGGGAAGAGCAGGGTTTGGGCCGCGGCGGCCGGTCCCCGGGATTTCAGGGCCTCATAGAGGACGCGTTCGTGGGCCGCGTGCTGGTCGATGAGGATGAGCCCGTCGGGCCCCTGGGCCAGGATATAGGTCTTATCCAGAGTGCCCAAGACGGTGAGGTCTTGAAAGCGAAAGCTCCGGGGGCCGGGGTGAGAGAGGGGGCCCGGGGCCAGAGGGGGCCCGGTGAAGGGCACCGCCGGCGGCAGCCCCGCCGGCGCGGCGGCACTCCGGGGAAAGAGCTCGCCCGCCTGGCTTTCCGCCGCCCGGGGGGGGACCTCGGGCTGCCAGGTCACCCGGTACCGGGGGCTCTCACCGTAGAGAGGCCCCAGGGCCTGGCGCAGGGCCGTGAGGAGGAGTGGGTAAATTTTGCCCGGCTCGTGAAAGCGAATTTCGGTCTTGGCGGGATGGACGTTGACGTCCACGGCCCCGGGGGGCACCATGAGATGCACCACCGCTCCGGGGTGCCGGCCCCGGGGCACCAGCCCGGCATAGACCTCGCGCAGGACCGCCCCCAGGATACGGTCGGTCACCACCCGGCCGTTCACCAGGAAGACCTGGAAGCGGGAAGTGGCCAGGGTGAAATCAGGCGTGGTAGCAAGGCCCGTCACCTGCCAGGCCCCCTGGGACCAAGCCAGGGGAAGCATATGGGCCGCGAGTTCCGGGGTAAAGACCGCGGCCACGCGTTCCAGAAGGCTCGGGGCGGCCGGGGCCGTCAGCAAGGTCCGGGTGGGAGTGCTCAGGGAAAAGTGAACCTGGGGGTAGCCCAGGGCCAGGTGGCGGAGAGACGCCAGGATCTGGGCGGTCTCCGCGGCCTCGCTCTTCAAGAACTTCTGCCGGACCGGGGTGTTGAAAAAGAGTTCCGCCACCTCAACCTGGGTGCCGGCGGCCGCGGCCCAGGGGGAAGCGCTCAAAATCTCTCCGGCCTGGGCCACCACCCGAAAGCCCCCCGCGGCCCCCGGCGGACAACTGGTAAGGGTGAGCCGGCTCACCGCGGCGATGGAGGGCAGGGCCTCCCCCCTAAAACCCAGGGTGGTGATGGACAAAAGGTCGGCTTCGGCGGCCAGCTTGCTGGTGGCGTGGCGCGACAGGCTTAAGGGCATGTCCTCCGGGGTCATGCCGGAGCCGTCGTCCACCACCCGGATGAGGCGGCGGCCCCCCTCCTCCACCGCCACGGTAATGGTCAAAGCCTTGGCGTCCAGGGCATTTTCCACCAGCTCCTTGACCGCCGCCCCCGGGCGGGTGATGACCTCGCCGGCGGCGATTTTGGCGGCCACCTGGGGGTTAAGGATACGGATGCGGCTCACGGATTCTCCCTTGCCTTGCGGGTATCCCTGGTTTATCATGTGCCTTAAGGAGGGCTGTTCCGGTTCTTCTTACCCGCCCGCCGGCCATCAGAATTGGCCTTCTTCTGGCCGGCGGGGAAATTTTTCAGGGGTCACGCCTCACGGCTTACTGAATTACTATACCAAAAAATCATCCCCACAGGGAGGCGCAACCATGGCCCGGGACAAAGAATCGCCCTCGCCCCTGACCCCCCGGGAAGAACTGCTCCTGAAGGTGGCCAAGGAGATTGTGGTTAAATTCATCGAAGTGGGGCGCGTCTCGCCGGCTTCCTTTGACGACACCTTCACCATGGTCATCGACACCTTGCACAAATCCCTTAAGGGGGGGGAAAAGGGGTAAGAGGGCGCCGGGGCAAAAGGTTAAGGTTCATAACCATTTTCCCCCTGTGCGGCTGCGCCTTTTCCCCTTTCCGAGCAGCTCCGTTACCGGCAAGAGAGGGTTGCAGCGCCACCCAGTTTGGGCCCGGAAATTTAGATTAAGGGGAGGCAGGATGCGGCAGCCCGGCACTCGGGACGACAATCAATTGCGGGAGATCGCCATTACCCCGGGCTATCTGGATTTTGCCGACGGCTCCTGCCTCATTACCTGGGGCCGCACCCGGGTCATCTGCGCCGCCACCGTGACCGAGCAGGTGCCCCCCTTTCGGATCGCTTCCGGAGGCGGCTGGGTCACCGGCGAATATGCCATGCTGCCCCGGGCCACTCATCCCCGGGGTGAGCGGGAGTCCCTCAAGGGCCGGGTGGGGGGCCGCACCCTGGAGATCCAGCGCCTCATTGGCCGGTCCCTGAGAGCGGTGGTGGATCTATCGGCCCTGGGGCCCCGCACCGTCACCCTGGACTGCGACGTCATCCAGGCCGACGGCGGCACCCGCACCGCCAGCATCACCGGGGCCTTCGTGGCCCTGTGCCTGGCCCTGGAGAAGCTCCGGCGCCGGGGGGTGGTGGAAGACTCCCCGGTCCGGGACCAGGTGGCCGCGGTGAGCGTCGGGCTTTTAGGGGAGCGGCTGCTCCTGGACCTCGATTACGACGAGGACTCCCAGGCCCGGGTGGACGCTAATTTCGTGGCCACCGGCCAAGGCGACCTGGTGGAGGTACAGTTAACCGGGGAGGGCGGGCCCTTCCCCGCCGCCCAGCTTCCCCGCATGCTGGAGCTGGCCCAGGTGGGGATCAGCGAGCTCACCCGGATTCAGGCAGAGGTGTTGGCGCCGTGGCTCCCCTTACCCTGGTGATGGCCACCCGCAATCCCGGCAAGGTCCGGGAGCTTAAGGCGCTCCTCGAAGGCTCCGGGGTCGTTCTCCTGAGCCTGGCCGATTTTCCCCACCTCCCCGATATCCCGGAAGAGGGCGCCACCTTTGCCGAGAACGCCGCGGCCAAGGCCCTGGCGGTGGCCCGGCTCACCGGAGTCGCCGCCCTGGCCGACGACTCCGGCCTGGTGGTGGACGCCCTGGGGGGCGCCCCCGGGGTCTTCTCAGCCCGCTATGCCCTGGACCGGACCGCCCCCGCTTCCCCCACTGATGCCGACAACTGGAGCAAACTCCTGGAGGAGCTCCAAGACGTCCCCTGGGATGAGCGGGGCGCCCGCTTCGTCTGTGAGATCGTCCTGGCCCTGCCCGACGGGCGCCTCTTCCGGGCCCGGGGCGAGTGCCCGGGGAGCATCGCCTTGGAGCCCCGGGGCGAGAAGGGCTTCGGCTACGACCCGGTCTTCTGGGTGCCGGAGTATGGCGCCACCATGGCCCAACTGGGGCCGGAGATCAAGAACCGGATCAGCCACCGGGCCCGGGCCCTGGCGGCCTTCAAGGACCTGTTGGCCGCCTTGCAGGAAGAACTCTCCTGAGGTATACCCAAAGGGGGGTCCGACGTGTATGTTTGGATATCTTGACACCATCATCCAGCCTCATCGGGGCGTGGCGCAACCTGGTAGCGCGCTTGGTTTGGGACCAAGAGGCCGCGGGTTCAAATCCCGCCGCCCCGACCAATTAATTAGTTAATCAATTTAGTCAATTATCCCATCAAGGCCGTCTGATTTTTGGCCAGTGCGCCTAAGATTGCCCTTATCCCGGTGGCCTTGTTCGTCTCAAGCTCCAGCCCCTAAGCCTTCGAGGGCCGAACCTCTTGCCGTTCGCTTCGATCCATCCGATGTGAGGCTCATATAGGTGCTCGGATTGTTACGAAATTTTTACGGCCGGCTGGGCAATTTTTACTATTTTTTGACATCCTATGATTTAGAATTGAAGTGAAGCATCAATCGGCATCAGACCGAGGGAGGGTAATGATGGCAGACAGGTTACCACCCACAAAAGCAAGAATCCTGGTGTGCGTCGGCCCCAGCCCTGCCTGCGCCGATCTGATCAGGGCCGCCAAAAACCTGGCCACCGAGTTGCAGGCTGAATGGTTTGCGGTCTACGTCGAGAACCCCAAGATGCTGCGGTTGCCGGAGGCGGAGCGGAACCGGGCCGTCTATAACCTGCGGCTGGCGGAGCAACTGGGCGCCGAAACCATCACCTTGAGAGGCATTCGCATTGCCGCCGAGATTGTCAACTTTGCCCGTCGGCGGCACATTACCAAAATTGTGGCCGGTAAGCCCCGTGGCCGCCGCTGGCGTGATTTCCTCTCAAAGAGTCCGGTGGACGAATTGGTACGCCTGAGCGGCGAGATTGATGTTTATGTCACCACCGGGGAGCCGGGGGAACAAAAAGAGGCGCCCGTTCTGGTGCAACCGAAACCCATCCGGTTGCCTGACTATGAGGTGGGCCTCATCTATGTCACCCTGGCTACCGGCCTCTGCTTCTTGATGTATCCTTACTTCGACCTCCCCAACCTTATTATGGTGTATTTGCTGGCGGTGATGGTCACCGCCGTGCAATGTGGGCGGGGTCCGGCTATCCTCAATGCCCTCCTGAGCGTGCTGGCCTTTGATTTCTGTTTTGTCCCGCCCCGCTGGTCGTTCACCGTTGAAGATGCCAAATACCTCGTGACCTTCGTGGTGATGTTCCTGGTGGCCGTGGTAATCGGTCATTTGGCCAGCCTGATAAGACGGCAGGCCGAGGCCGCCCGTTTGCAAGAGCGTCAGACCGCGGCCATGCAGGCCCTCAGCCAGCAGCTCGCCGGCAGCCGGGGCGTGGAGAAAATTTTGCAGGTCGCGGTGCAACACATCTCGGAGATTTTAGGGTGCCAGGTGGTGGCGCTGCTGCCGGACGATAAAGGGCGCTTGCACGTGGCGGCCGGGGATATCGCCTCGGTCTTTCACAAGGATATCATCAAAGAACTGGGTGTGGCCCAATGGACTTACCAGGCCGGCCAGATGGCCGGGTGGGGGACTCAAAGCATGCAGGACTCCCCCATTCTCTATGTGCCTCTGCCGGGGGCCAACGCTACCTTAGGGGTTCTGGCCCTACGGCCTCGAGATCCGGAAGCGGAGCAATGGCTTTTGCCCGAGCAGTTGCGCCTCCGCTTCCTCGAATCCCTGGCCAAGCAAGTCGCCCTGGCTTTGGGAGTGGAGCGTCTGCAAAAGGCCGCCTTGGAAGCGCAGGTGGCGGCGGAAACCGAACGTTTGCGCGCCTCTCTGCTCGGCACGGTCACCCATGATTTTCAAACGCCCCTGGCGGCTATCATGGGGTCCTCCAGCAGCCTGCTGGATTTGCAGAGCCAGCTTGATACCCAGCAGGCGCAAGAAATGCTGACCAACATCTATGATGAGGCTGACCGGCTGAGCCGATTGGTCAACAATCTCCTGGATATTGCCATGCTGGAGTCGGGCTCTCTCAAGCTTCACCAGGAGTTGCAACCGTTAGAAGAAGTCGTCGGGGCCGCCTTAAATCGTTTGGAGAAAAAGCTGGCAGACCGACCGATCACGACTTCGCTGCCGGCTGATCTCCCCATGGTCCCGCTGGATTCGGCTCTGGCGGAGCACATCTTCATTAATTTGCTGGAAAACTCGCTGAAGTACACGCCCCCGGGGTCTCCCCTGGCCATTGCGGCCGTGCAAAAGGACCATGAGATTGAAGTGGAAGTAGCCGACCACGGCCCGGGATTTCCCCCGGAGGATCTGGAAAGGATCTTTGAGATGTTTGATCGGGGCACCAAGGACCTTGGCCAAAAAGGTTACGGTCTGGGGCTGTCAATCTGCCGGGCCATCGTGGAGGCCCACGGGGGCCGGATATGGGCGGAGAACCGCGCCGGCGGCGGCGCCGCGGTGCGATTCACCTTCCCCTTAAAAGACCGAAACCACCAATGACTTTGCCGTCATAATTTTGCCTCTGGTGGCAGGAAGGAAAATCCGTGTCCGATGCCGATTGGATTGTGCTGGTGGTGGAAGATGAGGCGCCAATTCGCCGGTTCCTCAAAGCTGCCCTGGAAGCCCAGAGATTTAAACTGCTGGAGGCCACCACCGGGGCCCAGGCAATTACCATGGCGGCCACCCATAATCCCGATGTTATCCTTTTGGATTTAGGGCTCCCCGATATCGATGGTCTGGAAGTTATCAAACGCATCCGGGAGTGGTCCAATACTCCCATCATTGTGATCTCGGCCCGGGGCAAAGACACCGAGAAGGTTGACGGCCTGGACGCCGGCGCCGATGATTATTTGGCCAAGCCCTTCAGCGTTGAAGAACTTTCCGCCCGGATGCGCGTCGCCATACGTCGCCTCTCCCAATCCCGGGTTGGCAAAGAGGGACCGATTTTTCAAACCGGCGACCTCAAGGTTGACCTGGCCAGGAGAATGGTTTGGGTGGGCGCCACAGAGATCCATCTCACCCCCATCGAGTTTAAATTATTGGCCGTATTGGTGCGTCATAGCGGGAAAGTCATAACCCAACGGCAACTACTGCAGGAAGTATGGGGGTATCGAAGCGATGAGCAGGCGCATTATTTAAGGAATTATATCCACCACCTGCGCCACAAATTGGAAGCCGACCCGGCGCGCCCGGTATATCTCAGCACCGAACCCGGAGTTGGTTATCGCCTGAGGTATAAAGAATAAAATCTCTGCTCATTTTACGGAAGAAGGTTATTGAGCCCTCTCTTATCTCTCCCTTAGGGAGAATAAGCCTTCGGCAATAATCATCTCACCAGCGATCCTGCTTGAATCAATCATTAACTCTCTTGCGGGGGGTCATTCTTCTTTTGACTGGGTATCCACCACCACAACGGTGATCCCTTGGGCCTGCTGGATTAATTCTTCCACAATCGTTTTGCGGCCCAGCCAGCGTTTCCAGGCAGGGAGCGGGCCCGGTTTGCCGATGACGATGTGTCCAACCCGGTATTCCCTGGCAAAATGCAAAATGGTTGCCGCCACGTCCTCGCCCTTGTAGGGAAAGACCTGGGCGCCCAGTTGCTTGGCCAGGGTTAGGGTATCGGAAATCCGGCGCTGGATGGCCGCATCGATGGCGGTGGGTTCTTCCTTGGGCGTCTGCACATAGACCGCATACCAATTCCGGTTCAGACGGCCGGCCAGCCGGGAGCCATAGCGTAACAGGGCGGCGCTGTTGGGGCCCCGGGAACTCAGACATACCATGACCTGATCCGGGGCGGTATCCTGTTCCTCGTCAGGTTGACCCCGGCGTTTGAGGTCGATCTGGGAAGCGAGTTCCCGGAGCGTCAACTCCCGGAGTTGATTGAGGTTGGCGCGCTTAAAAAAGTTCTCCAGGGCCGTGGAGATCCGCTCATGCGGGTAAATCTTGCCCTCCCGAAGCCGCTGTTGTAAATCCTCCGGGGCCAGATCCACGTTGACAATCTCATCGGCATCGGCCATGACGGAATCGGGGACCCGCTCATGGACTTTCACCCCGAT
>JBKQVS010000107.1:0-3262 GCA_052139855.1 Desulfobaccales bacterium
GCGCCGCCTTTGGGGTCCGGGGCGCCGAACACCAGGCGCCGCACCCGGGCGGCCAGCATGGCTCCCAGGCACATGATACAAGATTCCATGGTAACATAAAGGCTTGACCCCGGCAACCGGTAATTCCTCCGGAGCCGCGCCCCTTCCCGCATAACCAGAATCTCGGCGTGGGCCGTGGGGTCGTTTAAACCGATGGGTCGGTTAAAGGCCCGGGCCAGGACGAGGCCCACCTCATCCACCAGGACCGCCCCCACCGGCACCTCGCCCGCGGCCAGGCCCTCCCGGGCCGCCTCCAGGGCCAGCCCCAGATAATAACTGTCTGATTCCATTCTTCTATTATACCGGCAGAACGCCAAAATGGGAGGGCGGGGCGGCATAAAAAAGGCAGGGCCGCGCCTGGCCCCGCCGGTTTCATCTCGATAATATCATAGGAACACTATGAGTTGGTTCGCTGGGCCGATCCCGGCCTGTTCAGGGGCAGGCGCCGGTGGGGGCTCGGCCCGGGACGGCCAGATGCGCCAGCGCCCCGGCCTCGTAGCCCCTAAGAAGTTCCAGGGCCCGGGCCTCCTCGGCCAGCAGGGACTCGTATTGCTCCCGGCGAGCCGCGGTCAACTCCGAGCGCAAGAGGTCTTGTACGGCCGCCTGCCGGTGCCGGTGCCGGGCGCTCAAAAGCCGGAGGCGGAGCACGATGATCTGGGCCAGGAGAGGATTACCGGCCCACTTCAGGTGGCGCAGGGCCCCGGCAAAATCCTCCTCCTCCAGGGCCGCCAGCACCAGGTGGCGGTAGTAGCCGGCGGGCAGCACCCCCGCGTCGGCCACCGGTCCCGCCAGCACCTGGCGCCCCAGGCGCACCAACAGGCCCAGGCCCAGCAAGTTAAGCCTTTTGGGCCGAAATGCCCGCGTCCACCATGTTGCCCAGGATCTCCCGCAACTCCGGCAGGTCCCGGGTCAGCTCGTCGATGCGGCGCTTCACCTCCTGGTAATCGCGGCCTTGGCCGTCCTGAGCCCGATCCAGGGTGTCGGTGAGGGACCGGGCCAGGCGCTTATCCAGGCGCCACATGCCCGCGGCCGCGCCCAGGAGCTCCAGGATACCCGCGGTGACGTGGTGCCCGGTGACTTCCTGGATGGCAATTTCGGCCACCCAGCCGGCCATGCCGCCCACCAGGGCGCCGTTGAGGGAAAGGTCTTTCTTGGACATGGTTTCTCCTTTAAAATCAGGGACCAGGGGTTAGGGGTCAGGAAATAGCCACTTACTGATCCCTCGTCCCTGATCCCTGATCCCTGGTTTTTCCCAGCCGCTCCGCCAGGCGCTGGGTCTCGGTGAGCATTGTGTCGATGTGCCGGTCTTTTTCCGCCAGGCGGCGCGACAGAGCCCGGTTGTCAGCCCGCAGGCGGCCGACTTCGGAGCGCCCCAGCCAGCCCCGAATCCGGTTCACCAGAATGGCGCCCCCGACGCCCAAGGCCGCGCCCAGGGTCAATCCCATCAAGAAGTCCAGGGGTTTGATCTCCATTTATTTATGAGAGGCAGGTTCCGGTATTTCTGTTTCTGGTTTGCAGCAAAAAAATCCCGGGCGGTTGCCGTGTTCTGGCCGCCAATACGGGTAAAATAGTAGCATTTGCCGGGGTTGCTGTCAATTTCGCCCGGATAGAGGAAAGGCTCTTGTCAAGGAGGGTCAACTCGTGCCACAATAGGGCCACCCGCCATGCAATTGCCTTACTGCGAAAGATGAAAATGCCGTTGAGCCGTTAGTGAATTAATCAGCAGTAACTGCAGAACCGGGGAGCTCCACCTGCGGAGCCTGCGGTCCTTACAGAAAACAGAAAACCGAAAACCCCTTTTATACCAACCTTGCCGAGGAGAACCTGTATGAGCGATATCAAGGCCATGTACCGCACCGTGATGGCAGACCATTTTCCCCCGGAGATGACCATCAGTTTCGGCGACCAGAAGCTCACCTACCGCAAGCGCACCTGGAAATTGCCCGACGCCAAAGGCGAGGTCATCGAGATGGGGCTGCGCTACGGCGAGAACCCCGGCCAGGAAGCCGCCCTCTATGAGCTGGTGGGGGGGCATTTGAGCCTGGGAGAATGCCACTTTCTGGACCCCAATAACGGGCTCACCAGCGCCGTGGATGAAGCCGCCATGGTCCAGGCCGGCAAGCACCCGGGGAAGACCAACCTCACGGACCTGGACAACGGCCTCAATATCATCAAGTGGCTCCAAAAGCGCCCCGCCGCGGTGATCCTCAAGCACAACAACCCCTGCGGCGCTGCCTGGGCTGATTCCCTGGCTGCGGCCTACAACAAGGCCAACCTGGCGGACCGCATCGCCGCCTTCGGAGGCGCCGCGGTCTTCAACCGGCCCCTGGACAAGGCCACCGCCGAACTGGTGTCGCAAAACTACCTGGAGGTCCTCGCCGCCCCGGATTTTGAGGCCGGCACCCTGGATATCCTGAAAAAGGCCAAGGACCTGCGCATCATCAAGATACCCCGCTTCGATCGCCTCCAGCACCTGATCCATAACCGCTACGTGGATTTCAAGTGCCTCGTCGACGGCGGCATCATCGTGCAGCAGTCGCCCTTAAACGCCATCCTGGGTAAGGATGATTTCAAACCGGCGGTGGCCACCCATAAGGGCCGGGAATACCGCTGCGTGCGCCAGCCCAGCGCCGCCGAATATGAGGACCTGCTGTTCGGCTGGTGGGTGGAGCAGGGCATCACCTCCAACTCGGTCATTTTCGTCAAAGACGGCTGCACCGTGGGCATCGGCACCGGCGAACAGGACCGGGTGGGGGTGGCGGAGATCGCGGTCTTCAAGGCCTACACCAAGTACGCCGATACCCTGTGCTTCAAGCAGTTCGGCATCCCTTATAAACAACTGGAACTGGAGATCCTCCAGGCCAAACGGGACTCCTCCGACCAGACCGACCTCGACGTGGCTACCCAGGAGGCCAAGGGCGGCCTCATCGGCTCGGCCATGATCTCGGACGCCTTCTTCCCCTTTAGGGACGGGGTGGACGTGGGTATCCGCCAGGGCGCCACCGCGGTGGCCCATGCCGGCGGCTCGGTACGGGACTACGAAGTCATCGAGGCCTGCAACGAGGCCGACCCGCCCGTGGCCATGGTCTTCACGGGGCAAAGGTGCTTTAAGCATTAGGAGAAGGTTTTTTGGGGAGGGGGCCAGGGGCTTTTTCGTAAGTGCCCCTGCCCCCTCCCCAAACCCCATTAAGTAAAAAACTGTAGGGGCGGGTTTAAAACCCGC
>JBKQVS010000108.1:0-18985 GCA_052139855.1 Desulfobaccales bacterium
CCGGGGACAACGTCCAGATGGAAGTGACCCTGATCACGCCGGTGGCGTTGGAGAAGGAACTGCGTTTTGCCATCCGGGAAGGCGGCCGCACCGTGGGCGCCGGGGTGGTGAGTGAGATCGTGGAATAGTTGAGGGGATAGAGTGGTTGGCGGGCGGGGACGCCCGTCCTACGGACGCCCAACGGCGGCAAGAGAAATCCTGGAATAAGGTTAAAACATGATAACGCCCAAGATTCGCATTCGCTTGCGGTCTTACGACTACAAGTTGCTGGACAAATCGGTGCTGGAGATCGTGGAGACGGCCCGGAGCACCGGCGCCCGCGTGGCGGGACCCATACCGCTGCCCACAGAGATCAACAAATGGACGGTGCTGCGCTCGCCCCACATTGACAAGAAGTCCCGGGAGCAGTTTGAAGTCCGCACCTACAAGCGGCTGATGGACATCCTGGAGCCGACCCAGCAGACCATGGACGCCATCAGCAAACTGGACCTGGCAGCCGGGGTGGACGTAGAAATAAAAGTTTAGAAGCGGGGGTCAGGGATCAGGGGTCAGGGGCCAGCAGGGATTTTCGGCCCACACTGACTACCGGCTCCTGGCCGCCGACAACTGGAGAGATACAATGCCTGGGGGCTTAATCGGCAAGAAATTGGGCATGACCCGGATCTTCGATACGGACGGGCTGGCAATGCCGGTCACGGTCATCGAAGCGGGTCCTTGCTTTGTGCTGCAGAAAAAGACCGCGGCCAAAGACGGTTACGAGGCCCTGCAGGTGGGCTTTGACCGGAAGGCCTTGACCAAGTGCAACAAGCCGGAAAAAGGGCACTTCGAAAAGCACGGGGCCAAGAGCGGTTTTAAATGTCTCCGGGAGTTCCGGGTGGCCGAGGCCGAAGGCTATGAAGAGGGCCAGGAGATCACCGTGGAGCAGTTCGAGATCGGCGACCGGGTGGACGTGATCGGCACCAGCAAGGGCAAGGGGTTTGCCGGCACCATCAAGCGGTGGAACTTTCACCGGGGTCCCATGGGCCACGGTTCCATGTCCCACCGGGCGCCCGGCTCCATCGGCTGCAGCGCCTACCCCTCCCGGGTGGTCAAAGGCAAGAAGCTGCCGGGCCAGATGGGGAATGCCCGGGTGACGATGAAGAATCTGGAAGTGGTGGATGTGCGCCCCGAAGAGAACCTGCTGGTGGTGAAAGGGGCCGTCCCCGGCCCGCGCCAGGGCCTGGTGCTCATCCAGAAGGCCGGGTGATAAGATGCCGACAGTGGATATCTATAATATTGCCAAAGAAAAGGTCGGGGAACTGGACCTCAAAGACGAGATCTTTGGGGTGGAGGTAAAGGGGCACGTGCTCCACGAAGTGGTGACCTGGCAGCGGGCCTGCCGCCGGTCCGGCACCGCTTCCACCAAGACCCGGGGCGAAGTGCGGGGCGGCGGGCGCAAACCCTGGCGCCAGAAAGGCACCGGCCGGGCCCGGGTGGGCAGCAGCCGGTCCCCCATCTGGCGGGGCGGCGGCACCACATTCGGCCCCAGGCCCCGGAGCTATGCCTATGCGCTGCCCAAACAGGTGCGGCGCCTGGCCCTGAAGATGGCGCTGTCGAGCAAGGTAGCCAGCGGGCAACTGGTGGTGCTGGACGCGTATCCGCACACCACGCCCAAGACCAAAGATTTTGTGAAGGTCATGGAGACCTTTGCGCTGAACAAGGTGTTGTTCATCACCCCGGAAGAAAACCGGGCGCTGGAGTTGTCGGCCCGGAATGTCCCGGGGGTCCAGGTGATGCTGCCCATGGGCCTGAACGTGTACGACATCCTCAAATACGAACACCTGGTGTTGCTGTCCCCGGCACTGGATGCCATCGAAGCGAGGTTGGCCAAATGAAGGCATACCACTATTTGATCAAGGGGCCGATCATCACGGAAAAGACGCACGCCATGAGGGAGGCGGCCAACAAGCTGACCCTCCGGGTGGCGGTCAAGGCCAATAAGATCGAGATCCGAAAGGCCATTGAGGACCTCTTTAAGGTCAAGGTCCTGGGGGTGAACACCATCAACTTCAAGGGCAAGAAAAAGAAGATGGGCAAGACCCAGGGGGTCAGGCCCGACTGGAAGAAGGCGGTGGTCACTTTGGCCCCGGGAGAGAAGATTACCGGATTCGAAGGTCTATAACCCGGCTTATCTCGTTTTGGCGACTTGGCGGGAGATTGAGCCCACGCAAAGGCGCAAAGACGCAAAGGCGAACATAAGGAAAAACGCAGATGGCTTTGATTTCCCGAAAACCCACCTCCGCGGGGCGGCGGTTCCAGACGGCCACGGATTTTGCCGAGATCACCCGGAGCGAGCCGGAAAAGAGCCTGGTCAGGCCCCTGAAAAAGTCGGGGGGCCGGAACAGTTACGGCCGGGTCACAGCCCGGCACCGGGGCGGGGGACACAAGCGGCGCTACCGGCTTATCGATTTCAAGCGCAACAAGCTGGAGGTTCCGGCCAAGGTGGCCACCATCGAATACGACCCCAACCGCACGACGCGGATTGCGCTGCTCCACTATGTGGACGGCGAGAAGCGGTACATCCTGGCGCCCCAGGAACTGCGGGTGGGTGACATGGTGGTCTCGAGCCCCAATGCGGATATCAAACCGGGCAACACGCTGCCCTTGCAGAATATCCCCACCGGCACCCTGGTGCACAACGTGGAGTTGAAGCCGGGGAAAGGCGGGCAGATGGCCCGGGCGGCGGGTTCAGCGGCCCAGTTGATGGCCAAGGAAGGGAAGCAAGCGCACCTGAAGCTGCCGTCGGGCGAGGTGCGGATGGTGCCGGTGGACTGCCGCGCCACCATCGGGCAACTGAGCAACGTGGAGCAGGAAAACGTCTCTCTGGGCAAGGCCGGGCGGAAACGCTGGGTAGGGAAGCGGCCGCATGTCCGGGGGGTAGCCATGAACCCGGTGGACCACCCCATGGGCGGCGGCGAAGGCAAGTCTTCGGGCGGCCGTCATCCGTGTACGCCTTGGGGAGTGCCCACCAAGGGATATAAGACCAGAAAACCCAAGGCCAGCGACCGGTATATCGTCAAACACCGGTCCAAGAAGTAGAGGGGAAGATCGTGGCCCGTTCACTGAAAAAGGGACCCTATGTGCAGGACAGCCTCCAGGCCAAGGTGTATAAGGCCCGGGAGAGCCAGGATCGCCGGGTGATCAAGACCTGGTCGCGGCGGTCCACCATCACTCCGGAATTCATCGGATTAACCCTGGCGGTCTATAACGGCAGGAAGTTCATACCGGTTTACGTCACTGAAAACATGGTGGGGCACAAGTTAGGGGAGTTTTCTCCCACCCGGCATTTCGGGGGCCACGCCGGAGACCGCAAAACCAAGATGGGTAAGAAGTAGCCATGGAAATCAAGGCAAGCGCCAAATATCTGCGCATTTCGCCCTTCAAGTTGCGGCTGGTGGCCCGGGTCCTCTCCGGTAAGAAAGTGGAAGAGGCCCTGGCACTGCTCCAGTTCATGCCGCAGCGGGGGGCGCGGCTGGTGCGCAAGGTGGTCATGTCGGCGGTGGCCAATGCCGAGCAGCGGCCCCAGATCGACGTGGATACCCTGGTCATCAAAGGCGTCCAGGTGGACGGGGGCCCTTCGCTGAAGCGCTTCCAGGCCCGGGCCATGGGGCGGGTCAACCGCATCCTCAAACGGAGCAGCCACATCACCGTGGTCCTGAAGGAAGGGACCGGGAAATGATTAGAGCAGTTGCCAGTTGTCAGGGTTGATTTCCTGGCTGCGATTTTGCATAGGGTCAACTGACTACCGGGAACTGGGAAATGAGCAGTAGATAAGGAGGCTAAGTGGGCCAGAAAGTTCACCCCATCGGTTTTCGCCTGGGGAGCTATCGCAAGTGGGATTCCGTTTGGTTTGCCCGGAAGGATTTTGCATCCCTGGTGCTGGAAGACCGCAAGATTCGAGAGTTCATCAAGGTGGACAAGGAGCTCAAGGGGTCAGGGATCGCCGGCTTGGATATCAAACGGGCGGCCAACAAGCTGACCATAAAAATCCATACCTCCCGGCCGGGCATGGTTATCGGCCAGAAGGGTAAGAAGATCGAGGACCTGCGGCGCCGGATGGAAAAACTGGTGGGCCGGGAACTGGTCATCGACGTGCAAGAGGTGCGCAAACCCGAGATCAACGCCCAGCTGGTGGCGGAAAACATCGCCCAGCAACTGGAGCGCCGGGTGTCCTTCCGCCGGGCCATGAAGAAGTCGGTGGGCCAGGCCCTGAAGTTCGGAGCCAAGGGCATCAAGATCCGGTGCAAGGGCCGGCTGGCCGGGGCGGAAATCGCCCGGCAGGAGACCTACCGGGAAGGCCGGGTACCGTTGCACACCCTGCGGGCCCTGATTGATTATGGGTTCGCCGAAGCTAAGACCACCTATGGGCTGATCGGGGTGAAGACCTGGATCTTCCACGGCGAGGTTCTGAGCGCCGAAGAAGTTGTGACCTTTTAAAGCAGTAAGCAGTAAGCAGTGAGGAGTGAGCAGTAAAAACCTTGGATTGACGGCCATAAGTCCCCCTTTATGAAGGGGGCTGGTTAAGGGAAAGAATATGCTGAGTCCAAAACGGGTAAAACATCGGAAGGTCATGCGAGGCCGTCGCCGGGGCCAGGCCTCCCGGGGCAATTTCGTGGCCTTCGGGGATTTCGGCCTCATGGCCGAGGAATGCGGCTGGATCACGGCCCAGCAGATCGAGGCGGCCCGGATCGCCATTACCCGGCACGTGAAACGGGGCGGCCAGGTGTGGATTCGGGTCTTTCCGGATAAACCCTTCACCAAGAAACCGGCGGAGACCCGCATGGGGAAAGGGAAGGGGGGACCGGAGGGCTGGGTGGCGGTTATACGGCCCGGCCTTATCCTCTACGAGATGGCCGGGGTGGACCGGGAAGTGGCTAAAGAAGCCATGCGGCTGGCCTCCCACAAATTGCCCATTCCCACCAAGTTTGTGGAGCGGGAGCACCAGCCGGCGGCAGCGGAGACTAAATCATGAAGGCCGCGGATTTACGGGACCTGACCCTGGAAGAACTCCAGGCCAAGTTGAAAGAGGTCTCGGAAGAGCTCTTCAACCTGAACTTTCAACACAGCCGGCAACAACTGGACAATACCGCCCGACTGAGGCAGGCCAGGAAAGACCTGGCCCGGGTCAAGACGGTGCTGAAGGGCAGGGCAGAATAACCCGGGAGCGATGATACTCCCCTCCCTCATCAAGGGGAGGGATAGAGACGGAAGCAGTTTTTAAAGACGATGCCGCCGAGATGGGAGTCGATCCCGTTACGACGGAAGGGATTGGGAAGTATATGGAGAAACAGCGCGGCGTGCGCAAGACCAGGATCGGCAAGGTGGTCAGCGACAAAATGGACAAGACCGTGGTGGTGGAAGTGAAACGCCTGGTGGCCCACCCCCTGTATCATAAGATTATCCGGCGCCGGGCCCGGATCAAGGCCCATGACCCCAATAATGCCTGCCAGGTAGGCGACAAGGTGCTCCTGGAAGAGACCCGCCCCCTTTCTCGGGACAAACGCTGGCGGGTCCGGGAAGTTCTGGAGAAAGCCCAGTAAGCCGTTTTTGCCTTTTTGCCTTTTTGTAAATGGGGTGAGGATAGAAACATGATTCAGGTACAGACACAGATGACGGTGGCGGACAACTCCGGCGCCAAGAAGGTTTCGTGCATCCGGGTCCTGGGAGGCACCAGGCGCCGGTATGCCGGGGTGGGGGATATCGTCATTGTGGCGGTCAAGGAGGCCCTGCCCCACTCCAAGGTGAAAAAGGGGGACGTGATGCGGGCCGTGGTGGTGCGCACCGTGAAAGAGACGCGACGCCCGGACGGCTCCTACATCAAGTTTGACGACAACTCGGCGGTGCTGATCAACCCGGCGGGGGACCCCATCGGGACGCGCATTTTCGGGCCGGTGGCCCGGGAACTCCGGGCCAAGAGATTCATGAAGATCATCTCTTTAGCCCCGGAGGTGCTCTAATGGCCAAGTACAAGAAAGCGATAGAGCCCGTCAAGGTGCGGCTGAAGAAGAACGATTTGGTGGAGGTCACCACCGGCAAGGAGCAGGGCAAGACCGGCAAGGTTTTGAAGGTGTTCCGGGAAAAGAACCAGGTGCTGATCGAAAAGGTAAACATGATCAAGCGGCACACGCGCCCCAGCCCCACCTCCGGGCAGGGAGGGATCGTGGAGAAGGAAGCGCCGATGTTCGTGTGCAAGGTGAAGCTGATTTGCCCCAAATGCGCCACCGGCACGCGTATCCGTATGACCGAGACCGGCGAAGGCAAGAAAGCCCGGGTATGTCTGAAATGCAAGGAAATTATTGATGGCTGAAAAGGGATCAGGAAAAGACAAGGCCAAGACGGCGGCCAAAGCCCCGGCCAAAGGCGCGCCCAAGGTCGCGGATAAAAAGGCGGCCAAGGCGGCGGCTCCGGCGGTGGAAAAATCCGCCAAGAAAGCTGCGGCCCCGGCGGCTCCGAAAGGGACGCCGCGCCTCAGTGAATTTTATCGGACCGAGTGCGTCCCCCAGATGATGCAGGAGTTCCGTTACAAGAGCCCCATGCAGGTGCCGAGACTGAAGAAGGTCGTGGTCAACATCGGGCTGGGGGAGGCCATCCAGAACATCAAGCTGCTGGAGTCGGCCTCGGCGGAGTTGACTGCGGTCACGGGCCAGAAGCCGGTGGTGACCCGGGCCAAGAAGTCCATCGCGGCGTTCAAGCTGAGAGAAGGCATGCCCATCGGCTGCATGGTCACCCTGCGCCGGGACCGGATGTACTACTTTCTGGACAAGCTGATGAACGTGGTGCTGCCCCGGGTGCGGGACTTCCGGGGGGTGAGCGACAAGGCGTTTGACGGCCGGGGCAACTACACCCTGGGCATCAAAGAGCAGATCATCTTCCCGGAGATCGAATACGACCAGATCGACAAGGTCAGGGGGATGAACATTACCATAGTCACCAGCGCCCCCACGGATGAAGAAGGGAAATTTTTGTTAAAGCTCCTGGGGTTACCTTTCAGGAAATAGCAGGGTATGGGGCGACCCCGCCCCTACGGAGATAAGCATGGCCAAAAAATCGTTGATAGCCAAGGCGAAACGCGCCCCCAAGTATCCGGTGCAGAAATACAACCGCTGTCCAGTGTGCGGCCGTCCCCGGGCATATCTCCGGCGGTTTGGCGTTTGCCGCATCTGTTTTCGCAGCATGGCCCTGAGGGGAGAGATTCCCGGGGTCACTAAATCCAGCTGGTAGGGCACACTATGAGCATGACCGATCCCATCGCCGATATGTTGACCCGGATTCGCAATGCCGGGGGGGCGCGGTTCGACAAGGTTGATATTCCCGCCTCCCGCATGAAGATCAACCTGGCGCGCATCCTCAAGGAAGAAGGGTTCATTAAAAACTACAAGGTCATAAAAGATAATCGCCAGGGCATCCTGCGAGTCTACCTCAGGTACGCCGACCATCAGCAACCGCTGATACAGGGGTTGAAGCGGGTCAGCAAACCGGGGCGCCGGGTGTACACCGGCCATGCCGAGCTTCCCAAAGTGCGGGGAGGCCTGGGGGTGGCGGTCATTTCGACCTCCCAGGGGGTCATCACCGACCGCCAGGCCCGCAAGCTGAACGTGGGCGGCGAGGTCTTGTGCGAGATCTGGTAAGGGTAAACCTATGAGCCGCATCGGAAAGAAACCGGTGCCTTTGCCCAAAGGGGTGAAGGTAAAGATGGAAGAGGGGAAGTGTGTGGTCACCGGACCCCGGGGGATGCTGTCGCAGCTTATGCCGCCACGGGTCAAGGTCAACATCGCGGCCCAGGAGGTCACGATAGAACCCCAGGATGACAGCCGGCTGAGCCGGTCCTACTGGGGCCTGGCGCGCACTTTGGTGGCCAATATGGTCACGGGTTCCACCGACGGATTCACCCGGGTATTGGAACTGGTGGGCACCGGCTACAAGGTGGAAGCCAAGGGCGACGTCCTGGTGTTCAACATAGGGTACTCCAACCCCGTGGAATTTCCCCTGCCCAAAGGGATCACGGCCAAAGTGGAAAAGGCCAACCGCATCGAATTTACGGGCGCCAACAAGGAAGTTCTGGGACAGACGGTGGCGGTGATTCGCAGGCTCAGGCCGCCCGATCCGTATAAAGGCAAGGGAATCAGGTATGCCGGGGAAGTGATACGGCGCAAGGTGGGCAAGGCCGGCGGCCGTTAAAGAAAAATCAGGCTGACGCAAAGACGTAAAGACGCAAAGAAGCGAAGGAGATAGGCGACGTGAACCCCAAGGAAGCGGCGCGGCTGAAGCGAAAAAAGCGGATCAAAAAGAAACTCGTGGGCGGGGAGCGGTTGCGTCTCTCGGTCTTCCGCAGCTCTAAACATATCTATGCGCAGATCATCGACGACGGCAAGGGACAGACGCTGGCGGCGGCCTCCACGTTGAGCGGGGAGCTGAAGGACCAGCTGGGCGGTTTGAAGAAAACCGACGCGGCCAAGGCCGTGGGGAAGCTGTTGGCCGCCAAGGCCAGGGCCCAGGGAATCGACAAAGTAGTTTTCGACCGTAACGGGTTTCTCTACCACGGTCGGGTGAAAGCTGTGGCGGATAGCTGCCGGGAAAACGGCCTGTTGTTTTAAGTGAGCAGTAAGCAGATGGAAAGAATGGTTTTTACTGCGCATGGCTCACGATAAAAGGAGATTAGCTTGTTCGAGTCAGAGGCAACGGAGCAGTTAACCGATAAGGTGGTGAGCATCAATCGGGTCGCCAAGGTGGTCAAGGGCGGGCGCCGGTTTCGCTTCAGCGCCATCGTGGTGGTAGGCGACGGTCAGGGCAAAGTAGGTGCGGGCCTGGGTAAGGCCCACGAAGTGCCCGAGGCCATCCGCAAGGCAGTGGAGCAAGCCAAGAAGTCCATGATCACGGTCCCCATCCAGAACAGCACCATTCCTTACCAGGTGGTGGGGGTGTTCGGGGCCGGCCGGGTCCTGTTGAAACCGGCCTCGGAAGGCACCGGCGTCATCGCCGGCGGCCCGGTGCGGGCGGTGGTGGAAGTGGCGGGCATCAAGAACGTCCTCACCAAGTGTTTGGGTTCGCACAACCCGCACAACGCGGTGAAAGCCACCATGGTGGCTTTGCAGATGCTGTCGTCCCCGGAAGACGTGGCGGCTCGGCGCAACCGGCCTCTGGCGGAGATACTGGGATAGGGAGCAGTTAGCAGTTAGCAGTGAGCAGTAAAAACAACTCTGTCAATTAGCTCGCGGCTCACTATAAAAGGAACGACAATGATCCTGGAAATAACTTTAAGGAAAAGTCCCATCGGCCGGCCGCCGAAGCACCGTCTGACCCTGAAGACTCTGGGGCTGACCCGCTTACAGAAAACGGTGCGGCACCGGGAAACCCCTGCGGTTTTGGGGATGGTGCACCAAGTGGAGCATCTCCTCGAGGTGCGGCAGGTCCCCGAAGGAGAATAGCAGATGCGCCTTTCTGAACTTTCGCCCAGCCCGGGGTCCAAGCAAAAAAAGAAACGGGTGGGTCGCGGCCCCGGTTCGGGTTGGGGCAAGACGGCAGCCCGAGGTTTTAAAGGGCAGAACTCCCGCGCCGGTGGCGGCACCAGGCCGGGGTTTGAGGGCGGCCAGATGCCCCTGGTGCGGCGGATTCCCAAGCGGGGCTTCAACAACATATTCCGGCAAGTCTGGACCATCGTCAATCTGCGGGACCTGAAGCGATTTCCGGCGGAAGCGGTGGTGGATAAAGCGGCCTTAAAGGAAGCGGGCCTGGTGAAAAGCCAGGTGAAGCGGATCAAGCTTCTGGGCCAGGGGGAAGTGACCGTGCCCCTGGTGATCAAGGTGCAAGCGGTGAGTTCCCAGGCCCGGAGCCGGATCGAAGCAGCCGGGGGGCGGGTGGAGGTCATCTAAGTGTCCGCGTTCTCCAGCATCACCAAGATTCCCGAGCTGAAGCGCCGCATCATCTTCACCCTGCTGATGCTGATCGTCTACCGTTTGGGCTGCCAGATCCCCACGCCGGGGATCGATGCGGACGCCCTGATGCGGTTTTTTGCGGCGCAACGGGGCACGATTTTCGGGCTCTTCGACATGTTCTCGGGCGGCGCCCTGGAGCGCCTGAGCGTCTTTGCCCTGGGGATCATGCCCTATATCAGCGCCGCGATCATCATCGAGCTTTTGAAGGTGGTGATTCCGGCCCTGGAAAAGCTCTATAAAGAAGGGGAGTCGGGCCAGAAGAAGATCAAGCAGTACACCCGGTACGGCACCGTGGTGATTGCGGCCATCCAGGGGATCGGGATTGCGGTGGGGCTGGAGAGCATGACCGCGGGGGCGGGCCACCAGACGGTGGTTTTGCATCCCGGCTGGGCCTTCCGCCTCATGACCGTACTCACCCTGACCTCGGGCACGGCGTTCATCATGTGGCTGGGGGAAATGATCACCGAGCGGGGCATCGGCAACGGCATCTCGCTGATCATTTTTGCGGGGATTGTGGCCCGGATGCCTTCCGCCCTGATCAATACCTTCAGCCTGATCAAGTCCGGGGAGATCATGCCGGTCCTGATGGTCATGTTGCTGTTGGTGATGGTGGTGGTGGTGGGTTTCATCGTTTTTGTGGAGCGGGGCCAGCGGCGGATTCAGGTACAGTACGCCCGCCGGGTGGTGGGGCGCAAGATGTACGGTGGCCAGACCACCTTCCTGCCCCTGAAGGTGAACACCGCCGGCGTCATCCCGCCCATCTTCGCGTCGTCGCTGTTGATGTTTCCGGCCACGGTGGCGAGTTTCATCCACAATGATTGGGTGAAATGGGCGTCGGACGCCATGTCGCCGGGGGGCATGTTTCACGATTTCATCTATGTGGGCCTCATCGTGTTTTTCTGCTATTTCTACACTGCGGTGACTTTTAACCCGGTGGATGTGGCGGATAATTTGAGAAAGTGGGGCGGCTATGTACCGGGTCTCAGGCCGGGGAAACCCACCTCGGAATATATTGACCGCATCTTGACGCGCATTACTTTGGGGGGCGCGATTTACGTGTCGGCAGTGTGCGTGCTGCCCTCCATTCTGATCCGGAAGTTCAATGTCCCCTTTTATTTCGGGGGTACGGCCCTATTGATCGTGGTGGGGGTGGCCATGGACACCATGAGCCAGATCGAATCGCATCTGCTGACCCGCCACTACGAGGGATTCACCAAAAAACGCATGAGCCGGGTACGGCGTTGACCTCACGAAGGAGGAAGATATGAATCTGATCCTGTTGGGCGGCCCAGGCGCGGGCAAAGGCACGCAAGCCAAGAAACTCATCGAAAAGTTCCAGATCCCCCAGATCTCCACCGGCGACATCCTCCGGGCGGCAGTGAAGGAAGGGACAGATATGGGCAAGAAGGCCCAGGAATACATGAATGCCGGGAAACTGGTGCCGGATGAAGTCGTCATCGGCATCATCAAAGACCGGCTGGCGCAGGCGGATTGCAAAAAGGGATTTATCCTGGACGGTTTTCCCCGGACGGTGCCCCAGGCCGAAGCCCTGGACAAGGTGCTGACGGGGCTGGGCACCAAGATCGACCACGTGGTGAGCATCGACGTGGACGAGGAAGCGCTGGTGGTTCGCCTCACCGGGCGGCGCACTTGCAAAAATGCGGCCTGCGGCCAGATGTTCCACATCAAGTTCACCCCCGCCAAGAAGGAAGGGGTGTGCGACAAATGCGGCGGCGAGCTCTACCAGCGGGACGACGACAACGAGACCACGGTGCGTTCACGCCTGGCCACCTATAACCAGGCCACCGCGCCGCTGATCGGCTACTACTCCAAGAAGGGCCTGGTGCGGCCGATCAAGGGAGTGGGGGGCATCGACGACATCTTCAAGCAGATCGTGGGCATCGTGTCGGCGGGAACCGGTTGCAGCTGCGGCTGCAAGCACTAAGGTGCTTGGCGGGCCTGGCGGCTGGGCATGAGGTAATCTGTACATAGACTCACGCCAAGACGCAAAGGCGCAAAGAAGCTTATGATACTGCTGAAATCCCTCCAGGAAATCGCCAAGATGGAGGTGGCCAACCGCATCGTGGCGGAGATCCTGGAGGGGGTGAAAGAGAAGGTCCAGCCGGGGGTCGAGACCCGGGAGCTGGATGAGCTGGCGGAAGAGATGTGCCGCCAGCGCCGGGTGCAGCCGGCCTTCAAAGGCTATCGGGGCTATCCGGCGTCCCTCTGCGTGTCGGTGAACGAGGAGGTGGTGCACGGGATTCCCGGGCCGCGCCGCCTCAAGGCCGGGGACCTGGTGAGCCTGGATTTCGGGGTGAAGCACGACGGCTATTATGGGGATGCCGCGATCACCGTGGGCGTGGGGGAAGTGGGCGAAAAGGCCCGGGCCCTGATGGCGGTCACGGAGAAATCGTTGTACGCCGGCATCGCCATGGTCAAAGCGGGCAATCACCTGTCGGATATCTCCCACGCGGTGCAGACCGCGGTGGAAGGCGCCGGGTTCGGGGTCATCCGGGAGTTTGTGGGGCACGGCATCGGCCGGTCGCTGCACGAAGACCCGCAGATCGCCAATTTCGGGCCGCCGGACCGGGGGCCGACCCTGCAGGTGGGCATGACGTTTGCCATTGAACCCATGACTGCCATGGGCTCTTGGCAGGTGCGGATTTTGAAAGACGGCTGGACCGCGGTGACCCAGGACGGTTCTTGGGCGGCGCATTTTGAACACAGCGTGGCGGTAACGGAGAACGGCGTCTTGATTTTGAGCCGGCTCTAAATTATATTTTAATAACCATTTGAAATAACTATAAAGACACGGTAGATGCCAAAAGAAGACGCCATTGAAGTAGAAGGGACGGTGGTTGAGCCGCTGCCTAATGCCATGTTCCGGGTGGAACTGCCGAACGGGCATAAGGTGCTGGCGCATATTTCCGGGAAGATGCGGATGCACTACATCAAGATTCTTCCGGGAGATAAGGTTATTTTGGAATTGTCGCCCTATGACCTGAGTCGAGGGCGCATCGTCTACCGGGTGAGATAGGAAAAAAACTATGAAAGTCAGGGCCTCAGTCAAACGGATGTGCGCAAAATGTAAGATTATTCGGCGCAAACGCGTGGTGCGGGTGATCTGCGAAAATCCCAAGCATAAGCAGCGTCAAGGGTAAGGGGAGGGAAGGAATTGGCCAGAATCGCCGGGATCGATTTACCCCGAAACAAGAGAATCGAGATCGCCCTAACCTATATTTTCGGCATTGGGCGCAGCACCGCGATACGGGTGCTCCAGGAAGCGAAGGTGGAAGGCAGCACCAAGACGTCGGAGCTCACCGAAGCCGATATCACCGGCATCCGGCAGGTGATCGACCATACCTGTAAGGTGGAAGGAGACCTGCGTCGGGAAGTCTCCATGAATATCAAGCGCCTAATGGACCTGGGGTGCTACCGGGGCCTCAGGCACCGCCGGAGCCTGCCGGTCCGGGGACAGCGGACCCATACGAACGCCCGCACCCGTAAAGGCCCGCGGCGCAGTGTGGTGGGAAAACGCAAGAAGGCTTAAGGAGAGGCGATGGCCAAAGCGCAGACACGCACCAAGAAGAAAAAGGAAAAGAAGAATATCCCCACGGGGGTGGCGCACATCAAGGCCACCTTCAACAACACCCTGGTGACCATCACCGATCCGGCGGGCAATGTGGTGTCCTGGTCCTCGGCGGGGGTTCAGGGGTTTAAGGGCTCCCGGAAGGGGACGCCGTTTGCGGCGCAATTGGCGGCCCAGGATGCAGCCCGCAAGGCCATGGATCACGGCATGCGGAATGTGGATGTGTTTGTCAAGGGGCCAGGGGCGGGCCGGGAGGCGGCTCTCAGGGCCCTACAGGCCGCGGGCCTGAGCGTCAACCTGATTCGGGATGTCAGCCCTATTCCCCACAATGGCTGCCGTCCGCCCAAACGTCGTCGGGTTTAATGGAGAGGTGATCGATAGTGGCTAGATATGTGGGACCAGATTGCCGGCTTTGTCGCCGGGAGGGGATGCAGCTGTATCTCAAAGGGGATCGCTGTTACACGGACAAATGCGCCATCGAGCGGCGTCATTACCCGCCGGGACAGCATGGCCAGCGGCGGAGCAAGCTTTCGGACTACGGGGCCCAGCTCCGTGAGAAGCAGAAGGTGAAACGCATATACGGGGTGTTGGAGAAACAATTCAGCAGTTATTTTGAAAAGGCCGAACGGCAGAAAGGGGTTACCGGCACTAACCTGTTGGTTTTTCTGGAACGGCGTTTGGACAACATCGTTTACCGGTTGGGTTTTGCCAACTCTCGGACCCAGGCCCGGCAATTGGTGCGCCATAACTTTATCAAGGTGAACGGCGCCCGGGTAAACTTGCCGTCATTTCTGGTGAAGACGGGAGACGTCATTCTGGTGACAGAGAGGGGCCGCACCCTGCCGTTGATTCGGGATGCCATGGAAGCGGTGGCCCGGCGAGGCTGCCCCCCCTGGCTGGAGTTCAACAAGGAAGAGGCCCAGGGACGGGTAGTGATGTTCCCGACGCGGGAAGATATTACCATGCCGATCCAGGAGCATCTTATTGTGGAGCTTTATTCCAAATAGCATCATGATCCTTTATGTTCCCAAACTCTTTCCGGCAGCCGGACCATGGCGGGGGAGACAGATTTTTGATGATGCCGGCCAAGCCCGGCTAGAATTGCGGGACATAAAAGTCCTAGTAGTTTTCTGAGGAGCCATGATCTACAAAAATTGGACCGATATTATTAAGCCCAAACGGCTGGAAGTTGATAGTGAGACCCACAACCGTTTTTACGGCAAGTTTGCGTGCGAGCCCCTGGAACGCGGGTTCGGCACCACCATCGGGAATGCCCTGAGACGGGTCTTGCTTTCCTCCCTGCGGGGATCGGCCATCACTGCGGTCCGCATCAAGGATGTCTATCACGAATTTTCGGCCATCCCCGGGGTGTTGGAAGACGTCACCGAGATTTTGCTCAACCTGAAGCAGGTGCGTTTGAAGATACTGTCCGAAGGGACCAAGATGCTGCACCTGGAGGCCAATGGCCAGGGTGAGCTCAAGGCCGGGGACATCCAGACGGATGGGATGGTGGAAATCCTCAACCCCGAGCACCACATCGCCACGTTAGGGGCGGACGGCGAACTGCAGCTGGAGATGACGGTGAAGTCAGGCAAGGGGTTTGTGCCGGCCGAGGCCAATAAAGAAGAAGATCAGCCCATCGGCTATATTCCCCTGGACGCCACCTTCGCTCCGGTGCGCAAGGTCAACTATCTGGTGACCCAGGCCCGGGTGGGACAACGGACCGACTACGACAAGCTGACCATAGAGGTCTGGACCGACGGCAGCATCACCCCGGAAAACTCCATTGCCTACGCCGCCAAGATCCTCAAAGAACATTTGACCATGTTCATCAACTTCGAAGAGGAACCGGTGGGGCAGGAAGAGAAGTCGACGGATGAGCCGCCGACCTTTAACGAGAACCTGTATCGCAGCGTCAATGAACTGGAGTTGTCGGTACGGGCCGCCAACTGTTTAAGGAACGCCACGATCCGCTACATCGGCGAACTGGTCCAGAAGACCGAGCAGGAGATGCTCAAGACCAAGAATTTTGGGCGCAAATCCCTCAATGAGATCAAAGAGATCCTCATGGAGATGGGGCTGCACCTGGGGATGAAGCTAGAGAGCTTTGTGCCGCCCGATCAGATGCCGGAAAGGAAGGAAGACGTCGCATGAGACACTTAAAGGCTGGTCGGCGCCTGGGCCGGACGACGGAGCATCGCCTGGCCATGCTCCGGAATTTGGTGACCGCGCTGTTGGAAAGGGAGCGGGTAGAAACCACCCAGGCCAAGGCCAAGGAGGCCCGGCAGTGGGCCGAGAAGGTTATCACCCTGGCCAAACGGGGCGACTTGCACGCCCGGCGCCTGACCCTGGCGGTGGTGCGCTCCAAGAAGGTGGTGGCCAAACTCTTTACCGAATTGCGGGAGCGGTATCAGGACCGCCCCGGGGGTTATACGCGGATTATCCCTCTGGGGATCAGGCTGGGCGACGGGGCCCCCATGTCCATTCTGGAACTGGTGGATCGTCCCGAAACTCTCCCCAAGGCCAAGAAAAAGAAGGCCGCGGAAGGCTAGGCTTTTCCCTACCGGGGGACAGGGGTTTTTGTAAGAGGGCCCCTGTCCCCCGCGTTTTGTCTCGGGGCCGCCCAAGGGGCGCGTCCCGCCCCGGATCATCGCCTGGGCCCAGGCCCGGGCTTTTTTATGTCCCAAACCGCGAGTCTGGCCCCCGGGGGAGCAGCTTGCGGGGCCATAAATCTTACCCCATAACAAATGAGATTTATTAGCAATCCATCGATACGCCAGGTTTAGCGGAAAAAAAAGGGTTGACATCCTAATTTCGCTATATTAAGGTGCCACAAAATGAATAGGTATTTTTACCTAGTTTGGCATAGGCAAAACTACCATATCGGCCTCAGTACAATTACCTAAACAAGAAAGGAATTCTCTGATAGAATTCATAGAGCCTTGCCGGCTAAGTAACCGGAGCTAAAAAACGAATTTTAGTTCCCTTCCGGATTGTCCCATAACAAAGGAGGTTCTGGATGGTGAATCGGATTTTATGGAGTGCGGCAATAACCCTGGCATTAACCTTTTCTCCCAACCTGGCTTTTTCAACCCCCACCAAGACAGTTAAAAAGAAATCTTCGAAGAAAGAAGAGGGGATTGCTAAGAAGAGCAAATCCTCCAAGAGTACGAAAACGGCTCGTTCGCACTCGTCCCGACATCAGTCCGAGGATGTGGTGGAGTCGTCCATGGTGCCCAGTTCCTCCCGGAGCGTCACATCAGAGACCGCGCCGCTGATGAAGGTTACGCCTCAACGGGACGGTCGATTCCTGCTGGAGCCACTGACCCCCAAGAAGACCCCGAGCACCCCGATTACCCAGCCGTCCAAGCAAGAGGACAAGAGCGATCGCATCTCGTCGAACGCCCCCAAATATAATACGTCTGAACCCTGGAATTTTTCCGAGTTGATTTTGTCTCAGGCCAATGCCTATAAACATGCGCCTTATGCCCGGGGGGCTTCCCTGGCAAACGGCTCGGCCACGGATTGCTCCGGGTTTGTGCAGTTCATCTATCATGGGTTTAAAATTGATCTGCCCCGCTCCAGTGCCGAACAGGCCCAGGTGGGGAAGGTCGTGACTCACCAAATGGATTTTTCCAAACTGCTGCCTGGGGATTTGCTCTTCTTCCGCCGGGGCGGCGGGGTGGGACATGCCGGCATCTACTTAGGCGAGGGCAAGATGATCCACGCCTCCAACCATCGCTACGGAGTGACCGTCACTGACCTGCGGCAACCCTACTACGAAGGGACATTCGAGGTGGCCAAGCGGGTTTTTGAGGTGAAGTACCCCCATTAGGGTTTAGTCCGTCCGGAGTTTTCTTCGCAGGCCGCATGATTTCGCTGAGAGTATCAGGGTAAACTGGCCCAGGCCGGTCTGCCGACCCTGAGGGTTTGGGGAGGGCAGAGACCGGGTTGTCTGGGCCAGAGTCATTTTTCCCGTCTTGCAAAGCAATCCCTTGATTTATCAGTTTATTTTGGATACAAATACACAATATCGGTAGAGGTGGGCGCGGTCCCCGGGGATGTGGACCGGCCAGCCGAGATCATGGCGGTGCGAGGGGGAGGATGGAGGAATGCGCCTCACTTGAGAATTGGGAAGAGCGCCTGAAAGAGCGCCATCCCATGCTCCGATATTTTACGACACGCTCATTTGGGGTAGAGATCGAGTTTTTCGGGTTGAAATACAGCGTTTCGGCCGGGGACCAGCAGGTCATTCCGCCTTATAAGATCATGAACCGTTCCGCCGAGGGGGAATTATTGCCCCAGTTCTTTCAGGAGCGGGGGATAGTCCTGAACGGTTTTTCTCCCACCGAGACGCCTTACGAAGCCTGGTCCTTTGTGCTGGACGACTCCATCAAGGGGGCGGGGGGGGCTGAGCTGGTGAGCCCCATTCTCTCGGGGGTTCAGGGGCTGACCCAGATCTATCAGGCCATCAATCTGCTCCGGGAGTTTCCAGAGATTGAGATAAATGAAACCTGCGGTTTCCACGTCCACCACGGGGTCGACCCGGAGAAGTTCGGCAATCGGGAACTCTTCCAGTTGCTGAGGATTGTGGCAATCTTCGAAAATTATATCTATCAACTCCTCCCCGAGGAGCGCCGCACCGCCGAGACCTGCCGGCCCCTGGAAATTGATCTCTATGAGTGGTTTCGGCGCAACGGCTCAAAGCGGCAGACACCCCTGGTGAAGAACCTCTGGTATTCTCCGGAGAACCGGGATGACGCCAAGACGCCGCCCCAGCGCCGACTTCATCCCACCCGCTACCACGGCCTCAATTTGCATTCCTACTGGTATCGGGGGACCATTGAATTTCGGTATTATCCTTCGGTGCTGGAGCAGCCGGAGGAGCTGATGCAGTGGATCATCTTCACCCAGTTCCTGGTGGAATGGGGCGCCGGGCGCCGGCCGGAACTGGATTATGTTGCCAAGCCAAACAAGTGGTTGAATATGCTCTATAAAATCTACCTGGGGGCCGGCATGATGGACCACATCCGGTTTCCCGGGGGACCGGAAGGAAAGAAGGCCGACCTATGACCACCTCTGGACTGCAGACCCATGATTTCTTGATGCGCTTGAAGAAGGCGGAGGATAGCCTGCCGCCGTTGTTGCTGGAATTGGCCGCGGTGATGCGGCGGATGGTCGAGGAGATCGAGCGGCCCCAACTGCAGGACATCCAGGGCTTGCAGGCGGAATTGCGGCGGTTGATCGGCGACCCGCAGGGTCTCCGCGATATCTGTGGCACCGAGGGCCAGCTCTGCGGCGAATGCCCGTTTGGGGCGTATCTGCCTTCCGGGTTTGCCTATGCTTCGGAGCAACAGGCCCTGTGCCTGCCCTGGATCGTCATCGTTCACCCCCAGCCCAGCGCGCCCGCCTCTGAGAGTCCCGT
>JBKQVS010000109.1:0-3012 GCA_052139855.1 Desulfobaccales bacterium
TCCGGAAAACCCAAATCCCGGCGCAGCCGGGTGGCCAGTTCCTCGGCCGCGTCCGGATCGCCGTGCACCACAAAGGTCCGCTTCGGGGGCGGCTTGAACCCCTGCGCCCAACCCAACAAACCCGGCTCGTCGGCATGGTTGCTGAAGCCGTTTAAGGTCACCACTTCGGCTTGCCGGTGGTATTCCACCCCGAAGATTCTCACCACCGGCGCCTGTTCCACCAGGCGGCGGCCCAGGGTGTTGGGGGCCTGCCAGCCCACGATCAGGATTGTATTGCGCCGGTCCTCAATATTGTTCTTTAAATGATGTTGGATGCGCCCGGCCTCGGCCATGCCCGAGGCGCTAATGATCACGCAGGGGCCTTTCAGGTTGTGAAGCTCCTTGGACTGCTCCACCTCCCGGATGTACTTCAACCGCTTGAAGCCGAAAATATCCCCGTCCGGGTCGTCATGCCGCAGGTAGTCCTGGGTTTCCTTGTCGAAATATGCCGTATGCCGGCGGAAAATCTCCGTCACATTGACCGCCAAGGGACTGTCCACGAAAATGGGGATATCCGGCAACTCGCCCTTGTGGTAGAGCTGGTTCAGGAGATAGACCAGCAGTTGGGTGCGCTCCACCGCAAAGGCCGGAATGATGACCTTGCCTCCCCGTTGGCTGGTGCGTCTGATCGTCTCCTTGAGGGCCCCCGCCGAGTCCTCCAGGGGCGGGTGGGTCCGGCTGCCGTAAGTGCTCTCCATCAGCAGGATGTCGGCAGCCGTCAGGCGCGCCGGGTCGCACAACAGCGGCACGTTCGGCCGGCCCAGGTCGCCGGTGAAGACCAGGCGCCGGGCGGCCTCGCCTTTCCCGGACGCCAGCTCCAGCTCCACAATGGCTGAACCCAGCACATGCCCGGCGTCGTGCAGCGTCACCCTGGCGCCGGGCCACAGCTCGTAAGGCTGCTCGTATTCAATCCCCTTAAAATAGCGCAGGGCCGCATCCGCGTCCGCCCGGGTGTAGATCGGCTCCACCGGCCGCTCGCCATGCTTCCGCCGCTGCCGGTTGACATACTCCACGTCTTCCTCTTGGATATGGCCGCTGTCCGGCAGCATGGCGCCGCAGAGGTCGGCCGTCGCCGCGGTGCAGATAATCTTGCCCCGGAAACCTTGTTTCACCAGGTTGGGCAGGTTGCCCGAATGGTCGATGTGGGCGTGCGACAGCACCACCGCCTCAATGTCGGCGGGATCAAAGAGAAAATCCTGGTTCCGGCGCCGGCTCTCCTCGCGCTTGCCCTGATACAGGCCGCAATCCAGCAGGAGGCGTTTGCCCCCCGCTGTGATCAAATGCTGGGAACCGGTTACCGTCTGGACGGCCCCGTGGAAAGTAATCTGCATGCAGTTACCTCAAGCCCTTGTTTTGATTGACCCAACCCCGCTCAAGGCTGGCTCGGTGGATTGCCTCACTTCGGCATCGGCAAGGATTTGGTTCGGATAGGCTGAATTTTCGGCGGTTCCCCTCGTTTATCCGGCCACCGCTCATCAGGAGCGCCCCCGCCGGGATACCCGGCCCGCGGCCCCCCCTGCCCCCAAAACTAAAACCCGCGCACCAGCCCCTTGGGGTCTAAGGTTTTCGCCTGCTCGCGATCCGCCGCGGCCCGGTCCTTATCTCCCATGCGGTCGTACAACGCCGCCCGATTCCTGTAGCCCAGGACATATTTGGGATTCGCCTTGAGGGCTTCGTTATAATCCGCCAGCGCCTTTTCATATTCCCCTTTTCGCATGTAAATCAGCCCGCGGTTATTCAACGCGCTGACATAGCCCGGCCGCAACTTGATCGCCTCGCTGTAATCCGCCAGCGCCTTTTCGTTGTCGCCTTTCTTCTGAAAGGAAATTCCCCTGCGCAAGAAGGTTAAGGCATCGCTGGCATCCAAGGCGATGGCTTTCGTATAATCGGCAATGGCCGCATCTTGCTGCCCCATTTCATAATAAGAGTGGCCGCGATTCACATAAGCATTGGGATAATTGGCCTGGTGGTCTATCGCCTTGCTGAAATCCTCTATGGCCAGAGGGAAACGTGATTTTGCCTTATAGGCCAGGCCGCGGTAATAATAATACTGCGCGTTATAAGGGTTGATTTCGATGGCCTTGGTATAATAGCTGATCTTCTCCTCAGGGTCTTTGGCTTCGGCCCCCAGGTTGTAATATTCCGTGTCCGTGAGTTTTGCCGGTGCCTCGGCAGTGGGGAGTTTTGCCGGCGTCTCCACCTTCGGGGCTATCGGCGCCGGGGCCTCCTTGGTCGTCACCACCGGCTGCGACCAGCGCCACCAGATCCCTCCGGCTGCCACCAACACGGCCAGAAGGCCAACCAGGGAGACCACCGGCACCCAGGGAAATTTCCTGGGCGGGGCGCTGGCCATGATGGGCGGCAGGTGCTCTTCCGGGGCCGCCGCCTCCGGGTGGCTCGGCGCTTGCGGCGGCGCCGGCTCTTCTCCGCCCAGGTGCGGCGGCCTCTCTTTGCCGCCTTTCTGGGCCAGCAGCACCGTCATGGTCTCCGCCAGATGGTTTAAATGGTCCTCCAGGGGCGGGGTCAGGGCATCCAGCCAGTGCTGCGTGCTGATGAAGTACTCCAACGTCTTGTTGGGCAGAACATCTTCAATCCGAAAGGGGACCACCGCGATCCCCTGATGCACCGCCCGTTCCACCTCCCGCTTGATCTGTTCCGAATCATTGGAACCGGACGAGAACACCAGGACCATGGCCTTGGCTTCCTGGAGGGCGTCAATGATCGATGCCCCCCAATCGCTGCCCGGCAGGATATCCCGGGGCGCAATCCAGCACCGGATGCCGTGCGCTTCCAGGGTGGCGAGCACCGCGTTTGCCACGGTGCGGTCCTGATGGGCATAGCTGACAAAAATATCATGGGCCATGGGTGCTTCCTCCCGGAGGCTTAAGAAGGGCCCCTGAAAGATAATGGATGGATTTCATGGTTCTCTAATGCAAGACCAGCTTGCTAAATTTCTTCCCCGCCCGGGTTGCC
>JBKQVS010000110.1:0-3993 GCA_052139855.1 Desulfobaccales bacterium
CCCTCCGCCGTGGGTTACCAGCCCACCCTGGGCACCGACCTGGGGGAACTGGAGGAGCGCATCACCTCCACCAAGAAGGGTTCGGTCACTTCGGTGCAGTGCATTTACGTGCCCGCCGACGACCTGACCGACCCGGCCCCGGCCACCACCTTCGCCCACCTGGACGGCACCGTGGTGCTTAGCCGGCAGATCGCCGAGCTGGGCATCTACCCGGCGGTAGATCCCCTGGACTCCACCTCCCGGATCCTGGACCCCCAGGTGCTGGGGGAGGAGCACTACACGGTGGCCCGGCAGGTACAGCAGATTCTCCAGAAATATAAGGACCTGCAGGACATCATCGCCATTCTGGGCATCGACGAACTCTCCGACGAAGACAAGATCACGGTGGCCCGGGCCCGGAAAATCCAGCGCTTCCTGAGCCAGCCCTTCTTTGTGGCGGCCCAGTTCACCGGCATGGAAGGAAAGTTCGTCAAGGTGGGCGACACCGTCCGGAGCTTCAGGGAGATTATCGACGGCAAATACGACGATCTCCCGGAACAGGCCTTCTACATGGTGGGAAGCATCGAAGAGGCAGTGGCCAAGGCCGAACGGCTGGCAGCCGCCTAAGGCAGGAGGCTGGGACTCATGGCAGAAAAAAAACTCCGTTTGGAGGTAGTCACTCCCGATCGCCTGGTGCTGTCCACCGACGCCGATGTGGTGGTCTGTCCGGGCGTGGAGGGCCAGTTCGGCGTCTTGGTGGGGCACATCCCCTTCCTGAGCGCCCTGGTCATAGGTGAGATGTACTACCGGCTGGGCGGTATGACGGAACATCTTTGCATCAGCGGAGGCTTTGCCGAGGTTACCGGCGAAAAGGTGACCATCGTGGCCGAGGCTGCTGAGCGGAGTTGTGATATCGACCTGGAACGGGCCCGGCGGGCCAAAGAACGGGCGGAACGCCGCCTGGCCACGGCCAAGACCGAACAGGTCGATTATGTCCGGGCCGAGGTCGCCCTGCGCCGCGCCATGGTGCGCGAAAAGGTGGGCGGCCGCTAAGGCCTCCTCAAAATTGACCACCAAGCTAAAGGCAAGCCCGGATATCCTGGCTTGCCTTTTCATTTTTACAAAAACAGCGGTTTTTTATATGTTATCCTTATCACCATGAGAATCTTCTGGAGCATCTCATGAAGGTAACCTATGACCCCGAGGCTGATGTGCTGCGGATTCATTGCAGAAATGCCCCCATTGAAGAAAGCGATGAGGATAAACCGGGAGTAATAATTGACTACGACAAGGACGGCAATGTCGTAGGCCTGGAAATTCTGGATGCCTCCAAGCGCATGGATAATCCCCGTGCGATGGATTATGCGGTGATGGGTTGATATATCCTTTCTGAACGAGAATATTTAATGTCCTACGAGATTCCAAGCGTTAATGATTTGCTAGATATTTATGATGAATTTAAAGCTTCTTGAGCAAGCAATTTTTGGCATAAAGGGTGCATAAAAAGGTAAAGGATGGAGAAGCTGACCGATAAGATCACTGCCATCGTCCTGGCCGCGGGGCAGGGGACCCGCATGAAGTCGGCCCGGCCCAAGGTGCTCCATGAAATCCTGGGCCGCCCCATGATCGCCTACCTGCTGGATACCCTGAAGGCCGTCGGGATGAAGGACATCGTGATGGTGGTGGGCTACCGGGCGGCAGAGGTCCGGGAGGCCATACCAGATTCCGGGGTGCGCTTTGTGGTCCAGGAGCCCCAGAACGGCACCGGCCACGCGGTGCAGGTGGCCCTGGCCGCGGATCTACCGGCGGCGGCCCGGACGGTCCTGGTGCTCTGCGGCGATGCCCCGCTGATTGCCGGGGAGAGCATCCTGGCGCTCCACCGACTGCACCAGGCAACTGGGGCGGCGGTCACCGTGCAGACCATCGAACTGGACGACGGGGCCCATTATGGCCGGGTGGTGCGGGACCAGGAGGGGCGGGTCATGGCGGTGGTGCAGGCCAAAGACGCCCGGGAGCACCCGGAAATCCTGGCGATCCGGGAAATTAACACCGGCGCCTATTTTTTTGACGCCGCCTTCCTGGGAGCAGCCCTGCAAGGCCTGCGGCCCAGCCCGGTGACCGGCGAAATCTATCTCACCGACCTGATCCAGATCGCCCGGGAGCAGGGCCGGTTCGTGGCGGCCTTGGTGGACCCGGACCGGGAAAGCCTCCTGGGCATCAACAGCCGGGCCGATCTGGCCGCGGCCCTCCAGACCGTGAAACGCACCATCAACGCCAGGCACCTGGACCAGGGAGTCACCCTTATCGACCCCGAGTCCGCCTATATCGAGCCCGGGGTAAGCATCGGCCGGGACACGGTCATCTACCCCAACGTCTATCTCCAGGGAGCCACTGTCATCGG
This sequence comes from Desulfobaccales bacterium, assembly GCA_052139855.1. Taxonomy (GTDB): domain Bacteria; phylum Desulfobacterota; class Desulfobaccia; order Desulfobaccales; family 0-14-0-80-60-11; genus 0-14-0-80-60-11. The sequence continues at coordinate 2,381 of JBKQVS010000110.1, forward strand.
CGAGGATTGCGTCATTGAGCCTTCAGTCAAGATCGTCGATTCCCTCCTGGGAAATAACGTCCATATTAAAATGGGCTGCGTCATTACCAAGAGCCACATCGGGGCCGGCGCGGACACCGGACCCTTTGCCCATCTGCGGCCCGGCGCCGACCTGCGGCAAAGGGTGCATGTCGGCAATTTCGTGGAGGTGAAGAAATCGGTGCTCCATGAAGGGGTCAAGGCCGGGCACCTCACCTACCTGGGGGACGCTGACGTGGGGGCCGGCACCAACGTCGGGGCCGGCACCATTACCTGCAACTACGACGGTGAGAACAAGCATCCCACCACCATCGGCGAGGGGGTCTTCATCGGCAGCAACACCGCCCTGGTGGCGCCGGTAACCATCGGCGCCGGGGCCTACGTGGGGGCCGGCTCCGCCATCACCGAGGACGTGCCGCCGGGCAAGCTGGGCATCTCCCGGGCCCGCCAGGTGAACCTGGAGCGTCGGCCCGTCGCCAATAAGAAGAAAAAGTAGCCAGTAGTCAGTAGTCAGGGAGCAAGTTTACTGATTTTCTGGTAACTGGCGAAGATTAATAAGAGAGGCAGATATGTGCGGCATTATCGGTTATTTGGGGCCCCAGGAGGCCATGCCCATCATCCTGGACGGGCTGAAGCGCCTGGAATATCGGGGCTATGATTCGGCAGGGATGGCGGTGATCGGCGAGCATGGCCTGGCCATTCGCCGCAGCGTGGGCAAATTGATCGAACTGGACAAGCTGCTGCAACGCGAGCCCCTGCCGGGTCAGGTAGGCATCGGCCACACCCGCTGGGCCACCCACGGCCGTCCCTCCGAGACCAACGCCCATCCCCACCTGGTGGACTCCATCGCCGTAGTCCATAACGGCATCATCGAAAACTACCTGGAGGTGAAGGAGCAGCTCCTTAAAGAGGGACACAAGTTCTCTTCGGAGACCGACACCGAGATTGTCTCTCACCTCATCGTCAAGTACCTGAGTCAGGGGCTGGAGTATCTGGAGGCGGTCCGCCAGACCCTGGCGACCATCCGGGGCTCCTACGCCCTGGGCATTGTCAATGCCCTTGAGCCGGGAATGCTGGTGGCGGCCCGCAAGGAAAGCCCCCTGATCCTGGGCCTGGGTGAGGGCGAATATTTCTTGGCCTCGGATATCCCGGCCATCCTGCCCTATACCCGGCGGGTGATCTTTTTGGAAGATCACGACCTGGTGGTGCTGAGGTACAGCGGCTACCAGATTCTATCCCGGGAAGGGCAACCGGTGGAGCGGATCATCCACACCATCACCTGGAGCCCGGCCATGGCCGAAAAGGCGGGCTACAAGCACTTTATGCAAAAGGAGATCTTCGAGCAGCCCCGGGCCCTGATCGACACCTTCCGGGGCCGCATCAACCCGGACCTGGGCGAGGTGATTCTGGAGGAGGTTACCCTCACCGACCGGGATATCCAGGACCTGCGGAAGATTTTCTTGGTAGCCTGCGGCACCTCTTACCACGCCGCCATGGTGGGCAAATACTATATTGAGAGTCTGTGCCGCCTGCCGGTGGAGATCGATCTGGGCTCCGAGTTCCGTTATCGCGATCCCCTGGTGGATGCCAACACC
>JBKQVS010000111.1:0-36606 GCA_052139855.1 Desulfobaccales bacterium
TGCCAGCCGCTTCCCTGCTGATGCAACCGTTAACTGATTTGGTATAGAAATATTCAAAGCATCACAGTGGATAAAACCATACAACGACAGGAAATGACGTTATGACTGATGACAGCATCGCCCTGTAATGGGCGGGGTAAACAACCAGGCGACCGGCCGGGGCAGGTCCAACCGGGACTGGTGGCCGAACCAGTTGAACCTGAAGGTTCTTAACCAGAACTGTCCCAGGAGCAATCCCATGGGCGAGGAGTTCAACTACGCTGAGGAATTTAAAAAACTCAACCTGGAGGCCGTGAAGAAGGACCTCTATGCGCTGATGACCGACTCCCAGGCTTGGTGGCCGGCCGATTTCGGTCACTACGGGCCGTTGTTCATTCGGATGGCGTGGCACGGCGCGGGCACCTACCGCATTGGCGACGGCCGCGGGGGCGGGGGATCCGGGGCCCAACGCTTTGCGCCCCTCAACAGTTGGCCCGACAACGTGAACCTCGACAAGGCGCGCCGGCTGCTCTGGCCGATCAAGCAGAAATACGGCAAAAAGATCTCCTGGGCCGACCTCATGATTCTGGCCGGCAATTGCGCGCTGGAGTCGATGGGCTTCAAGACCTTCGGCTTCGGCGGCGGGCGCGTGGACGTTTGGGAGCCGGATGAGACCTACTGGGGGGCCGAGAGCGAGTGGCTGGCTACGAGCGACAAGCCCAAGAGCCGTTACACCGGCGACCGGGATTTGGAAAACCCCCTGGCAGCCGTACAGATGGGCCTGATCTACGTGAACCCGGAAGGGCCGGACGGCAACCCGGATCCCATCGCGGCGGCGAAGGATATCCGTGAGGTTTTCGCGCGCATGGCCATGAACGACGAAGAGACGGTGGCGCTCATCGCCGGCGGTCACGCCTTCGGCAAAACCCACGGCGCCGGCCCTGCGTCCCATGTGGGGCCTGAGCCGGAAGCGGCCGGGATCGAGGAGCAAGGCCTCGGCTGGAAGTGCAGCTTCGGCACCGGCAAGGGCGATGACACGATCTCCAGCGGCCTGGAGGTCACGTGGACCAAAACACCAACGAAGTGGAGCAACTCCTTCTTCAGTAACCTGTTCGGCTACGAATGGGAATTGACAGAAAGCCCGGCCGGGGCGCAGCAGTGGCAACCGAAGGGTGGCGCCGGCGCCGGCACGGTGCCGGATGCCCACGACCCGTCGAAGCGTCACGCCCCAGCCATGCTGACCACGGACCTCGCCTTGAGGTTCGACCCGATCTACGAAAAGATTTCACGGCGCTTCCACAAGAACCCGGAAGAGTTAGCAGAGGCCTTCGCCCGGGCCTGGTTCAAGCTGACGCACCGCGACATGGGCCCCCGCTCGCGCTATCTCGGCCCGGAGGTCCCGGCGGAGGAACTGATCTGGCAAGACCCGGTACCCGCAGTCGATCATGAGCTGATCGACGCGCCGGATATCGCCAACCTTAAGGGCAAGATCCTGGCCTCGGGCCTGTCGGTCTCGGAACTGGTCTCGACCGCCTGGGCATCGGCATCCACGTTCCGCGGCTCCGACAAGCGCGGCGGCGCGAACGGGGCGCGTATCCGTCTGGCGCCGCAAAAGGATTGGCAAGTCAACCAGCCGGCCCAACTGGCGAAGGTCCTCAGGGCCCTGGAGGGCATCCAAAAGGAGTTCAACGGCGCACAGTCCGGCGGGAAGAAGGTGTCCCTGGCTGACCTGATCGTTCTGGGCGGTTGCGCCGGCGTCGAGCAGGCCGCGAAGAACGCCGGTCACAAGGTGACCGTACCCTTCACGCCGGGACGCACGGATGCGTCCCAGGAGCAAACCGACGTGAGGTCATTCGCCGTACTCGAACCGGTTGCGGACGGGTTCCGTAACTACCTCAAAACCAAATACGCCGTATCGGCAGAGGAACTGCTGGTTGATCGGGCGCAACTGCTGACGCTGACCGCTCCGGAGATGACGGTTCTCGTTGGCGGTATGCGCGTCTTGAATGCCAACTTCGGGCAGTCCCGGCACGGCGTCTTCACCAAGCGGCCCGAGACGCTCACCAATGACTTCTTCGTGAATCTGCTCGACATGAGCACGGCGTGGCAGGCAACCTCGGAAGACAAAGACGTGTTTGAGGGTCGTGATCGCACCACGGGCGCACTCAAGTGGACCGGCACCCGTGTCGACCTCATCTTCGGTTCGAACTCCCAACTCCGGGCCTTGGCGGAAGTCTACGGCTGTGAGGACTCCCAGGAGAAATTCCGGCACGACTTTGTCGCGGTGTGGAATAAGGTAATGAACCTGGACCGCTTCGACCTCGCCAGAGCGTAGCATAAACGTCATTGAGGGCTTCTGAAGCGTATTCTGAACTGCAGATCGGATGATCAGATAGCCATAACCGCCACGAGCTGATGGATGTTTTGAACGATCAACGCAGGGTAGCGCAACATATGAAGGCGGCGTTTTACTACAGTCTGAAACGCCGCCCTTTCTGTCGGCCCTTACAGTCTGCTGGTCACAGAAACGGAACCAGGTAAGACTGACCCGGAACGCAACTGAAGAGCCACGATATCGGTCATGAATAATAGATATCTACACCATGGCCCTGCCTTTTTCGCGGCCTATTGGCTTGGCAATATATCTTGCCAGGAGTTGCACTTATTGGTGGAGCGGGGAAAATTGCAGATATGAAATGGATATGGGAAGTTTTTGGCTTCGTGAAAAGTGTCGGAGCATAGCAGTAACTAAATATTTTTCTGATCAACTCTGCCAATACCCAGGGCTTTTTATTTTAAATCCAAGCGTTGTCTACCGGACAGCACTAGGTTCAAGGGAGGACAGTCCCGGCCAGTTCACGGCATTGATCAAGGAGAAGCGGTGAATAGTTTTGGGACTTATTTGTAATAAAGGCATATATCACCATACATAATCGTACATTAAAGACATTCTAATTAAACTTATTTGCTAAATCCAGGGTCGCTTGGGTGGTTCACTACGAACCAGGGAGACCCCTTTTAAGATTATAAGTTAATTATTATCAATAGTTAACCTGATCACTCCCTGCTCTGGCATAGTCATTGCTTCTATCCTATAAAAAATAATGGACATGACTTGACTTGAGGATAGGGAGAATATGATGTGGACCTTATTGACCCTTGGTATCATTGTAATATTTATTGCGGGGATGATTCTTGCCGCCAAATTAACTGATAAGTCTAATGGCGGGTCTCAGGAGACCAGAGGAAATTGCCGTAGAGGGGCAATTACTTTGGCAGGCGGGAAAAATCTTTTACCTGGTGCTATCTTTGTCCCCAAAGGGCCGAGGTGAAAGAGGTAACAAAAAAAGTCTGATTTAGACTAACTCTTCGCCCGCATATACTCCAGGCAGGGCCCGTGGTGGCCCTGTCTTTTTTATTGCCTGATCCAGCCAAGAGATAGAGGAATATTGATTGCGGCAATAACTTGCCAGGATTGGCAATTGTCGCTTAAGCGGGGAAAATTGCAGATATGGACTGGATATGGGAAGTTTTTGGCTTCGTGATAAGTATCGAAGCATAGCAGTTATCTTCACTCACAGGATCCTCCCCGTTTGATTGTAACCGGTTCCTGAAAGCGCCACCTGGTGCATTCTGTATAAGACGAGTTGACCACAGGTCAGCAGATGCTGGAGGGGAATTGGTTACCGTAGAGGATCCGCCCTAAAAAAATTCTTGACAGATAATTCATAATTATAAATTATAAATTCAGAGGCAATTCCTGAAATGAACGCCCGCATTGTCCCCATAGTCCTCTACCAGGAAGTCGCCGAACGTCTTCGCCAAAGGATCTACAGTTACGACCTGAAGCCGGGAGAGTGGATCGACGAGCAGGCCCTGGCCGAATCTTTCGGTATCAGCCGCACTCCGCTGCGGGAGGCCCTCAAGGTTTTGCACAGCGAGGGGCTGGTGGTCCTGAAGCCACGCCGCGGCTGTTTCGTAGCCGAACTGACCGAACAGGACCTGGACGAGATTTTTCCGGTGATGGCCCTTTTGGAAGGACGCTGCACCTATGACGCGGTGCGCAAGGCCAAGCCTCATGATCTGAAGCGCCTGGATGACATCCACGCCAAGCTGGAAAAGTTTGCCGCGGCCGGAGATCTCGATCGCTATTATGAGCAAAACTACATTTTCCACGAGGCAGTGCAAAAGCTGGCCGGCAACCTCTGGCTCCAGAAGACGGTGGGCGACTTGCGAAAGTTCCTCAAACTTTTGCGGGGGCGACAGCTTAGGCTGCCAGGCCGCCTCGAAGCTTCCCTGAAAGAACACCGCCTAATCATGGCAGCGTTTCATAACCAGAATCACGCCGCGGCTGAAAAAATTATGCACGACCATCTTATGTCGCAGCGGCAGGCGTTGGCGGTTTTCGATGCCGCCGAAGACAAGCGAAAGAAAACCAGAGTTCGTAAGGCTTAAAATCCATGGGTTGAAAAGTACGCTCTTGTGTCACTGGTAACACCTCCGAGCCTGGATACCTCCAAAGTCCGAAGAATAAAGGATTTCCGCCTTCGAACGAAAGAAGTGCTGTCGGCGGGGAGTCCAAGCCCCTAAAGCGAATTTCTGTTCTTGGCGGTGTGACCGCAGCGGCCTCTTTAAGTTGCTTCGTCTTGGATCATCTGTGCTTTTTCCAATATATAAATAGCGCAATTGAGAATAATCCCTGGCCGTGTGGAGCATTTCCCATGAGTTTAATTTTAACTGAGTTTAGTGAAATGATCGGTACTATAACCTTCAATAATAATGAGAAACGCAATTGCTTGAGTGCTGCGTTATTAAAAAGACTCATTGCCGCTCTTAAAGAAATGAAAAATCACAAAGCCCGGGTCATTATTCTCCGCGCCGCCAGGGGAGCCAAGGTCTGGTCGGCTGGGCTGGACGTCAACGAACTTCCTGACCCGGGAAGAGACCCTTTTCCCTATGATGACCCCTTTGAACAGGCGGGGCGAAGCATCCAACGTTTTCCGGCTCCGGTGATCGCTATGATCGAAGGGAGCGTGTGGGGGGCGGCCTGCGATTTAGCCTTGAGCTGTGACATCTTGATCGGCACGCACAGCGCCTTCTTTGCCATGACTCCGGCCAAAATTGGGATTCCCTATAGCTCGTCCGGGCTCTTGCACTTCATTTACGGCGTCGGCCTGCCCATTGCCAAGGAAATGTTTTTCACAGCACAGCCGGTAGTGGCAGAGCGCGCCGAGAAGTTAGGGATTCTCAATCATCTGGTGCCGGAGGAGCAACTGGAAAATTTTACCTACGCGATGGCCCGGCAAATCACGCAAAATTCCCCCTTGAGCATATCGGCGATCAAGGAACAACTCCGGATTCTGGCCGATTCGCACCCTTTGAGCCCGGGAACTTTCGAACGGATTCAAGGATTGCGCCGGCGGGTCTATGATAGCAAGGATTACCTGGAGGGGAAGAACGCCTTCTTGCAGAAAAGGCCCCCGGTTTTTCAAGGAGAATGAAAGGGCTGGGCTTTTTGGCACAATACTCGTTAGGAGGAGGTGAAAAAGAAAACCTGGAAAAGCTCGTCATATTTTCAATCAGTTGAGCCGCGACGGGAGATCAGGTAATTCGATCACCGGGTTACTCCCTTGCCCAAGATTGAAGAACCCAGCAGGGAAGTCTTCCGGCAACTTTTCTCCAACCCGTTATCCTTACTTAGTTCAGAAGGGGAAAAACATGGACATGGAAGTATTTTGGGCTCAGAGATGGAAGGCACTGGGGTTTGTAACGGCACTGGGGTTTGTATTTTCGGCCAACTATACCAACCATGGCCCCTTAATTCCTACCCTGGTCAAACAGTTAGAGATAACCTTTGCGATGGCAGGGTTTCTGACCACCGCCATCTTTCTTACCCACGGTGCTTTGCAGATACCGGGAGGGGCATTAGCAGATAAATTCGGCGCCAAGAAACTGATCAATTTCGCTCTCCTGATCATCGCCGCCGGAAATTTTATCATCGGCTTCTCCAACTCCTATTATGCCATTCTGTTTTTAAAGTTCATCATCGGTATCGGCACCGGCATATGTTTTATCGCCGGCGCCCGCTATGTGCCCACCTTTTTCGCCGGCAAAGAAATCCAGCGAGCCCAAGGGGTTTACGGTGGTTCCATCCTCTTGGGATCGGGGTTCGTCATTTATGGCATCCCCCAACTCCTGCCGCTGGTGGGTTGGCACAATATCTTCATGATTACCGGCGGCATGGCGGCTCTGCTGTTAGTCCTATGGTACTTCTTTGCCCCGGATACGCCCCGGGCGGTGACCATTCCCAAAATCAACTTTTCTAGCGTTATCGGCAGTCGCAATATCTGGCTGCTCTCTCTGGCGCAGCTGGCCACTTTTGGCGAGATCATTGCCTGCGGCGTCTGGGTCAATACCCTCTTGATCAAGAGCATTCACCTGCAGCCTAAGTTAGCGGGCATTATTGGCTCGATCGTCTTACTCCTGGGAATTCTCTCTCGTCCGCTGGGCGGAATTATCCTGGATCATAAGATCATGACAACCAAGAAACTCTTGGGGGTCGCCTGTGCGGGGCTGGCGTTAGGATTCATTTGGATGGGGTTATCCTCCAGTATGGGCATGGCTATTATTGCCATTATCTTCACCGGCATTATGGCGGGATTGCCCTTCGCCGGGATCTTTAACGCGGCCAGGGATAACTGCCCCCATTGTCCCGGGGTAGCCATGGGATTCGTCAATACCTGGGGGGCCATCGGGGTCATGGTGTTCCCACCTATCATCGGGCGGCTGGTGGACATCACCGGCACGTTTATCAGCGGCTTTTTTGTCCTGGGGGCGGTGGCCGTCATCGCCGCCTTGGGCTGTTTGGCCCTGACCCACGCCGACATCTATATGATCCCGGAGACCAAGCCTATCGATCAGCCGGATTAATTTCGGGTGGGAAGATTAGCGGCAACCGGCCTTAGCCGCAGGTGATGTGTGACGGAGTAAGACCATGGATACCCCTCAGATCCAATACCGGGAAAAGTTGGCCCAACATCTGATCAAGCATCTGACCAGGCGAAGGATGGAGGCCAGCTATGCGCCCACCGCGGCGCAGGCCCGGGAAGAGATTGTCGTCATGATTCCGGCCGGTTCCACGGTAAGCCGGTGCGGCTCCATGTCCTTGGTGGAAATGGGGTTGTGGGAGGAACTGGCCCATAAGCCCGGTGTGGAAATAATCGATCCCTTTACCCCGAGGCTTAGTCCTGAAGAGGCTTATGCCTTGCTGCGCCGGGGCTTATTGGCTGATTATATGATTACCAGCTCCAATGCCCTGACCATGGATGGTAAACTGGTCAATCTGGATGCTACGGGTAATCGGGTGGCGGCCATGTGTTTTGGGCCGGAAAAGGTTATTCTGGCCGTCGGCCTCAACAAAGTAACCCCTGATCTGGATTCCGCTCTGGCCCGGGTTAAATACCACGCAGCGCCGATCAATGCCATGCGTCTCAATAGGGATACGCCTTGCGCGGAAACCGGGCAATGTCTCGATTGCCGAAGCCCCGCCAGGCTCTGCAATATGTGGTCGATTATCGAGGGACACCGCTTTGAGAATCGCATCCACGTCAAACTGGTGGGCGAAGATTTGGGTTATTGAGGTCTCGGGAATAGGTTTCCGAAGCGGCTGCTGCTTCGGTTAAGATCGAGAAAATTGCGGCATCTATACCGCAACCCTCGGAGATGAAAAACTTTTGGTGATTGTGGAGGCATCATGTCAATACTGCTGATTCCGCGAGCCGAACAGTATTCGGAACGGACTGCAATTATTGGATTGGAAGGTAGTTTCACCTACCGTGAACTTCTCGACGCGTCGGCCAAGATCGGGGCTTTTCTCTTAAACGGAGCCCGGGATTTACAGGAGAGGCCGGTGGCTTTTCTGGTGCCTCCGGGGTTCCACTACGTGGCGGTGCAGTGGGGGATCTGGCGCGCCGGTGGGATTGCGGTGCCATTGTCCCTTTTCCATCCAAGGCCGGAATTGGAATACGTGCTTGATGACACCGAGCCCGCAGCGGTAGTAGCTCATCCGGATTTCGTCAATCTGCTTGGTCCTATTGCCGAGGAACGCGGCCTGAGATTCGCCCTGACCACCGAAGTGCTGGACCATCCTTCCAGTCCGCTGCCGGCGGTGGCGCCGGAGCGGCGGGCCATGATCCTTTATACGAGCGGCACTACGGGCAAACCCAAGGGGGTGGTGACAACCCATGAGAACATCGCCGCCCAGATTACCAGCCTGGTCCAGGCCTGGGGCTGGACCGGAGATGATCGGATTTTGGAGGTCTTGCCTTTGCATCACATTCACGGGATCGTGAATGTCATCTCCTGCGCCCTCTGGGTCGGGGCGGTGTGCGAGATTTTTCGCGGATTCGATGTCCAGAAGGTATGGGGTCGTATTGCTCAGGGGGGCCTGACGCTGTTCATGGCCGTGCCCACTATCTACGTGAAGCTCATCGACGCCTGGGAGAAAGCCACTGATGCCGACCGCCAACGGATGCGCGAGGGCTGCGTTCGGATGAGGCTCATGGTGTCGGGTTCCGCGGCTTTGCCGGTTCCTATCCTGGAGAAGTGGAAGGAAATCTCCGGACACGTCCTTCTGGAGAGATACGGGATGACCGAGATCGGCATGGGGCTGTCCAACTCCCTGCAGGGACAGCGCTTCCCGGGATGCGTCGGGACGCCCCTGCCGGGGGTGGAAGCGAAGTTGGTGGATGAATCGGGTAACCCGGTTGAACCCGGCACCCCGGGAGAGATTGTGGTGCGGGGCAAGACGGTATTTCTGGAGTACTGGCGCCGGCCGGAAGAGACGAAAAAGGCCTTTAGAGGCGGCTGGTTCTTAACCGGCGACGTTGCAGTGGAGGGAAACGGCATCTATCGTATTCTGGGGCGCAGCAGCGTAGACATCATCAAGACCGGAGGGTACAAAGTCTCCGCCCTGGAAATCGAGGAGACCCTCCTGACTCACCCGGATATCAAGGAAGTCGCCGTGGTGGGAGTGCCGGACCCGGTCTGGGGGGAGCGGGTCGTCGCCGCCCTGGTTCTGCGGGAAGGTGCGACCTTGGATCTCAAAGCGCTCAGGGCCTGGGGCAAAGAGCGGCTCGCCACGTACAAGGTTCCCCAAGATGCTACAATACTTCAGGAACTGCCCAGGAATGCCATGGGCAAGGTTTCCAAACCCGACTTGAAAAAAATTATTCAGGCCGCGCAAGGGTAACACGCCCCCCCGTGTTCCCTCCCCCAAATCCTCATGAGTAGTTGGAAATATGCAGCTCCCACCAAACTTTTCCTGGTTGGGGCGTTACCTGGGAATGCAACTGATGAAATGAGGGAGCGAGGAATAAAGTCCTTGATTTCAATAGCAGAACCCACAGAGAAGCACGTTATCATCGTGCTTTAGCCTTCCTACCGCATGACTGCGACGCGAATCTGCTGCACCGCGATCAACGAAACCACGCTCATCGCAGCCCCGGCGACAAAGGGAATGCGGTAGTCCACCATCCACAACAACCCGCCGATAGCTGGAAGAAACACTGCGGCAATGTGGTTGATGGTGAAGCCCATTGCCATGCTGGGAGCAATGTCCCGGGGATCCGCCACCTTCTGGAAGAAGGTCTGGATGGCAATGGCAAAATTGAAAAATACATGATCCAGGATGAACAGAATCGACAGGACAAGTTTGGATTGTACCAGGGCGTAGGCCAGAAAGATAAAGAATAGGCTGGAATATTCCAATGACAGCACTTTCCGTTCGCCAAAGCGCAGGATGCTTTTCCCGATTATTGGGCTCAGGAAATAATTGATCAGGTCATTAATCACAAACAGGATGGTTATGTGCTGAAGGGTGAAATGGCACCTTTTCACCAGCAGGAAGACTGCAAAGGCCATAAAAATCTGGCGGCGGGCGCCGCCCATAAAGGTGAGGAAATAAAAGAGCCAATACTTCTTGCGAAAAATCATCTTTTTGTGCTGGGGGATAATATCGCGGTGGGTTGGATCGTGCAGCAGGCCCCAGATGCTGGCTGCGACGATGGCACCTCCGATAATCAAATAGATTTGGGTGTAATTTAATAGAGTCGCCAGGCAGTAAATCAAAATCCCAATAACCACGCTGGAAGCCGAGGCCAGACTGCGCATTTTGCCAAACACCCAGGGTGATTGGGTGGCGTCAAAATATTGCAGGGTCAACGACTGATTCGTGGTTTCGTAATAGTGAAAGCCGAAACTCATGATGAGCGTGGTGAGAATGAGGCCCAGGTAGGAAGGAAACCAGCCGGTTACCGCCAGCCCCAGCCCCAGGAAGAGAATAGACAGGGCGGACAGGCGATGTTCCTTGATCACTAGCATGATAAAAACCGCCAGCAGGGCCAGGAAGCCGGGAATTTCCCGTATGGACTGGATCATGCCGATGTGGCTGCCGTCCAAATGCGCCACTTCTACGGCAAAGTTATTGAAGAGGGTAAGCCAGGCTTTCAGGCCAACTGTCGAGCTGATGGTAAGCACCATCAGGAAACGAAACATGGCATTTTGGTTAGTTTGTGGCACGGTCGATTATTCCGAAATTATGCGGCCGCCTTGGCCCCGCAGTCGAAAAATGGTTTTTGGGACCTCTTTGCTTCGGTGAGAATCTCCCCCACCTTCCGCTTTTAAGGCCAAAATTATTTAATTTATTATACATTCACAAGGGGCAAGGCAAGGGGAGCCTGAGGAAATCAAGGGGAATAATACCGAGTGGAATAAATATTTAATTCACTTGCCAAACCCGACGGTTATCTCTGAGGCCTGAAAAATTGCGGATATGATCTGCATATCTTGTGCAGGCCTTTGTGGGAAGATGATTTCAGATGTCAGTGCTGGGGGAACGCAAGGTTACCGGCGGGAATGGCAGGAACCCTTCAGGGCAAAAGGGATGAATATGCTCTGGTAATCGACCATATAATATAAAAAGGCGATCTCACGACCGCCCTTTTAAGAAGTATCACCAAATGATCTGCAGATTATTAGATATTAAATAGGCATATTCTCTGGAGCGTAAGTGATGCTGGTTAGACCAGGAATGTCCACTTTAACACAGCCATTTCCCACGTTCACTATGCTGTGGATTGAATGACCATGAGTCAAGCATGCCCAAGTCACCAAAGCTTCTGCAGCGTGGTATGGATTTGACACTAAAATAGTGTCTCCATACCTTGTGCATTTCACGATAGGAGTCATTAAGTCCCCCCCTTTTTCCAGAAAAATCCTCCATCCGCAACTTTCCATCGGAAAAATAGTGACTTCTCCTCCCCCAAGAAGAAGCCAACCTAACACAATGCAGACCATTAAGTGTAGGTATGCTTTTATAGGAAAAAAACCAATTGTCAATTTATTTTGTGAATGCCTGCAATCTGTTGGAACCAAGAGGGTATGCCTAATCTCGGTAGAAGTGATTTGGACGATATTTTGCCAGGATCATCAATTATCGCTTGGCTGGGAAAAATGCCAGATATGATTTGGATATGCGAAGTTTTCAGGGTTTTGATAAGTTCCCAGGAAGGACTCTCATTTCCGATTTGGGCCCTTTGAGGTCAGGCGGGCACCAGATGTGGCAACCAAAAAAGTATAAATCACGGCGAGACTACGGCAAAGTCCCCAGAGGGCACCTGGGCTAATAGGTGGCCTCCAGAAACTTATAAAACCAAGCTATCTTTTGATAAGTCTATGCCAAAATCTCCATGGCTTGGCGCATGAGGGCAGCGATGGCCAGGCCTTGCGGGCAGGCTTGCTCGGCCTGAGTGTAATCCACCTCGGTTAACCCCTGGCGCACCTCCGCTGGCAGCCCCGCGAAGGTCTCCCTGGCCAGCTCCGGCTCCCCATAGTACCTATGGTACATGAGACAGCGCATGACCTCGTTCACGGGCACGGCGCCGCCAACGGCCTCCTGGCAGATTTTGCCGCAGCCGGCGCAGTAGGCGGCTTGGGTCTCCAGGGCATACTGCCGCAAGGATTCGAACTCCTCCCGGGCCAGTTTGGCCTGGTCCCGGGCCGCGGCCACATTGGCCATCAGGATGGTCAGGTTGGGCATCTGAGAGCAGAGGCTGGCGATTTGGGGGTTCTCCCATATCACCCTGAGCTTGGCCTGCTTATCCGTGAAACCTCGCTTCAGGAAGCGGTCGGCCATTTCCAGCTCGGACTGGCTGGCAACATCTGGAGCGCCCGGCCCGCCGCCCAGGCTCTTCATGGCCACCAACCCCACCCCGGCCTTTTCGCAGGCGTTCAGGGCCTCCTTTAACTTGGGGTCATGCATGACCCGGAAGTTGTAGCTGAACATCACCGCGTCGATCCAGTCCAGCTTAGCCGCGCCTGAGAGACAGTCCGCCATGTTGGTGTGGGTACTGAAACCGAAGAACTTCATCTTGCCGGCCTTCTTCATCTCCGCGGCCCAGTCCTTGAAGGCCGGTTTCATCTCGTCAATGCTGGTGATGGCGTGGATGAAGAACAGATCCACGTGGTCCGTCTGCAGCCTTTTCAGACACTTATCCAGGCGCTCGGTGAGGTCGCCGCCCTTGGGATGGTGGAGCTTGGTGACCAGGAAGATCTCCTTCCGGGCCCCGGGGTTCCGGGCGAAGAAGCGGCCATATCCCTCCTCGCTCAGGCCGTTGCCATAGGACTCGGCCGTGTCCCAGTAGGTGACTCCCCATTTCAACGCCTGCCTGAGGAGCAGTTGGTTGTTGATGGTGTCGAACATGCTGCCGAGTGCAAGGCTGGACACATCCACCCCGGTCTTGCCCAGCTTGCGCTTGGGCGTGGTGGCGGCCTGGGCGGCCCCGGCTGGCGGCTCCGGCGCGGCCAGGGCCCCAGGCACCCCGGCCCCCGCTACCGCGATACCGGCCAGTCCCACCGTCTTGACGAAATCCCGGCGAGTAAAGCCAATTCCTTCCTTCTTCCGGGTCATAATAGCAACCTCCTGGAGGTCTCGGTTCACCGCCTAAATGAGCATGCGTCCCGGGCGTGAACGGGATTCGTTACTAACACGGTCTCTCTCATTCGATTGGGGCCAGCCAAGGCAATCTTAAAATCTCAGCTAATATAATCTGTTTATGAGCTTACCCTGCCGGTAGAGGGAGATGTGCGCATCCTGGGAAATACTGATACCCAGGACGTTAGGGCAATAGGCGGTAAATTCCCGGGTGGCCTGATGGCGCATGCCACTACCCAGGTCATCTTTATCCGGAAGCAGGGCTACGCCGCTGGGCTTGAGACGCGCCTGAAACTGGCAGGCTTCTAGTCGATTATTAAAAACCAGAGCACCGTCGGATTTGGCTAGCCCCAGGAAGTGGCGAAGCCAACGTTCATGGAGGGGCACGGGTTGGGCCAGACGCACCTGGTTTTCTAAGGGGGAGTTTCGAGCCTCAAATTGGGAATCGGTTAAGCCTATAAGAAAGATGCCCCCATGGCCGCAGCGCCGCAGCATGTCCAGCAATGACTTGAGGCGGAGCATAGCATCCGGCAGGTGGATCCTCGGGCAAACCTCTTTCAGTTGTTGCTCCAAATCATCCCAGAAGGCGTCCTGGAATAGAGGGATATGCAGGTGACCATGGCGGTATTCCAAGATCGAGAAAAGGATCCGGGGACTTTTTCGGCCCCTCAGGGGAATCGTGAAACTGATCCGCCCTCGAGAGGAAACGGTAGCCAGATACAGGATCGAACGCCAGGCTTTTAAGGTGGTTAGATGGCGATGAGTGCCTCGGGTAAGCTCCAGAAGCCCAACAATTTTGCCTCCATGCATGGCCAGGAAGGTGCTGTGGCCATCAGCAGTGAGAAGGAACTGCCGGAAGCCTTGCAAGCCTTTCTCCTGGGAAATGTGATTGACTGGGTGGTACATGATCAGGGAAGACAGGTGGTTCCGGTAGTAATCCAAGGGCTGGGGGGCGGTCAAAAAGGCAAAACCCGTACAAAGTCGTTCGCCTTCCACGGAGTAATAGAGGAGGCTTTTGAACATACGATAGTAGCGGACTGCGCCTTCTTCCCCGGGGTTTCCGGGCATTTCACCGCGCCGCAGATCCTTTTCCCTGGGGAGCATGGATCCGAGGTAAGGATTGTCGTCAGCATCCAACTTGATGGTGGCGCACGGAGCCCAATAAAGGCTTTGCAGGTAGCCTGCCACCACTTGCTCTTCCAGGGAATACGGTGAAAACGGAAAAAAGCTCTCCTTCCCTTCAAAGGTCAGAGATGGATAGTGCATTAATAAGCGGCTGAAAAGCACGCTGAGGAAGCGGCAGTGAAATGGCGAGAGGAAGAAAGCACTTTGCAAAGTGCGCAACCGCAAGGCCATAGTGATACCCCCCAATTCCAGGCGGATCAGATGGAACAGCGCTTTCCCCTCCTGAAGATTGGGATAGATGAGCCCCCTGGCCTGTATTAGGTGCTGCTGAAAATGCATTGTTAAGTAGGGGAAAAGCTCCAGGCCCATAGATGGCTCTAAGTCTGCCACCTCTTGCTGATCGAGCCACTCCGCCGAGCAGGAGGTAATGTCATTGATAAGGCGTAATACTTCCGGCGTAGTCACCAGAGACCGCAACCTGGAAATAAAAAATTCCCGAGACTGAATTCGAGCTTTAAGCATAGCACCTTCAATTCAATTCATAAGGAGACTAATTAAACTGCAAGTTAATAGCAGTAAACCATCGCTTGAATCTCTTTTGGGATAGCTCTTGCCACCAATGTGAGATGGCTTCCATAAGAAAGATTATGGAGAGTTTAAGAGAGATCCCCGAGACATTGACTAATGTCAGCCAATTAATTAGCATATTCACCCCCTGCCCCCACTATCTCCCTTTGTTGGGGCGTGTTAGGTCGACATATGCGCCCTTACTGATTAAACCCCAAAAATGCTTCTGATCGGCGCATGCAGGCGAAAAATTTTTTCATTAATGAATCTAGGCATTTTAATCCCATACTCGTGCCCAAGATCACGCTCTCTTTTTAAATTATTAATGGTTCCTATGCCCATTCTCCTAGTCTCATCTTTCCAACCTTCCTAAAATATTAAGGGTCAAAGCCGGATTCTCTTCTTTTTTGTGTTAATTTTTAAAGGCGTGAATGGAGGTGGGCTCTTCTGCCAGGTATCTTCAAAACTTCCTATGGGGTTGGATATGAAAACTAAAATTATGCTCTTAATCTTTGGGGCTCTGCTCATCGGGGGTTGTGCCACTGTTACCAATAATAAGGCCCAGAAGTTAGAAGAAGAATGGAAGGGCAAAAACTTTAACGACCTAATTGCTGCCAAGGGACCTCCGAGTGATAAAATGGATGATGGTCATGGCGGCAAAATTTTCTTATATTCGTCCTCTGAATTATCCCCTGATTCGGGTAGCAGTGGCGGCTCCTCTCATGGAGGAGGTTACGGGGGCGGTGGCATGGGCCGACATAGCGGGGGTGGTTCTTCTCGAGGTGGAGGGGACGGTGGTAGTGGTTCGTCCCGGGGTGGAAAAATATCCCATATCAGTCACGAGATGTTCTGGATAAATCCCGATGGATTTATTTACCGCACTGCCTATCAGCGGACGGGCCCTTAGTTTAAAGATTCATATTCTAATTGCTTAACTAATGCAGATAGAAGCATTTTCGCTTCTCTCTCAGAGATGAACAGGCAGGGCCAGCCATGGCCCTGAGGTGCTCCCCCTACTCCCCCCGGGCTAAAAAAATTCAAAGCAAAAATCCAGCCCGGGGTAGTGGGCGGCGTTAGGCTGGGGCCGCGGCGGCTGGGGATGGTTCCAGCGGCCCCCTGGTCCAACTTCCTTGGGTGCCCCCTTCCGTGCCCGTGGTGGGGCCGTGAGAGGCCCTGAGCGCCGTAGATTTATCTTGCCGGGGGGAAGGTCTGGGGCGCATTGCGGGGTGCCGGTACCCCCAGCAGGCGAAGTCGGATAGGAGATGGCCAACACCACCCCGGGCCGTTTTCTTAATGCCGGCTGCTTATAGTCGATATGGCCGCCCCAGTAAATTTCCAATTTTTCGGGAGAATTTCCAGTTCGAGGTCTATTTACAAAAGTTCCTATATACGGACCATATGGAAAAATTAATGAAGAGCGGATAGTGGCAAGTAATTCGCTACGAGGTCTATCAGCCTTCAGCCTTTTCTCCCTACGCTTGCACATACCCTGCTGACAGCTGGGCGGCCAGTGAGGTCCGACTCCGGAGGAACACGCTGACGAAACGCAACAGGTAACCAAGCAGCTCGCCAAGGCATCCCGGGGCGATCGGCAGGTTCCGGATGAGGTCGAAGATGCGGTTCAGGCTGCCCTGGATAGCAGAAACGGCTCTAACCGACCATGGCCCGTAAGTCCTTACGGCACCACCGCCATCGAATTATTCGGGGGGACAGGGCAAAAACTGCGGAAAATATCAAGCGATTGGCGCAAGGCGAACCGCTTCACAACCTCGTTCACCTGGCCGAATCCTGAACCCGGGCCGTCTCGATCTCTTTCAACAGGTCCCGCGCCTTTGCTTCCTCCAGGGGAAGGGAGCATTGGGAGGTGAGGGAGCAGGCCTGCCGCAGCAGTTTTGACGCGCCCTGCCGATCTTTCCGTCCGATGCGGACCCGACCCAGCGCCAGCGAAACCCGCGCCAGATCGAATTTGGCGCCAATGCTTTCCAGCAACGACAGGCTTCTGGCCAGATGAGCTTCGGCCTTTTTATAGTCTGGCGTGGGGCCGGCTGCGAGGGCATTGCCGATGGCGCTTTCGGACAAAGCCTCCGCAATGATGCTGCCCGCCGCTTTGGCGATGGCCAGGGCTTCCTCGCCTTTTTTCAGGGCCGCAGGAATATCTCCTGATCCCAGCAGGGTGTTGCTTTCGATGGCAGCCAGCCATTCAGCGAGCAAAAGGCGGCCGCCCAAAGGCCGGGCGGCTATATGAGCCGCGGCCCAATGTTCAAGAGCGCGCTGATGCTCTCCCAATCCCGTCAGCGCCCATGCCATGAACGAATTGCTGGAGTAACAAAACATCGTGTCGCCGCTCTTCTCCGCCACCGCAAGGGCAGCCTGGGCGGCTCCCATGGCCTCAGGGTATTTGCCGGCGACGGCGCGAATAATGGCAAGGGCCGTGTGTGCCATGGTTTCCGCGTTTTGATTGCGGCTTGCCTGGGCCATTTTCAGGACCTGGTCGAGTTCAGCGGCTCCGTCGGCGTAATCGCCAAGACAGGCTCGGGAAACCCCGCGGTACAAGCAGGCGAACAACAGCTCGTGGCGGTTCTTGGTGGCCTCGAGAAGGGGCACGGTCCTGTCCAATAGTTGGTAGGCCTTCGCAAACTGGCCTTGCACGGCAAGAACGCGTCCGATGACGGCTCCCGGCAGGGCCATCAACTCAGGATCGCCAAATTTTGGAGCCACCGCCAGCACCTTTTGGAAATACGAAATTGCCTCCCGCAATCGTCCCGCCAGATAATGCACCCGCCCCATCCAAAGCTGGACGCGCACGAGGCGCGCTTCATCCTCCAGCGAGGCGGCCAGGTTTTCGGCCTCCGTCAAAATCGCCAGGTTCTTTTCCGGCGGTTCAGCCTGGAGAGAGACATTCACCAGCCGGACACTGATGTCCACCTGGTTTTGGCGGTTTGAGGTGTTATCGGGCAGATGTTTGAGGCTGTCCAAGGCGCGATGATAATGTTCCCGAGCCTCGGCGTAAGCGTAGAGCCGTACCGCGGCGTCCGCTTCGCCCACCGAATACTCGAATGCCCTTTCCCAGTCTTCCCCCTTGAAGAAGTGATAGGCCAGGAGGGCCCGGTGCTGGTCAATCCGCTCGGAAAAAATTGCTTCCATCGCTTCCCCGACTTTTTGATGCAGCAGTTTGCGCGATGGAGCCAGAAGCGTTTGATAGGCAACCTCCTGCGTCAGGGCGTGGTCAAAGACATATTCAATTTCAGGAATACGCTCCCGCTCCCGGACCAGGGCCGCGTCTTCGAGTAAAGTCATTTGGGATTCCAACTCGGTTTCCTCGCGCGCCATGTGTTCGAGCACCCGGAAAAGAAAGACGCGCCCGATGACCGCCGCCTTTTGGATCACCCGTTTGGTGTCCTCGGGAAGGCGATCCAGACGGGAAAGCAGCACACCCTGGAGGGTGTCGGGCACCTGGATGTTCTCCACCAGATTGGTGACTTCCCAGACTCCATTTTCATGCGCCAGGACCCCGCGCTCAATCAGCGACCTGAGGACCTCCTCCACAAAGAAAGGATTACCCTCCGACTTGTTCTGAATGACCTCCGAGAGTTTTTCGGGAAGCATACTGCCTTCGAGAAGTCCGCGCACCAGATTGCCGCTCGCCTCGCCGGATAATGGTTTGAGCGGGATTTCCAGAAGATACGGTCGATAACCCTCCAGGGCGGGACCAAGTTTTTCCCAGTTTCCCGATGATTCCTGTTTCGGACGGCTGAGCAATACGAAGGCAATGGGGGCTTGAGTAGTCAGTCGGAAGAGATGCTCCAGCAGTTCCAGGGAACTATGATCGGCCCAATGCAAGTCTTCCAACACCACGACAACGGGCTTTTGTTTCGCCAGCGCCAGCAACAGCCGCTCCAATACCGCAAATAAACGATTGCGAAAGGCTTCACCGGTGACGGCGCCCACGGCAGCGGTCTCCTGGCTGTCGAGGCGCATTGACAGCAGTTGCGCCAGTACGGCATAAATCTCCAGATCGCCCGGCAAAATGCCGTTCAGCCGCGCTTTCAAGCTGGCGGCGGCTTCGGCCTCCGCGTCTTCGTCGGCGATCCCGGCATAACGGCGCAAGAGGTCCAAAAACGCCCCGTAACCCAAGGACCTGCTGAAGGCAAAAGAGCGGCCTTCAAGCCAGGTCAGGCCCTTCCCTTCACGCCGCCGGATTTCGGCGAGCAGGCGGCTCTTGCCAATCCCGGCCTCGCCAGAAATCGCGGCAATCTGCCCCTTGCCGGTTTGCAGTTTTTTAAGGCATTCAACCAGCGCTTGGCGCTCCACCTCGCGACCGACGAGAGGGGAGGATAATCCTTCCACCCCCCGGGACTTGTCCGGTTGCAGTTTCGCATGGAGGAGCTCATAAACCGTCAGCGGCTCTTGCTTGCCTTTGACCTTGATGGGGTCCATTTCCTGGAAGGCAAAGGCGCCCCGGGTCAGACGGTAGGTGGTGCGGCTCACGAAAACCTGGCCCGCTTTCGCGGCGTTCTCCAGCCGTGACGCGACATTGACCGTATCGCCCATCACGGTATAGCTCATCCGCAGGTCGTTGCCGATGTTCCCGGCAATCACCATTCCCGTGTTGACCCCGATGTGCAGGTCCAGGGGTTGGCCCAGTTTCTCGATCCAGCGACGGTTGAATCTCTGGAGATTTTCCCGCATGGCAATGGTGGCGCGCAGGGCGTGTTCCGCGTCATCTTCCAGTGCGATGGGAGCCCCGAAGACGGCCATGATGCAGTCCCCGATGAACTTGTCCACCATGCCTTCATATTGGTAAACCGCCTGGGCCAGTTCCTTGAGGCAGTCGTTGACCAGGCCGGCAACGTCCTCGGCGTCGAGCCGTTCGGAGAGCGCGGTAAAGCCGGAAATGTCCGCAAAAACCACCGTGACCTGTCGGCGTTCGCCCTCGATGTGCCCTGCCGCACGCGTCTTGTCGGCCAATTGTTGCGGGACATAGCTCTGGAGCTGGGCGAGCAGGGCCTCCGGCGACGGCCCGGGTGTCGGCTGGGCCCCGTCCTTCTCCTCGGCGAGAAGGGAGTCAAGCTGCGTGCGCAGTGCCTTGATAGTGACCTCAACCACGCCATCCCCCAGGGTGGGCCGAAGCGTCTCCTGGGCGTTGATGGCGCCACGAAGCTGGGCAATCTGTTCCTCGATGGCAGGCAAGGTCACCTCGTTATCGACATACCATAAAAAATGTTTGGTTCATGGGTCTTACCGTGAATCAGCATTTTTCTGGAGCGGCGCGATTCCCAGGAAATTCAGGCTGGGGCGCAGGGCGCCAAACGCGGCCTCGGCCAGCACGTTGTGTCCTTTGACAGAGGGATGCCAGGCGTCGCATTGGTGAATCGCTTCCACGCCGCCGAGATCAAGGGTCGCCAGCGCGTCGGAGTACTCGAGGCGCACCGGTGAATCGGGACCCAATTTCTGGTTGAACTCGCCGACCATGGCGCGCAGCTCCTCGTTGATCATCAGGGCGAGCTTCACCATGTTTCCCCGATACTCCGGCTTCATGGACTCGTAGTGCTGATAGTCCACCTCGAAATAGGGGTATAGCTTCGGGTTCTCTTTCCGGAGTCGCTCCGCGGCATCCCGGGCTTCGAAAAAACTCTTGAAATTTACCAGGCCGAATACGATGAAGGCTCGCCGTTGTTTTTGTTCCCGGGCCCGGTCCACCAGGCGGTCAAGCTGTCGCTCATAGTCCTTGCGAAAACGGGCGACGATATTTTGCAACCCGGCTTCGACATTCTCGGGCTGGCGGGGATCCACCGAGCTCACCCAGTTCAAGTTGTTGTGCCCGATCCAGAGCAACACCAAATCCGGGAACCGTTTCTCCTGCAAAATCAAATCCACCTGTTGGGAGAAATTGCAGGGAAACCAGGACCGGAGAAAGCTGTTCCCGCCTCCGCCTGAATCAACCCTTCCGCCCACACTCGAGTATTCACAGGCCACCACAGGCGTTTCCTGGGCAAGTCGCTCATAAAGGCTGCATACGCCGTTGGCGGACGCGTCGGTGTTGAGAAACCAGTCGCAACCATGGTTCATCTTGGAACGCCACACACAACTGATTAGAGAGGACACATAAAAATTCCGGCTCAGACTGTCGCCGATCATCGCAATATGGGGCAGGCGGTCCATCAGTTGCGCTTCCGTGAGGCGCCCTTGCCGATATTCCTGACAATCCGTGTGGTGCGAAGAAGCAGGATTGGCAATGGCCGACAAGGTGCTCGAGCGGGCGCTGGCGAGCGAGCTGCACCCCGAGAACCATAACATCATGATACAAAGCACTCCGGCCCAAAAGTACAGCCCGATTCCTGGATCCACGGCGTCAACCGATAGGAAAAATGATCCGACGGACCGCATGGGTGAACCTCCGGGAAAAAGGGGTCATGGGTCAAAACTGCCCTCCGACGGCTGGCTTGGCGAGCCGGGACGGCTGCCAAGGCCAGGCAAGAGCCCGGAAGAGGGGCCTAAACCGGCGCCATGGCCCCCGCTCTTACGTCGATTCGGTGCCCCCTCCCCTACTCCTTATTCGGCAAATAATTCTCAGGGCTTCAATTTAATACTCAGGAGAATAAAAGAAATCGGTAAAGTCCTGATTTATCAGGAGGGAAACCCTGATTTCCGGATTAAGAAGATTAGGGAAAGGGCCCAGGGTTTCGGGTCGTTTCATCAGGCTCGGCAGGCTAAATTCCCATGAACTTAGGCCCCTGGTTGGCCCTGGGGTATTTTTTGCAGAAAAAATTGATCTGAGTTCAAGACGAAATAATGCTATCTGCTATAAAACAAAACTTATCGAAGGGTCGAAAAATTACCCTATCGGGGAAATATCTTCAATTATTGCCTAAGGATTAATTAATGGTCCGGTGGGGTGGGGCAAGATTAAGCGAGATCCCCTACGTCTTGCCCATAGAGTTGCAGGCAGGCTTGCACGACGGCCGCATCATAGAGAATCCCTTGGTTCCTGGTGAGCTCATCCAGGGCTGCTGCCAGGCCCAGGGAGGCGCGGTAAGGACGGTGGGAGCACATGACCTCCATCACATCGGCCACGCCCAGAATCCTGGCTTCCAGGATGATTTCCTCCCCCTGCAGACCCTGAGGATAGCCGGAGCCATTCAGCCTTTCGTGATGTTGGAGAATAATCTTGGCAGGATTGCCGAGCAGGCTGATGGGTTCCAGGATGTGATGCGCCACCTGGGGGTGGGTTTTAATCAGGGCGAACTCCAGGGTAGTGAGTTTCCCAGGCTTGGACAGAATGTCCGAGGGGATGGCGACCTTGCCCAGGTCGTGAAGCGTCCCGGCTATGCGCAGATGATGGAGGCGGTCCTCGGAGAGTCCCATCTCCCTGCCGATGTTACAGGCTATCTGGCTTACCCGCCGCTGATGACCAACGGTATACGGGTCCCGGGCCGCCATCATGGATTCCAGCACCTGAATGAAGGCCTTCATGACATCTCCTTCCTCATGGGCATTTCCCCCCCAGTCCTCAGGTCGTCAGCCGCAGAAACCTTGGGCAGGTGCGGTTATGCATAAACTTCAGGCGATCCCTGGCTCCGCACCTTAAGGGATAAAAATCATATTTTAATAGCCCCATGAGGCCATAAATCGCCTGTACCTATCAGTTATCTGCCATTAAGCTGGGGATCAACTCAAAATCAGGCGGCTTTCAAGGCCTGATTTTGAATACTCAGGCAATGTGTATGGCCGTGCTCGCAGATAAAGGTGTGGAACTCTCCCTGTCGGTGGAGGTTATAGAGCAGGTCCTGCATCAACTCGGCCGCAGCAGCATTGATGGCAAGTTGACGCCCCTTGTGCTTGGTGCATCCCCGATCAATAATCATCAACATGTGCGTATCTCCTTAACCGGCCAGATCAGCCATAGCCGGTGAAATTAGTGCCTGGGAAGTATGGTCGGAGCTTAACCCTGATCCGTCACTTGCCCCAGCCTGCACCTTTTTTATACGTTGGAAGAGAGCGGAGGTCGATAAACGGGATGATCATTTTTCAATGGTCAGATGAACATTTTTCAATGGTCATTTTGACCAGTGGGGCAGGACAAGACTTGGGGGGCTCCAACGGTTGCAGGAGGCTTCGGCCGGCCCTGATCAGTTCCCCCAGGAGGGGGATCAGAGCACCGCAGCAATCCCCGGTTAATCATTTTTACCATACTCTCGTGGATAATATCGGCTTCTTTTCAGATGAGTAAGGTATTCTCTGTGACGCCAAAACTCTGATTGATGCGGACGCTGGGCAGGTAACCTGGCAAAATACTCGTGCAGGCGCGGCAGGACTCGACCGGAAAGTGTGGTTTAACTTTTGGGATGCTCGTGGTTTTTCATCTATCGGGGCGCGACCGGCCACCCAAGGGAGGCATTTGGGGCATGGTCCTTCTCTTCCGGGTCTTCACCCATAACTGGGGTAATCATTTACCTACGGCCAGTCTGATCACGGTGAAATCGGCGTCCTAAAAATGCTCGGAAATATAGTTCTGGGAGATGGCATACTTGACTAAATCTGCCAGGTTATTGATATTCAGCTTTTCCATGATATTGGCGCGGTAGCGGCGCACGGTATTGACGCTGATGAAGAGCATCTCACCGATTTCTTGGGCTTTTTTGCCCTCCGCCAGGAGTTTCAAAACCTCTCTTTCCCGTCGGGTCAGAAGGTCGATTTCGGCTTCCGCCAAGGTCAAGCTTACCAAAGCATCAGAAATGAGAGGGGAGAGGTACTTTTCCCCTTTCTTAACCGTTTGTACCGCTCGAATCAGCTCACTGCTGGGGTCTTCTTTCAGGAGAAATCCATCGGCCCCGTCTGCCAGCGCCCGGTGAATAAACTCCTTTTTCCGGTGCATGGTCAAAACCAGGACCTTCACCTGGGGATAAAGTTTTTTGATTTCTTTAATAGCCTCCAAGCCGCGGAGATTCGGCATGGAAATGTCCAGGATGACGAGATCAGGGCAGGCACTTTTCAGCCCCGCCAGCAATTCCAGGCCATCGTTGAATTCACCGCTGACGACGACATTCTCGATCCGCTCGATAATTCTTCGGATGCCTTCGCGGAACATGGCATGATCATCGGCCAGGACGATGCTATAAGGACGCATCCGTTACGCCTCCTGCGGCCGCGGAATAGAGAAGGAGATTCTGGCGCCCCGGTTTTCCTGGCTCCAGAGTTCAAATGCCCCCCCCAGCATCTTGACGCGTTCTTCCATAGAAAGCAACCCCAAGGTTTTTTTCTCGGTGAAAATTTTATTCCTATCAAAGCCCTTGCCATTATCCTGGATCGCAAAAGAGACCCGCTCATCTTCCCGGGTTATGGCCAGGGATACCTGGGTCGGGTAAGCGTGCTTACCGATATTGGTCAAGGCTTCTTGCAGCACCCGATAAATCGCGGTCTGGATCGGCAAAGGGAAGAGGCCGTCGAGGTCATCCAGCTTAATGGTCCATTTTATGGTCTTTTGTAACGTGACAAAATTATCGACCAGGGAATGTAACGCCGCAGTCAGTCCAAGATCTTCCAAGTCGCCCGGGCTTAAATCCAAATAAAGACGGCGCACCTCTCCGATGGTCATCCTGATAACCCCGAGGAGTTTTTTCACCTCGTCTTTCAAAGCAACCTGTTGCGGTTGCAGCTGCTCCTCCAGGGATTCTAAGGTCAGCTTGAGCATCAACAGGGCATGTCCCAACTCATCGTGCAACTCCGCGGCCAGGCGTTTGCGTTCGTCTTCCTGGGCCGTCAGCAGCTGCGCCGTCAGGGATCGGAGTTTCTGCTCCGAACCCCGCAAGGCCTCTTCCGTCTGTCGGCGGGCGGTGATGTCGATGCCGATGTCTCCCACCATAACGGCTTGGTTGTCTTGGTTCAGGATGGGGAATCGGTTAATCAGCCAGAAATGGGTTGGGCCGTCCTGCTCCTGGGTTTCGATGCTTTCCAGGGGCTGCCCCCCGGTTATCACCTGCTGATCCAGCTCCATAAAGTGACGGGCATGGTCATCGGGCCAGACCTCTTTAAGAGACTTGCCCCACCAATCAATCCGCTCTCGCTGAAAGACTTTTTCCCAGGTTTCATTGGCAAACAGGTAGCACCCCTGAGTATCCCGCATGGTGGCAGTGCCGGGGAGATGCCGCATAAAGGCGGCGAAGCGCACCTCGCTTTCCTGCAGCTTGTTTTCCGCCTGTTGCCGTTCTTCGATTTCCTTGAGAATTTGCTTGTAGGACAATTGGAGCTCTTTGATTTTGTCGATCGCCTGTCCCTGCATGGCGGCAACTTGTTCTCGGGACTGTCTCAGGATGCGACTTGTGGAATGCGCGTACCACCAGGTGGCGATGAGCAAGATGATCATGATTGCCAATGTAATGATGGTTTGAGGATTATTCATGGATTTTCCCCATTTTTCCCGATGACGTTTAATACGCCAGCTGCCACCGCAATCACTTGGGGGCTCAGTACAGGTAGTGGTAGGCCACGACCTGGGGTTCTGGGTGGTTGCGAATAGGAAGCGGAGAAAGTTGCCGGATTTGCCGTCTGACCATGGGCCCGGCACCCTAACCGGACTGAGCTTTCGGGGATGAATGCAAGACGAAAACGGCGCCTGTACCTTTAAAATTAATTAATGTCCAAATTAAAGAGGAAAAACCCAAAGCAACCCCCGGATTGATTGAACCACGCTTTTACATCCCCTCCGGTTCTAAGGGTTCTGTCTTGAACTTCTTAACATTTTTTGGAGATTTCTTCTCGGGGGTTACAATCTGATTTTTATCGGTCACCGGAGAACTCTTAAGAAAGCGAGCAAGCGCCCATCCTTCTGCACCCGTATCAAGATACCTTATTTTAATCCAGTCGCTCCCTGACTGAGATATTTTCTCAACTTTATCGTTTAATTTTAATACCTTCACCACCTGGGAAGGAATAAAGGGGATAATATATAAATCCAAACTTCCGCCTGCCACGAAGAAATAAGAAAGTTGCGGGGCCGGCTGGCTGGCCGGAGGACCCTGATCAGTCTTAGCCGACGCGGCAATTTGAGGTTTTTCCTCCTCCAGGGGCCCAGGTGGAGTTTCGGAGGCCATGGCGGCCGGAATCCAGCCAATGGATTTGTCCTTTTCCACTAATATTCGCCACCAGCCATCCTTCTCAGCGATTTTCTTCACCGTATCGCCGTAACCCAACAGATTGCGAGAAATGACGTCTTGCCGGGGTGAATTGCGCAAGGGCAAATCGCTAACAGTTATATAATAGTTTTGAGCAATTATGGGGGTGTTACTTAATAAATCTCGTTGAGTCCAACCAATATTATCGTTGCGTAAAATTTTAACTTGCCACCAACCGTTATCATATCTTTCCAGAAGCTTTACCGTATCAGCATTATATAGCTCTGTCACTACAGGACTATCATAGTTAGGTCCTTCTCGAAGATAGCTAATGGTTGGAATACTATAATATAAATCTATTTTATTATTAACTGCGCAAGCATTTAATAATAAAATAGATATTATTATGATAAATTGATTGTTTTTCTTGATGAAGATCGGCATAATTACGCAATTGATAAATTATTGACGATTTTATTCTGACGAATTATTCTAATTTTTTTTGGCTCTCAACCGGCTCTAATTCTTGGATCAACCATTTCCCCGATTGCTTGGAAAATTGTACATTATAAGATTTGGTAACCATTTTAATCACACGAGTCTTTCTATCTTGCGCTTTGATATTCCAGGTAATTTCTGCCAAGATCGTCGAAGCATTTTCTTGTTTCAGACTGTTGAACTGGAATTGCGACTCAATATAATCATATTTATTCCACAGATTTACCGTGAGCCTTCTTTTTTTAGTTAAATCGGGGAAGGTGGGGGAATAAGCACCTAAAAACAAACGGATATCTTTCTTCGATTGAGCCTCTCGAATTTGATTGAGCAAGTTGAGTAACTCTTGCTTGTCGGGAATTGCAGCTGATGGCGGTGCTATCTTTGTCTGGAGTAAGGAAGATGGTGATGGGCGCGTTATATCCTGAGTTGGGCTCAGAGGTTGCAGGGCTATTGGTTCCTGCTGACTTTGATTAATGTTGGTTATTGTATTATGCAAAACCAAAAAATAGGAGATTGCTGCAATAATGACCGCCACCCAAATGAATAGAGTCTGGCGCCAAATTTTCTTGTCGGCTTCAACTAAATTGTCGTTGAGGCGGTTGGATACCTGGACAACTTCTTGCGTCTCCGCCTCGAGGGCCGACCGCACAATTTTCAGAGATTCCTTGTATTGTGGAATTCGACGCATCTTCTCCGCTCCGATAGAGAATCCCTGCTGCTGCGCTTGGTCCTGGATGGTACATATCCGTATTTTGTATTATAACATACCGGCCCTCATGATTCTACCCGAGATTACGTCGCTACCGGGTGGTACGCAATGTTGGCGCCTTCTTTGATCAAGCGTTTGGTCAGCCACTCCACCGACTTCTTCACTTCCTCGTCCCAACCAGAGAACTACCTGATCATAGGGAGAAGGTTTTAAACCCAAACCCCCATCCTCAGCCTGGCCGGTTTGGCCTTGAAACCCTTGCAGGGGAAAGTGCAATTTATTGAAAATGAATGTGGTGATAGCTGCTATATATCCCTCTTTTAAAGCCTCCTCAGAATTGTTGGATATCGTTACCTATAGATAGATTTATCTTAAGAAACTGCACCATCTGAATCGCCCTCCATCAAATCAGATAAAAATTGGCAAGAGGTTATGGGGCCATCGTGCGGGGCGAGGTTGGGGCGTTGGGGTTTTGGGGGCGGAGGGAGGGTTTGCCGCCGGGGCAGTGTTAGTAGGGGCGTTGGTGGGTGAAGGGCAGGGTCTTCGAAAAATCCACCGTGGCCTGGTCCGGGTCGCGGCTGCGGCCGCCGGCGCCCAGGGCCAGCCAGGCAACGCAACAGACGGCCAGCAAACCGGCGATCCTTAGCGGCGCTTGTTTGTGAGTGGCGCCTCTCTTATCAAGCATTACCAGGCATTTGGGACTGGCTGAGGGTTTCTCAGCTCAACCCATGGTTTTTTCAATAATAATCCGTTTGAACCAAATTCTCAAGCCGCGTTGCCCAGTTTCCGGATCACCGGCCGCGGGTCCACCAAGTGTCGGGCGAACCACTCCTCGTAATCATCGGCCCCCAAGGCCAGGGCCAGGATTTCAGAGAAGTGGAAGATGGGAATCTTGGTCCGGCTGGTGTTGCGGATCTCCAGGTTGAGCTGGCACATAGCGCAGGCGGTGACCAGGCAGTCGGCCTTGGCGGCCGCCGCCCTGCCGATGATCTCCTGCACCAGGGGCGTGACGATCTCCGGATCGGTGGCCGAGAGAAACGACCCGCAGCAAGTGTACGTCATGGCATGGGGCACGGCCTCGGCTCCCAGGGCCGTGAGGATGTTTTCCATTTCACCCTGGAAGTATTTCTCCTTCACCAGGCGCGGCGGCCGGAACAGGCTGCAGCCGTAGTAAGGGACGAACCTCACGCCTTTCAAGCTCCGGCGGGCGTTGGCCTTGAGGCGGTCCAGGCCGTAGCGCACCAGGACCTCCATGAAGTGGATGATTTCCAGTTCCATGGAAATGGGGCGTCCCCATTTGGCTTCCAGGGCGGCCCGCATCTCCGGATCGGCCTTCAGGCACTGTTGGGCCGACCGCAGGTAATGGAGACAGCGGGGGCACATGGCTACCAGGGGCCGTCCCGCCGGGGCCAGTGACAGGTTCCGGGCCGCCATCCCCAGGCTCAGGTTCTGACACATGGTTTGGGTCGAGGAAGAACCGCAGCAGTTCCAGTCCTCCAGTTCGATCAAGTTAAAGCCCAAGATCCGGGCCGCCTGCATCAGGGAAAGGTTGCTCTCCGCGGCGGTGGTGGCCAGGGAGCAGCCCGGAAAATAAGAAAAGTCCAGTGGTTGAACGTCGCTCATGCTGATTCTCTCCAGTAACAGGTGAAAAGGTCAGTGATCTCTTTCACGTCACGCACCCGTGAGGGAATGAGGTCCAGCTTGCGCCTGGCCAGCATCTTCAGGCCCACGTCCAGGTCTTTCAGCCAGCGGCCGGTCTGCCGTTTATAACCCAGCATAATGCCCAGCTTGTGGGCCCGGCCGTATTTCTCCAGGGACCTGAGCACTTCTTCGTGAAAATCAACGATGGCGGGTTTGCCGATGGCCACGCCTTCTTGCACCGACATTAACCGTAACGTGTCCATGATCGCGGCCATATCGATGTTCATGGGGCACTGGCTGGAGCAGGTGTGGCAGCCCACGCAGATCCAGATAGTTTTGCAGGCGAGAACTTCCTGGCGCATGCCCAATTGCACCAGGTGCAGCACCTGGTTGGGGGTGTAATCCAAGGCGTGCACAAAAGGGCAGCCATTACCGCAGCTCCCGCAATGGTAGCAGCGGTTGAGGCCGGCGTCGCTGCGCGCGTTGACCTCCGCGACCAGTGAAGCTCTCGATTTCCCGGCCTCAACCATATCCGGCGACGCAATTTCTTGCTTGAGAGGCTGAACCGTGCTCATGGGTGATCCTTACCTTTTTGGTTTCCTCGGGTCGGCGAATTGCCGGCGCCGTCTGCGTTTTGGCTAACCCCGCTGTGGCGTTGACCTGCCCCCAATTTTGAGGAGCAGCTTCATGGTGCTTCTTAATGCGCCCGCGTGGGGGTGGTCTGGGAAAACCTCACAACAGGGTTAGTGAGGTTGCACGCGGCGAGCATGGATGAATTGCCGGAAGGTCCTCCCGGGCGTCCACAGAAGTGGACCATGATCCCTATTATTTCAAGCGTGGATCAATATAGGCCGGTCCCCCACACTCCGGCAGGTAACACGTTATGTCCTTAAATTTACATTGGTTCCGGCATACCGGGCAGGCCTCCGGCGGCGAACCGGCATAGACGGTGAAGTTGCAGGTCTTACATTTCCAGTAGGCACGTGATTCTGCTTGGCCCATGACATCCACCTCCCTGAGTCAAAGTATAGTTAAAAGATATATATAAGAATTATATAGTCAAGCAAAAAATTACGCAGGGGGCAGGTCAGGTTGGCGAGTCGCCGGCGGTGGCCGCATCTTTGCAAACCCCGGTGTGCCGTGGAATGCTGAACTGCTCCATAACCGTCTCAGAGTGCCTGGCAAAACTCCTTGCTTTTCGCCAACCTGGCCTTCTCTACCAGGTCGGCCAGGGTGATGGAATTTAGGGTGTCGAACATGGCCTGAGCCACCTCTTTCCAGATCAGACGCGTCGGGCAGGTGTCGGCGCGCCGGCAGATTTCGGAGCGCTCGGTGCATTCCACCAGGCTGGCGCTTTCTTCCAGGAGCGCCACGATCTCTGCCAAAGTGATCTCTGCCGGCGGCCTTGCCAATAAGTGGCCCCCCTTGGGGCCGCGCACCGTTTCAATGAAATGGGCCTTCTTTAGAGGGATGATGATCTGCTCCAGGTATTTCACGGAAATCTCCTGGCGCCTGGCAATGTCACCTATCTGTATAGGCCCCTGGTTATAGTGTTGGGCCATGTCCAGCAACAATCTGGTCCCGTAGCGACTTCTGGTTGACAACTTCATGCTCACTCTCCGGCAACAGCCGCCATGCTTTTGCGCCAATCAGGGGAAAACGACCTGAACTGCTCCCCTGCTTGAGGCCATTCGGTCGAGACGCCGCCCCCTTCTCCCGAAGGAACCGACTGTCCTACTGCCCGGCGGCGATCTCCACGGCCTGATAAGGGCACACATTCAGGCAAAGCTCACAAGCGATACATTTTTCTTTATCAAACCCCACCGTCATGGTGGCGCGGTCCACGTGCAGGGCATGGGTGGGGCAGGGGGTCAGACAGGCCGTGCAGTGGATACAGCGGTCTTCCCGCCACTTGACCTCCTCCGCCAGCAACTCCACCTCAACCCCCAAATCCGCGAGAAAGTTTAGGCCTGCTTCCACCCTGGCCTTATCGCCATTCAGCCCCACCACCATGCTGCCCCACTTTTTGGGGGTGATACGGGCCCGCAAAATATTGACTCTCAGCCCTTTTTCCGCAATCAGCCGATAGATGATGGGCTGATCAATGAGATGGGGCGGGAAGTTGAGCACCACTTTCTTTTTCGCCATGATCATGTCCTTCTTGAGGGCAAAGAGTTTTTAGCCGGCTTGCCGCACACCTTCCCAGGGCCGCTCCTGAAGCGGCTTGAAGCTGTATCCGGAATCAGACCCAGGCAGCGGCGCCACGGGCTCGGTCAGGAGAAAGGTGCCGGCCTCAACCCAGGCCTTCAGGATGAGCGCGATCTCCCGGCCCCGGGCATAGGAAGACAGCCCCGCGGTGATCACTTTCTTGCCGTTGACGGTAATCTCCCCGGACTTGAGCTGCGCCACCGTCACTTCGGCCAGGATCTCCGCCTTGACGTTGGGGTAGGCCTCGCTGTAGTCCACCACCGGAGCGGTGATATCGGCGTCGGTTACCGCAGTGAACTTCAAAATCTCTTCATCCAAGATGGGTATGGGAATGCCCAGGCCTACGGCCAGGGTGGCCCCATAGCCGGTGAACGAGGCGCCCCTGAGCCACTTATGGTTCATATGTTTTAAGTTACCCGTGACCGCCAGGGTCCCGGCCGGCACCCGGGGCAGCCCCAGTTCGGAGCGCCGCACCCCGGGGTTGTGCTGAGTGCCGTGGCTCACCACGAAACCCTGTCCGCCGCCCAGGAAGATGCGGGTGCCCACCCCTATGGTTCGGTAGTAGGGGTCGTTCAAGAGGGGGCTCAACTGGCCGGCGGTGCAGTAGTTGGCATTCCGCATCTTCGGCTGGAGCACGCCCATGTATGTGTAAATGACCCGATCCGAGAGGTTCACCGCTACGTTGTAGTTCTGATAAGCGTTGCGCATATTAAAGAGCACCGCCTCGTTCATATCCGCCAGGCGGATCCAGGTGTCCAGGGTCTTCCGGGGATAGCAGTCGGTGCCATAGGTCGCCACGGTGAGGCGCACGTCTCTGCCCGCCACCAGGTCTTCGATCACGTGTCCTCCGCCATAGGCGAACTTGCCCGGGAAAACCTTGTTGCGGGGATCGTCATCCGCAATGGCGGTGGCGCCCATAAGGATATCCACTGCCGCGAAGCCGGCATAGGCCGCGACCTCGTTCAGGGTGACTTTGCCGCCGCCGATCTTGATCCGCGGGGTGGCGTGGCCCACGTTGAAGTAAGCCCCGGAAGAACACATGGGGGCAAAGGTGCCGGTCGTCACCACATCCACGGTGGCCGCGGCCTGCTTCAACCCTTTCTGCTTCACCACCTGGATGATCTCTTCTGCAGTGCAGACCACGGCCCGGCCCTGCTTAATCTTGTCATTGATCTCCTGAATGGTCTTGGCCATAAACCAACTCCTTTCCGTAGGGGGATAAGCTCAGCCTGCGATCCAGGGCAAGCCGCGCCCCTTCGGAACGTGCCGGCCGCGCTTTTCTGCCAGCCCTGGTCATAAGCCATGCCCTTGCAAGGAATCTGAAAAATTTGCGCATCAAATCTATTGCTTTTATATATAGCATTTTGATATATAATAAAGCAATAATTTTATGGCAAGGTAATCTGTCAAAGAAACCCTGCAGGCAGGGGAGGAGGAGTCCGGGCCGCCATGGAAGCCCCAACCCGTCAGGAATTGGAGCAGTGCAAGGTCGAGGTGCAGACCGGTCAAACCTATAGGGGGGAGATTCCCGGGGTCGTCCAGGAGCTGGTTAAGTCATGTCTGAACCAGAACTGTTTTGACCACGTCAACCCGGAGCCCATCCCCTCCCGGGACGCGGTGATCGCCATTATCCACCGCGCCCAAGGCCTGCTTTATCCCGGTTACTTCAGCCGCCGCCGGGTGGATGCCCTAAACTTAAGTTATCATCTGGGGCAGGAGGCGGTGGCCCTGTTTGAGGAGCTCTCCCGGCAAATCACCCTCTCTTTTCGCCATGAATGTTTGCGCTACGGGCTGCCGTGCATTCACTGCCAGGAGCAGGGCCAGGCGGACGCGGTGCGCTTTCTGCAGGAGCTGCCGCGCCTCCGGGCCGTCCTGGCCACGGACGTGCAGGCCGCTTACCAGGGAGACCCCGCCGCCAAGAGCCATGATGAGGTCATCTTCAGCTACCCCGGCCTCTTTGCCGTCACGGTCTACCGCGCGGCCCACCAGCTTCTGCGCCAGGGCGTGCCCCTGATGCCCCGCATCATGACGGAATACGCCCACAGCTTAACCGGCATCGACATCCATCCCGGCGCCAGGATCGGCGACAGCTTTTTCATCGACCATGGCACCGGCGTGGTAATCGGCGAGACTACCGAGATCGGCCACCGGGTACGGCTCTACCAGGGGGTAACCCTGGGGGCCCTGTCCCTGCCGCCGGACCTGGTGGAATCCCTCCGGAGCCAGAAGCGCCACCCCACCGTGGAAGATGACGTCATCATCTATTCCGGGGCCACCATTCTCGGCGGTGACACGGTGATTGGCGCCCGCGCCGTCATCGGCGGCAACGTCTGGCTCACCGCCTCGGTACCCCCGGACACCAAAGTGTTTCTGAAAAAGCCTGCACTGATCTTCCGGGGCCACCATGTTAAAGGAGCCCGGTCAAAAACCCGGGATAAGTGACCCATGAGCCGTATCTTTCCCCAAATCATCGACGCCGTGGGCGCCACTCCCCTGGTTCGCCTTAATTCCCTCACCCGGGGGCTCGGGGCCACGGTGCTGGTAAAACTGGAATCCATGAACCCCTTGGGGAGCGTCAAAGATCGCATCGGCCCGGCCATGCTCCTGGCCGCCGAAGCCCGCGGCCTGGTCCGCCCCGGGACCCTGATTGTCGAGCCCACCAGCGGCAACACCGGCATTGCCCTGGCCTTCGTCTGCGCCGCCCGGGGCTACCGCCTCATCCTCACCATGCCCGACACCATGAGCCTGGAACGGCGAAAACTCCTGAAGCATCTGGGGGCCGAGGTAATCTTAACTCCCGGGAGCCAGGGCATGACCGGCGCGATACATCGGGCCAAAGAAATTGCCGCGGAGCCGCCGGGCGCCTATATGCCCGATCAGTTCAGCAACCCGGCCAACCCCGAGATCCATCGCCGCACCACGGCAGAAGAAATCTGGCGGGACACGGACGGGCAGGTGGACATCCTGGTGGCCGGGGTGGGCACCGGCGGCACCATCACCGGGGTGGCGGAGGTGATCAAGGCCCGCAAACCTTCCTTCCAGGCCATGGCCGTGGAGCCCGCCGCCTCCCCGGTGCTCTCCGGCGGCCCCCCCGGCCCCCACCTGATTCAGGGGATTGGCGCGGGGTTCATTCCCCAGGTATTAAACCGGGAAATCATTGACGCAGTCATCACCGTAGCCGACCAAGATGCCCTGAAAACCGCCAGAGAGGTGGCCCAACGGGAAGGCATCCTCTGCGGCATCTCCTCCGGCGCCGCGGTCTGCGCCGCGCTCAGCTTGGCCCGCCATCCCGATCATCGCGGCAAACAGATCGTCGCCATCCTTCCCAGCACCGGCGAACGGTATCTGAGCACCAAACTTTTCGTTGACTGATAACGAATGGCAAGCAGGCAAGTGATTCCTCTCGTTCCCAAGCTCCTGCCGGGGAACGCCGGTTTTCGGCGAAGTTTGGCTGTCCCGCGGTGGGTGGGCAGGTCACCGCAGGCCATTGAAGAGGTCGGAGTCGTGTCGTTGGCATAAAAAAACCGCCTAGTTAGCACAAAATGAGTCATTGATCAGTCGGCTCCCCTCTCTCTTTTAGCCTGAGAATTTTCTGAGAATTCTCATCAGCTCTTGGGGCTATCGCCGTATCCTGCCAAGCAGGCCAGTTTTTCTGAGAGTGGGTTGCCATATTGTCAAATCCGTATCATAGGAAAGTGCTGCTCACTGCTATGATCCGACACTTATCACAAAGCCAAAAACCTTCCATATCCAGTCCATATCTGCAATTTTCCCCACTCAGCCGATAATTCCCATTTGTACCAAGATATATCGCCGGGAGCGCGTACCTGATTTCCTCCCTTGGCCGGTGGTGGTATTTGCCCGTAGCTGAGGCATTTACTCTGGCCCGCCAACCCGAAAAACCGGCAGGGCAAGAGTACCCGCGGCCCCCAGGGCGGGGCTGACTATTTTCCGGTATCCGTGGGTTTGAGCTCCGGCGCCGGGGCGGGAGCGGGTTGGGCCGGAGGCCCGGCTTCGGGGGCTGGTGGGGCAGGCGGCGGCGGCAAGGCGGCAGGCGGGGGCTCCGGCGCCGCTGCTGCGGCGGGCGGCGCTGGCGGCGCGGCCTGGCGCGAAGCCGCAGGCGCCGGGGCCAAGGTTTTGGCAGGTGCGGCGGGGGCTTTCGCTACCGGCGCATAATACTTCTCGGCCTCCGGCAGGAAATCCACCAGGGCCTGCATGTGGCGGTCGTTCCTGGGATGGGCCTTGAGGAACTGGGGCGGGCTCAGCTTGACGTATTCATCGGTCATCAGGCGCCGCCAGAAATCCAGGGCCAGGGCCGGATCATAGCCCGCCTTGGCCATGAGGATGAGCCCGATCTTATCGGCCTCCAGTTCCTGGGCCCAGCTATAGGTGGGCAGAATGCCGTACTCGATCCCCATGCTGTAACCCTCGCCGATGGCCTCGCCGGCTATACCGCCCACCCCTCCGACTCCCAGGCCGAGACCCATGCCCCCCATCTGGGCCAGCCTGGCCTGGCTCTGGCGCTCCCCGGTATGACGGGCCAGGGCGTGGCCCATCTCATGGGCCAGCACCGTGGCCAGGCCCGCCTCGTCCCGGGTGTACTTCAGGGCGCCGGTGAAGATGCCCGTCTGACCCCCGGGAAAGCAAAAGGCCCGGGTCTCCTGGGGGTTGTCCAGGACCACAAACTCCCAATGATAATCGGGGCGCTTGGCGGCGGCGGCCAGGCGGCGGCCCACCCGGGTCACCAGTTCGATCGCCGCGGGGTCCTGGGACGTTTCATTGCGGGCCCGCATTTTGTCATAGGTCTGGGCGGCGGTGGAGATCTCGCTTTTTTCGGATTCCAGGATGACCTGGCGCCGGCCGGTATAGGGCGCAGTGGCGCAGGCGGCCACCAGGAGGGCGGGCCCCAGCGCCAAACCCGCGATTATCTTGCCGTACCTTGGGAACATCGCCAGCCTGTGACGCAAGAAATATCCAGCTCTTAGATTTTATCAAATCCCAGATAGTCTTTCATAAAATAACGAACCGCCCGGGTCAGGGAATAATTCTTCTGATCCTGCTTCCGGCTCATCCAGGGGATTTAAAAGATGTTCGCTATGCCGGGCCTATCTTCAACGATTCGATAGTTACGCGAAGTTTTACCAGTGCCAAGCTGCCTCCTATCGAGCCATGACTTCTGGTTAAAAGTCTCCGCCCCCCATCCCCGGGTGCATTTCCTCACCCCATTCTGCACATCTTAGCAAGAAATTTTATCATTTATTGGTATACTTGGTTCAGATCCCCGGTCCAGGGCGCCCGGTCCGGTGCCGCACTGATCTTACGGAGCCGTTATGCCAGCTGATCCCAAACCACGGCCGCACCCCATCTCCCTGAAGCCCTATGGCTGGATCCTGGTGGGCCTCTGGACCCTGGTGGTGGCCGCCTCCCTCGGGTGGAATCTCTTTCAGGACCGGGATGAGGACCTCAGGGTGGCCCGCCAGATCGCTCTGACCAACTACGAGCGCGACGTGCTCTACCGCCGCTGGGCTGCGGCCCACGGCGGCGTCTATGTGCCGATGACCCCCGATACCCCTCCCACCCCCTACCTGGCCAAATTGCCGGAACGGGATATCATCACCCCCTCGGGCCGCCGCCTCACCCTGCTCAACCCGGCTTATATGACCCGTCAGGTCTATGAATTGGCCAAAGCCTCAGGTCTCCCCCAGGGCCACCTCACCAGTTTGAAGCCCCTCCGCCCCCATGGTTGTAGGCGGCATCATCCCCCCCGCCGACGCCGA
>JBKQVS010000112.1:0-15795 GCA_052139855.1 Desulfobaccales bacterium
ATTAATATTAATATTTAAAAAATCAATTTTTTATAAATAAAATTAATGTCATATTCAATCATTGTATCATCTTTTAAATATTTAAAATTAAAAATTTGTTCATATACATTATAATCATCTTTCAGCACTAGTTTTAATTTTTTGAATAAATTATTCTTATAAATATCTGCTCCATAATTTAATAAAATTTTAATTATTTCTAATTTATCTTTTCTGTTAGATTCACATACCAAAATTAATGCATTTTTATTATCATAATTAATTTGATTAATATTTGCTCCTTTTTCAATTATGTCGGCCAGTTGCAGGCAGGTTTCCAGGCGGTCTTCCACGAAGTACTGGATGCCGTGGTCCTTGAGGTAGTGGATCTTGGTGTCGGGGTCGCCCGTGGCCAGGACCCGGATTGCGGCAGGCGGCACCGAGGCCAGGTTACGGTGCAGCCAGTGTTCGATGGGCCGCCGTCGGTCCCGGGCGGTGACGAACAGCAGCGGCGTTTCCCGGGCCAGGCGGGTGAGGACCGGCACCGCGTGGGGGAAAGGCGCCACCGGCAATTCATGGGGGCGGTCGATGAGTTCCCGGATGAGTTCGTCGATCATCCAGGCCGGGAGGTCCAGGCAGTCTGAAAGGGCGAAGGTGGTGATGTGCTCGTAGCGGAGGTGGTGCCCCTGGTCGTAGCGTTCCCGGGCCAGGGCCAGGAAGGTGGTCATGATGTCGGCCACCACCCCGTCGATGTCAAAGGCCAGGCGGTCCCGGGGAATACGGGCGGGCAACGGCTTGGGCGGCAACGGTCTGGGGCTCATGGGAAACGTCTGGGGGTGAGGCAGTGCAAAATGGGCCCAAAATCAGGCCTGATCGGCTACGCCTCGCTTATGAGGCTGCCAGAATAGCCAAAACTTCTCCCTCGGTGAGATCATACCAGTTTTCATAGGCGTCGGCCACGGCAAAGGAAAAGCCGCCTCGGACATTGAGGCAGTAAAGCTCATCCACCAGGGGGAGCAATTCCCAGACGGTGCGTTCCGAGCCGGTGGGCACCGCCACGATGAGCCGGCCGGCCCCCTGGCCCTTAAGAAAGCGGAGGGCCGCGCGCATGGTATAGCCCGAAGCCAGGCCGTCATCCACCACCAAGGCCGCCTGTCCGTTCAGGCGGGCATAGGGCTTGCCGCCCCTGAGGCGCTCTTCCCGCTGCCCAATGACCGCGGCGGTCTTATTGATCTGGGCCTCGATCTCCTCGGGGGACAGGGGCATGCGGCGCAGCAAATCTTCGTTGAGGGTGGCCTGTCCGCCGGGATCCAGGGCGCCGAAGCCGGCTTCCGTGGTCCAGGGAAACTGGATTTTGCGGACAATGATGAGATCCAGGGGAATCGCCAGGGCCCGGGAGATCTCCGCCGCCACCGGCACGCCCCCGGCCGGAATGGCAAAAAGGTGGACTTCACCCTCGCGATATGCCTCGAGGTGAACTGCCAACCGCTGGCCGGCGCTGGTCCGATCAAAAAAGACGTGGATATTATCCCTTAACGCCGGATCTTCGATGAGGTTTCCCATTGTTGCAAAAAATCCTTTTCCAGGGCCGCAACGCGACGGTGAAATTCTGTCTGGGAGAGACGGGCCCCGGTCAGTCCTCCCTTGAAGCTGATTTCCGAAAGATAAGGACGGCCATCCCGGGGATCCAGGAGCAGGTCCAGGATAGCATAGGGAAACCTTCCCCGAGCCATCACTTCCCGGCAAAAATTCTGCTGATCCTGGGTGAGGGTGGCGGGTTGAGATGATCCTCCCTGAAAGAGGTTCTTGCGAAAGCTGTGCGGGTTGACCCGTTCATAGACCTCGACGTAGTCGCCCAGCGCCACCACCCTCAAGTCCCGGGCGCCGTCCAAAAAGGGCTGCACCACCAAAGGGTAAGTGAGCCCCTGAAGGCCCGCCAGGCTGTAAAGGGTTTCCAGGGAGGGCCAGAGGCTGACCCCCAGACCCAGGTGGGCCCGGTCCCGCTTGGCCACCACCGCCTCCCGGGCCTGAAATTCGGGGAGTTTCCCGGCCAGGTCCGCCAGGGCGTAGGCCACGAAGCTTCCGGGGACCATGTATGCTCCCAGGACTTCGGCCTGGGCCACCTTGGAACGGCCCAGGAGTTGCGCCAAAACCGGAGGGTAAAAGACGACGCCCCGCTCCGCCAGGTCCAGGACCTTGATCTCTTCGCCCGGCCGCAAGGCCAGGACGCCGATGATCGCGTCCCCGGCACCCAGCTGCCGATAATTCCGCCTCAGATCATTGATAGAACGAATCAACCGTGGTTCCCGGGACGTTATGGTGACTGGCAGGTCTGATCCGGCTAGCCTTTTGGTATGAGGCTAGAGTGTCATGCATTAAAGATAACATCCTTTGGGCTGATTTGCGAGACACATAAATATCATAATAATCCACTTGGGCGATCCGGCGCCACTCCCGGTTAATGAGGGCCGGAGGATAGACCTGCTTGAAAACGCTCTTGCCAAAACTCCCCAGAATCAGGATGTCGGCCCCCATCCGGTTGAACTCGTAAGGCCGCTTCCGGGGGTTGAGCAGCACCACCCGGTCCGGGGTTGATTCCACGAAGTAATACGACGGCATGAGATGGATGCGGTGATCGTCGTCCAGGAAGGCCAGTTCGTATTCCGGGGTTTCAATGAGGCAGCGGGCGGGCACATGGATGCGCAGATACTGCACCAGACGCGACGGGGCTGAGCCCCGGCAGATCAGAATCTGTTTGAAGGAATCCAGGCCGACGAAAGGGTAAAACAAGACCAGTAATGCCGCGATGATGCCGGGCGCCAGCCACCGGGGCACAGGGGTAAAAACCCCGGAAGTCAGTCGAGCTGCAACGTTACGGAGAAAATAGGCCGCCATGGGGCAGGCCAGGAAGAGAGCCGGCAGAGCAAAGCGATGCCAAAAAACCGCGGTGAGATACACCGCGCCCCAGAGGATAAAGTTCCAAATCCACAGGG
Organism: Desulfobaccales bacterium; assembly: GCA_052139855.1. Lineage (GTDB taxonomy): Bacteria > Desulfobacterota > Desulfobaccia > Desulfobaccales > 0-14-0-80-60-11 > 0-14-0-80-60-11. The sequence goes on from JBKQVS010000112.1 coordinate 2,973, forward strand.
TAACCCCGGGAGACGGGGTCTCTTTCTTCCAGATCCAACCGACCCCCAGACACCCCAGCCAGAAAAGCGGGTCTTGCAACAATAACAGGAGACTCTCCGGGTAGATGCGACCGATGGTGAGGGGTGTGAAGAACTCGTGGCACAGGAGTTTTTTCTGTTCCAGGAAATGGAGGATGGCCCCGGTCAGGCTCCCCAAGATTACCGCCTTGAGCGCCAGATAAGCCAGAGGCGCCAAGGCCGCGCCAATGCTGAAGGCCAGGACGCTGAGCCCCAGACGCCGCTTGTCGCGCCAATGCTGCCGGGCCAGGAGCGCCAGAGGCGGCAGGAAGGCCAGGCCATAAAACTCCTTGGCATTGAAGGCCAGCCCTAAAAATATCCCCCCAAAAAAGAGGGGCCGGAGGGACTCTGACTCAAGACCCTGGATAAGAAAATAGGTGGCACAAAGGAAGAGCCCCAGGGCCGGGATATCCCCCAACACCGAGCGGCCCCAGTAAAGGACATCGGTCCCCAGGAAGGCCAAAGCCACGGCCAGGAGCCCCGTGGCGGAACCCCAGAGGCGCCGGGCTCCCAGAAACAGGGCCAGGAAAACGAGGACTAGATAGGCCCCGGCCACCAAGCGGCCTGAGGACACGCTGACGCCAAACAGCTTGTACGCCAGGGCCACAGGCAGGATTACCGCGGGCCCGGCGCTGATCCGAAAGTCCAGGTCGCTCAGCCGATTGGGACTCTGCACCGTAAAGGCGTAGCGGCCATGCTGCGCCAGATTGGCGGCGGCTTCGGAAAAAATCCCTTCATCCCACCAGATGGTGGGATAATTCGCCAGGTTGTAGAAGCTGCCGATCAGAATCAGGACGCACAGCAGCACTCCAAACCAAAAGCCCAGCCCCGCCGGCTCAGAAGACTCGTCAACGAGCTTCACAATCTGTCACGCCTCATTACGCATAAATTTGAACGGTGCGACCTTCCTGGTCTCAGCCTGCACCGGCTTCTTCACTGCATGCCGCGCCGGCGGTGATTGCCCGGTCCCTCACCTCTCCTTCCCGCCGGAAACCAGGGCCCGCCGCAAAAAAAGCCTGCCCCATTATAGGGCAGGCTTCTCTTGACAACAATGTAAATAATGCTGTTGGTCAACAAAAATGCTAATAGTTACAATCCCACAATGTTCCGGTGGAGCTCCTTGGTCTTTGCCATCCGGGCCTGATCCCGCTCGGCCACCAGGTCCGCCAGACGGTCCTGAATCTTCTGATAGAAGGGACCGTTGATGTCATCGCCCCGCATGTGAGCATCGATGAGCTGCCGGTAACAGCCGATCATGCGGGAGATCATGGCAATGGCGTATTCCCGGCCCTGAACCTTCACGGTGGCCAACCCCAGATCCAGGTAGGCCTTTAACTCATCCCCCAGGATACCGAAGGCCACGTTGGGCTGTTCCCGGACGCGCTCGTTGATGGCTTCAATCTTATCTAACGGCTGACCCCGCTTGAGCAAGACTTTGCGCCGCTGCTCGTCGGTGAGGAGGCACAGCCTAAAACAGCTGCCGCTCCGGTCGGGCCAGCCTTCGTATTCCACGATCTCGTTGCCTTCTTCATCCCGATAAACCTTGCGGATGTAAGAATCGGCGATGAGTTCGTGGAAAATGCAGTTCCCCACCCCACCGATGCAGCGGTTGCCGTGAATCAGGATTTCACTCTTGAGCCCCAGCTCGTCGGCTTCCCGTTTGAACCGGGCCAGCTTCGCCACCGTGTTGATTTCGGTGGAAGCCACCAGCTGCGTGGCCCCGTAAGCCTTAAACCGGACCATATCCGGCTGGGTCTGGATGTTGCAACCCACGCTGGCGTGGATAACCAGTTCCGGAAAACGCTGATGCACCTCCTGCATCACCGCCGGGGTTTTGACGATCACCCCTTCGATGCCGAAGTGGGCGTACTTTTCAACCTTTTGCACTACCAGGGGTAATTTTTCCGGCAGGATCTCGGCGTTGAGGGCTACCCGGACCTTGCCCTGGTAGTCGGCGGCAATTCGCACCGCTTCCCCGATCTGGCTATCTTCCAGTTCCCACACACACTTGCGGCGGCTGAAGCCCTTGGCCCCAACATAAACGGCGTTGGCGCCGTTCTGAAAGACCCCCTCCACCATTTCCAGGCTGCCGCCCGGAGCTAACAGTTCATTAATCATGTTCTCACCACACCTCCCTGAGCCTTTGCCACGAAAGGTCCCTCAGCTCTGCGAATTCCTTACGCCAGTGCCTGTGGTAACCCCCAGGAATGGTGGGTTCCTGCCTCGCGCCTCTTTGCTGCCTGATTCCCCATAGCTAGCGCCTCAGGCAGAAAATCTGATGCTGAGATTTCTCCTCTGCTAATATTTTATGCCCTCTGCAGGTTTATTTCAATAACCTTAGCAAAAAATTTATGCTCTTTTTCACAAATAAGTTATCCGCCCCAATCTCTCTAGAGACCGGCGTTGTTGCATTATGCAATCTTTTGGCCCGGGCCCGCCAGGGTTCACTCTCCCCCCGCGGGCCGCAGGCCGGTCCCCTAACCGCTTAGCCCCGGAGATAAGCGATGGCCAGGACGAAACAGAGCCCCAGTTCCACCGCCCAGGTGAGCGTGCAAATCAGGAGTTCCATCTTGGAGCCGTAATCGTCCTCCAGTAAAATGCGATTGGGGTCCCTCAGGATATCCCAGGACCGGATTTCTTTTTCTGCCGTCATGATCGTTTCCTCTCTAGATGAAGTCGGCCAGAAGCGCCGCCACGGGGCGCTCTGGATGTTGTCGCACCAAGGGGCCATCCTTAAGCACCGGATGCCCCTCCTCCAGCGTCGGCCGGGAACGGCGGTAGATCACCCCGATGGGGATCTTATCCCCCCACTCCTTGGCCTTCGCATAAGCCCACAGTTCGTTCTCCGGGTCGTAGTCCGGCTCTGCCTCCACCTCATAGACCCGCTTTTCATACCATGCAAAAGTATTGACCTTGTTGAAGGACACGCACGGCTGCAAAACTTCCAGCAAGGCAAACCCTTTATGGGTCAGGGCCTGTTTGTACAGGCCGGTGAGGTGCTCCCCCCGGCCGGCAAAACCCCGGCCCAGCCAGGAACAGTCCTGGGCCACCGCGATGGCCAGGGCGTGCAGCGGCGGATAGGGCACCCCGTGAGGCTGCAACAGGGTTTTATAGCCCTGGTCGGTGGTGGGTGAGGCCTGGCCTTTGGTCAGGCCATAAACCTGGTTGTTGTGCACTACCAGGGTGAGATCGGGGTTCTTCCGTAGCGCCGCCAGCAGGTGGTTGCCCCCTTCGCCGTAGCAATCACCGTCCCCCGCGATCGCCACCACCTTCAGGGCGTGGTTGGCCAGGCGGATGCCCGTTGCCACCGGCAGGGTGCGGCCATGAATCCCGTTAATCATGTTGCACTTGAGATAATGGGGGAATTTCCCCGACTGGCCGATGCCCGAGACCAACGCGATCTCCTCCGGCCGGATCGAAAGCTCCGCCAGGGCCTGCTTGAAGGACTTCAGCATGCCGAAATTGCCGCACCCCGGACACCAGGCGCTCTCGATGCTTTGATATAACTCTATCGGCAGCACCGCTTCCTCCTCAGGCCTGCCCGGCCAGAGCCCGGAGAATATACTCCGGAGTCAGGGGAGCCCCGTCATACTTCAGCACCAGGTGGTCCGCCGCCATCCCCGTCTCCTGGCGCAACAGGCGGTTAAACTGCCCGGTGGCGTTCATCTCTACCATCACCAGCTTGCGCGGCCGCCCCAGCGACCGGGCCACCGCCTTGGCCGGAAACGGCCACAGTTCGCTGAAATGCACCAGACGGGCCGGGGTGGACGCCGCGTTGAGCCGGGCCACCGCTTCGGCCACCGGACCCAGGCTGGAGCCCCAGCAGGCCAGGGTCAGAGGGGCGTCCTCCGGGCCACTGGTGGTGATGCCGTCCAGTTCGTTCGCCAACCCCGTCAGCTTGCGCAGGCGCTTGTCATGCATCGTCACCCGCACCGCCAGATCCTCGGTGAGGTGGCCGTCCGGCGTGTGTTCATCGGAATCGGCCACCACCACCGGGCCGAAGCCCGGGAGGCGCCGGGGCGAGACGCCGCTGGCGGTCAGGGCATAGCGTTCATAGACGCCGGCGGCCGGGCCGCTGTCCAGGCCCCGCTCAATCTCGACTTCTCCGGGAAAATCCCCCGCCTCATGGGTAAAATTCGTATCCCCGAAATATTGATCCGTCATGACCATCACCGGCAGTTGGTAGCGGTCGGCATAATTGAAGGCCTTGGCCATCAAAGCGAATCCCTGGGCCGCGTTTCCCGGGGCCAACACCGCCCGGGGAAAGTCCCCCTGCCCCGCCGCGAGCAAAAAACTGAGGTCACCCTGCTCCGTGCGGGTGGGCAGACCGGTACTGGGGCCGGGGCGCTGGGACTCCAGGATGACCAGGGGCGTTTCGGAGCACCCCGCCAGGCCCAACGCTTCCACCATCAGGGCGAAGCCGCCCCCGGAAGATCCCGTCATGGCCCTGACCCCGGCGTAGGACGCCCCGATGGCCAGGTTGATGGCGGCGATCTCGTCTTCCGCCTGCTCCACCACCACCCCCCACTTCTCGGCCCGCTGGCCGATGGCGTTCAAGACGCTGCTCCAGGGGGTCATGGGATAGCCGCAGATCAACTGCAACCCCGCGGCCAGGGCCCCCACGGCAATGGCTTCATGGCCGCTCATCAGGAGCCGGGGCTGGGACGGCGCCGCGATCCCCGCCAGGGAAAGGTGGTTGCTTACCGCCGCGCCCTGACGGTGGCCCTGGGTGGCGGCCAGGCGGTTCCAGTCCACCACCTCGGCTCCCTTGTCCTGAAAGGTTTCTTGTAAGAGAGCCGAAAAGGGCTCCAAAGGCAGTTTAAGCAGTCCCAGGATGGCCCCGGAGGCCCCGGCATTGATGGCCACTTCCGCGGCCTTCGCCTCGGGGAGCAGATCCCCGGCTTTCAGGGCCATGCCTCTCACCCCCGCCGGCAATTCGCTTACCACGGAAGCGTCATAAATAATCACGCCGTCCGGCGACAGCTCGCCGATATGGAGGGTGATGGTTTCCTGGTTCAGGGCCACTAAGAAATCAATGCCCTCCCGGGAGGACATCAGGGGTTGATTGGCGACGCGGATGCGGTTGAAGAGATGGCCGCCCCGGATGCGGGACTGGTAGTCCTGGACGAACAGGACCCGGCAGCCCTGCCGCACCAGGACCCTGGCCAAAAGCCCCGTAATGGTGTGGACTCCCTGGCCCGCGGCGCCGCCGATCACGATGTTCAGATCTATGGCCATAGCTTCGCCTTCCCCGGCCGAGGCCGGGCTGAATTTTTATCTTTACTCGCAGGCAGAGGATTGTCAATAGGAATTAGGCCCCGGCCCGGCCAGGCCTCGGCCAGCCCCGGGTCCACGGATTTCCTATCCATCGATTACCGGGCCTCTCCTCCCGCTCACGCCTATTTGGCTATGCCGACCATATCTTCAATTCAGAGCAATTTATGCGTTGTTTTGCTAATGGCAAGATATATGGAACCAGAACCATTACCTAATCTCGCCTTCAGGATAGGAAATGTATTAGCTGATAGGGTCACGGCGGGATCTGTGAGAGCGTAGTAGTGAGATTCCCCCGACAGGATGCCAAATAGCACTTATGGATTCAGGGCTCTGGAGCCTGGATAGTGCCGCTTACGCGGTTGGAAATTGCTATGGCCGCCAAGTAGTCGATGGTCTTTGCTATGGTTATCGGTATCCTCGATGAATCCAGCATTTTGAGGATTATTGGAATGTTTCTTTACGACTTTGGAACACATGGTTGAACTACTTGCTCTGCATGGCCTTTGCTTTCTCCATCAAGTCTGCCAGCGTGATGCTTTGCAGCCTGTCAAACATGGCTTCAGAGGCTTCCTTCCAGAGGATTCGGGTGGGGCAGATATCGGTACGCTTACAGACAGTAGTGTCATCACAACACTCCACCAAACTGGTGCCCTCCTCAAGAAGCCCCACGATCTCCTTGACGGTGATCTCTTCAGGAGGTTTGGCCAGGATGTGTCCTCCCTGAGGTCCTCGCAGGCTCTCGATGTAACCGGCTTTTTTCAGAGGAATAATAATCTGTTCCAAATACTTCACCGACAAGTCTTGACGTTTGGCAATGTCACTCAAATGGATGGGCCCATCGTTGTAATGTTGGGCCATATCCAGCATGAGACGGGTGCCGTAGCGACTACGAGTGGAAAGCTGCATGCTCATCCTCCTGAGAGCCTCACCATCGCTCTGAAAATTTTAATTATATATCGATTGAATACATAGCAAAACCTCGTAAAGAAGCCTGACAAAAATTTATTTTCTTGGCGCTGGCTCGGCTTTCTCTAAGGGCAAGGCGTCCCCCGTTGAGCCTGAGAACCGTGTTTAGGCTCAGCTGGGCGAAGAGCTTGAGGAGGCCTACTTGAGGCTTGTTCGGCGGCAGTATTCCCAAAAAGGGTACTATCGGAAAAAATTATGAAATTTTGCTTGACATATTAAAATGTTCTATATAAAATTGATATAGATTGGGTTAATATAGCTAAGGAGGTAGGCTCATGTTAACCATAGCTGTGGTGACCGCGACGCTGACTTTTGTCTTGTGCGTAATCGTTGGTGAACGCTTTACTAAAAAAGGAGGTGCCAAATAAATCAAGAGTTGCAGACAGTTGATCAATCCTTCGAAGTTTGAATTAGGGAACCCCTTCTTGTTTCCCTTGCCAGCCCAGAGATCCTGGCTACCTGGCTCTTGCCGGGATCTCTGGGAGATGAAGTTTACGACAGTTGCGGATGCAAAGGCCCTGACCGCGATCTACGAGTTGCGGTTGCCGGATTTCGAAGGAGGAGTCTGCGCTCCTAGCCTAAATCTTAGTTGTCAAGGGCCAAGTATAAACTGAACCGGTGACGCAGAAATTTTGCAGGGAGGGATTGCATGGCGGTGGACGTTTATCCGACGAGCTGCGAAGCGGCCTAGCTTGACCCGCACGATTATGAATGCGAGAAGGAACAGAGCCTAACCAAAACCCGGATTAGACGCAATAACCTCACTGCTGGGCCCATGCGTTAAAGATAACTGCTATATATGCGCGACCTGCTACCCGTCAGATAGCGTGTTGATATGGTTATTATAGCGCTAACGTGAACCCTGCCGGGATTTGACGTTTTACCGGGGAAGGCCGGGGCGACCAGGTGGCATCAGGACTTTCACCCGTAAACCCCCTCGCCGGCTCTCTGGGGAGACGAAGGCAGCATATCGTTGGGAGGGAAAAGGGAAATGAACGGGCGCCGCCGGGAGGCGACGCCCTTATAAGATTTACTTTTTATGTTCGTGTTTGCCGTCACTCAGGGATTCGGTGAAGGAGTGCCACAGCTTCTTCAGCAAGCCTTCGTCGTGCTCCGGGGAGCCTTGAGGCTGGGCGTGAATCTCGGGCTCTTCCTTGGCCAACTCATTAAGCAGGTGCTGCTGCCGGGCATTGAGGTCCCGGGGAATGACCACCCTGACCTCCACCAGCAGGTCGCCCCGGCGCTGGCCCTTGGGGTAGGGCACCCCTTCGCCCTTTAACCGGATCACTTCCCCGGGTTGGGTGCCCGGCGGGATCACCAGTTCGTGGCTGGCCTTCAGGGTGGGGATGGTGAAGCGGGTCCCCAGGGCCGCCTGGACAAAGGAAATGGGCACCTGCAGGTGCAGGTCGTAGCCCTCCCGCTGGAAAAAATCGTGCGGCCGGACGTTCATGACGATGTATAAATCCCCCGGAGGCCCGCCCAGGGTGCCGCCGTTCCCTTCGCTGGGCATGACCAGGTGGGTGCCGCTGTCCATGCCGGGGGGGATTTTCACCTTGAGCTTCTTCTTTTCCCGGATCCGGCCTTCACCATTGCAGTCGGAACAGGCTTCCGCCACAAACTCCTTCATGCCCTGGCACCGGGGACAGGTCGTGGTGATCTGAAAGATACCGTGGCTGCGGGACACCACCCCCCGGCCGTTGCACTGGGGGCAGGGGACCCGTTTGGTCCCGGGTTTGGCGCCGCTGCCGCCGCAGGTGTGGCAGGTTACAACCCGGGGCACCTCCACGGTCACCTCGGTTCCCAGGGCCGCGTCCAGGAAATCCAGGGTCAAATCGTACCTGAGATCGTTGCCCTGCTGGGGCCGGGGCCCGCCGCCGCCGCCGAAACCGCCGCCGAAGCCGAAGACGTCGCCGAAGATGTCGCTGAAGGACCGGAAAATATCGGAGAAATCCGAAAACCCGGTGAACCCGGTGGAAGACAGGCCCTCATGCCCATAAGTGTCATAGAGGCGCCGCTTTTCCGGGTCATGGAGCACCTCGTAAGCCTCGGCGGCCTCCTTGAACTTCTCTTCGGCGTTTTTATTGCCGGGATTGCGGTCCGGATGGTACTTGAGGGCTATCTGGCGGTATTTCTTCTTGACCTCGTCCACACCCGCGTCCCGGGAGACTCCCAGGACCTGGTAATAATCCTTTTTCTGGTTTGCCATATTCTCTTAGGTAAGTCGTCCTTTTACCGATTTTACTTTGTCGCCCAAATGCACCTCTTTGTCCCGGCGATCGTCGATGGTGATATGGGTGACCACCCGGTTGACCCCCTGGTCAAAGGGGAGTTCATGCAGGACCTGGGCCACCTTCAGCAGCCTGGCGGCGTGGCCGTGGATCAGCGTGCCCATGTCCGTGAGTTCATAGGGGATACCCTCTTGCTGGAGATACCTGATCACCGCGGCGACAAAATCGCCCACACTGGTATCTCCCAGTCCCAAGGGGACCACGCTGATTTCCATAATCGCCATGGTTACATCCGGAGATGACGGCGCCTAGGCGGGCATTAAGCGCCGCACCGTGGCTTTGAGACCATCCAGGTTGGGGGATTTTACCACAAAATCGTCGGCGCCCCAACTGGAAAGGTCATGGGGGGGGCGAATGTGGGAATAGAGAACCACCCGGGTCTTGCGGTTGGTTCCCTTGATCATGAGGCCGGTTTCCAACCCCGACATATCCGGCATGATCACCTCCATGATGACCATATCGGGCTTAAAGGAATCCACCAGGCGCACCACCTCTGCGGCTCGCCCGGTTACCTTTACCTCGTAGCCCTCATCCTGCAATTCCTCCAGGCATAACTGCCGGATGTGGGGTTCGCCGTCGGCAAACAAGATTCGCGACATGGCAATGCACCCCCTTCGTCAGAGCGGTGCTCCCCCCAAAATACACCGATAGTATTATAACCATTTTCGGCCACAAAGTCCAATGACCAGCCGGTCAATTCCACAAAATTTTATCGGTTTTCCCTACGGGATTTTTAAACGCCCCGCGGTCAAAACCATGCATCCGGCCTGTCGCCCTGAACCGGCCCAACCGTGACCGGAATCATGGGTCCTCGCCCGACCGGCTCCCCGGGGAACCCGATTTTTTCCCCGGTTTGGCCCGGGCCCGCCAGCGGGCCGCCAGCTCCGGCTCCTCCCCTTCCGTCCCCGGCTCATAGAAGCTCGCCCCCCGCACCTCCGCCGGCAGATACGCCTGGTCCACCCAGTGGCCGGGAAAATCATGGGGATAGAGATACCCCTGGCCGTGCCCCAGTCCCTTGCTGTCCCGGTGGGCGTCCTGTAACGGGGCCGGCACCCGGGTCGAACCTTTGTCCTCCAGGGCCGCTTTGGCCCGGAAGTAGGCCTGGGTGGAGTTGCTCTTGGGGGCCAATGCGAGATACATAGTGGCCTGGGCCAGATGATACGCCCCCTCGGGCAGGCCTACCCAGGTGAGGGCCTGGGACGCCGCCGCCGCCTGCACCAGGGCCTGGGGGTCTGCCAGGCCGATGTCTTCGGAGGCCAGGATGAGCAGCCGCCGCATGATGAACCGCGGCTCTTCCCCCGCTTCCAGCATCCGGGCCAGCCAGTAAAGGGCCGCGTCCACATCCGACCCCCGGACGCTCTTGATGAAGGCGCTCACCGTGTCGTAGTGGGCCTCCCCCGCCCGGTCGTACATCAGGTCCCGCCGGGGCATACACTCCCTGGCCGCCGCCAGGTCCACCCGGATGACGCCCCCGGCGCCCGGGTCGGTGCTTTCCACCGCCAGCTCCAGGGCGTTCAGGGCCCGGCGGGCGTCCCCCCCGGCCATAGCCGCCAGGTAGTCCAGGGCCTCCCCCGGGACCTCCGTGGCCAGCGCCCCCAAACCCCGGTCTGGATCGGCCAGGGCCGCCGCCAGGATGGCCCGGACGTCCTCCTCCTTGAGGGGCTCGAAGATGAAAATCTTGGCCCGGGATAAGAGCGGCCCGATGATCTCAAAGTAGGGATTTTCGGTGGTGGCCCCCACCAGGGTGATCAGGCCCTCCTCCACGTGGGGCAGGAGCGCGTCCTGCTGGGCCTTGTTGAACCGGTGAATCTCGTCGATCAGGACCACGGTGCGGCGCCCCTGGTTCTGGTGGCGCCGGGCCTCCTCCACCACCTTTCTCAGGTCGGCCACCCCGGACATCACCGCACTCAGGCTGACGAAGTGGCAGTGCAGGACCGAGGCCATGACCCGGGCCAGGGTGGTTTTGCCGCTTCCCGGGGGACCCCAGAAAATCATGGAGGAAAAGAGCCGGCCGGCCTTGAGCGACCGCCACAACAGGCGTCCGGGGCCCACCAGGTGCGCCTGGCCCACAAACTCATTCAGGCTCCGGGGCCGCATCCGGGCCGCCAGGGGCGGCGGGGGACTGAAGAGGGAGGTGGTTTTATCCATAGGGGGCGCCGGGGCCAGGGGTTAGGCATCAGGGGTCGGGAAAATCAACCCCATGAGCTTCCCCAGGCTATTTTTTCTGCTTCTCATATATTATTTTTTGAGTGAAGCCAAAAGTCCATTTAAAATTCTGCCCAACTCCCCGGCCTGTTCCAATACCTGGTTCATCTTGGCCTCTTCGAGGAAACCAAGATTTCTGGCAATAATCACCTGGGTTTCCAATTCCGCCAGCGAGCCCCGGGCATTGCCTAAAAAATGGATATATTCCTGGCGCGACAACCTTCCATGGCCCTCGGCGATATTGCTGGGAATGGACACTGCCCTGCGCCTCATTTGACTCATCAGACCAAATATTTCTTCCTTGGGAAACGTATGGGTAAGGCGGTAAATTTCAGTCACCAATTCCACCGCTTTCTGCCAGACCACCAAATCCCGATACGACCGCACCTCCTGTGCCATAGAAATCTCCCTTTATCTCGCATCCCTGGCCCCTGATCCCTGATCCCTTTCTTTTACTTGCGATATACCAATTTATTTCTTATATTAACATGAAATCCTTAAGCAAGCAGAGGCGCCCCATGTTTGGTTATAACATCACCACCTTGATCATTATCCTGGCCATCGCCCTCTTGCTCTTCGGCCCCCGGCGCCTGCCGGAACTGGGGGAAAGCATCGGCAAGGCCATCCGGAGCTTCAAGAAGGCTCACGAGGACCCCGACAGTGTCTCCCCCCGGGCCGAAATTCCGCCCACCGCCACCGCGGCGCCGCCCACCGCCACCTGCCCCCAGTGCCATAAGGAGGTCGGCGGGGACTTCGGCTTCTGCCCCCATTGCGGCGGCAAGATGAGCAAGGCGTAATCACCAGGTTTTCAGATGGGGTTAGATCTCGAGACGCTGGTCATCCTCGCCGTCCTGGCGTTTATCCTCTTTGGCCCGGAAAAACTGCCGGAATACGCCGCGATGCTGGGCAAGTTCGTGGCCAAGATGCGCCAGGCCACCACGGAGATGACCCGCCAGTATCAGGATCAGAACCCTTTTCACTATCCCCCGGAGCCGGCCCTGCCGCCGGTCCCGGACTCCGCCTGCCCCCACTGCCAGCAACCCGTGACCCTGAATTTTGCCTTCTGCCCCAAATGCGGCCACCGGCTCGAATCAGATCATTACCCGCCGCCGCCCCTGCCGCCGGAGCCGGCGCCTCAGGCCGAGCCGCCCCAGGCCCCTGAACCGGTGCAGTCGGCCTATCCCCGGATTCGGCGGCTCAATAACGAGGAAATTGATCGGGCCCTGGCGATCATCAATCAGGCCGCCCTGGCCTATAAAGGGGTGATCCCGTCGGATTGCTGGCAGGAACCTTACATGCCCGAGACGGAATTGCGGGACGAGATCGCCGCGGGGGTCAACTTTTGGGGCTACGAGGACCAGGGCCGGCTCCTGGGCCTGATGGGGCGTCAGGACTTGGTGGGGGTGAGCCTCATCCGCCACGCCTACGTGGACCCCGAGGCCCAACGCCGGGGGGTGGGGGCCGGCCTCCTGGCCCATCTTCTGGAGAGCATCCCGGGCCCCGTCCTGGTGGGTACCTGGGCCGCGGCCTGGTGGGCCATTCGCTTCTACGAAAAACACGGCTTCCGGCTGGTCACCCAGGAAGAAAAAGACCGGCTGCTGCGCACCTACTGGACCATCTCGCCCCGTCAGGTGGAAACCTCGGTGGTCCTGGCCGACCCCAGGTGGTTCGCTTCGCCCTTGGCCAGGTGATTAACGTCCTGCCCAATGCCATGATTTTTGCCACTGGGCAATTTGGTATATTTTGTCTAAAGTGAAAAAGGGCAGTCCCGCTCTTGGGTGAACGCCTTCTATCAAATATAAATATATTATTTAAGATTAATATAGGAGGTTACTATTATGGAAGATGGTCATTTACCTTACCCCCAAAAAGGGGATAGCTTATTTAGAGACATTGCCGGTGATAGTCATAATATTTCGTTAGACCCTTATGTTTTCTTAGGCCCTTTAGGTGACAATTGGGCTCAATACATAATTGGATATAAAGACGCTGCTGATATATTAGTTGATAAAATTATAGATAATAGATCA
>JBKQVS010000113.1:0-20873 GCA_052139855.1 Desulfobaccales bacterium
GGTCGGGTTTTGATGATCATGCGGGGATGAGCCCCTCACATAATTCGGAGAGCATATGGCCAAAACACTGGTAGAACAGGTAATGGAGGAGCACCTGGTCTCGGGGGACCTGGTCCCCGGGGCGGAGGTGGCGCTCAAGATTGACCACACCTTGACCCAGGACGCGACGGGGACCCTGGCTTATCTCGAGTTTGAGGCCATGGGCGTGGAGCGGGCCCGGCCGGCGGTGGCCGTGAGCTACGTGGATCACAACCTCCTGCAGTCCGATTTCCGCAACGCCGATGATCACCGCTATCTCAGAAGCATCGCGGCGCACTACGGCCTGCACTTTTCCCCGGCCGGCAACGGCATCTGCCACCAGGTTCACCTGGAGCGCTTCAGCGCCCCGGCCAGGACGCTGGTGGGCTCGGACAGCCACACCCCCACCGCCGGCGGGGCGGGCATGCTGGCCTTCGGCGCCGGCGGCCTGGACGTCGCCCTGGCCCTGGCCGGCCAGCCCTTCTACCTGGTCATGCCGGAGGTCCTGGGGATCAGCCTCAGCGGGCGCTTTCCGGCCTGGGTGTCCGCCAAGGACGTGATTCTGGAACTCCTGCGCCGCCTCACCGTCAAGGGGGGCTATGGCAAAATCCTGGAATATTCCGGTTCGGCCCTGGCCCACCTGTCCGTGCCCGAACGGGCCACCATCGCCAACATGGGGGCGGAACTGGGGGCCACCACCTCCATCTTCCCGTCGGATGCCTTCACCAGGAAATTCCTGGCCCTGCAGGGCCGGGAAGAGGACTGGCGCCCCCTCAGGGTCTCGGGGCAGCCCCGGTATGCCGGGGTTGAGGAAGTGAATCTTGCCGAACTGGAGCCCCTCATCGCCTGCCCCAGTTCCCCCGACAAGGTGGTGCCGGTGCGGGAGGTGGAGGGCCTCCCGGTGGAGCAGGTGCTCATCGGCTCCTGCGCCAACTCGTCATGGCGCGACTTGATGATCGCCGCCCGGGCCTTAGAGGGCCGGCGGGTTCACCCCCGGGTGAGCCTCGAGATCAACCCCGGCTCCCGGCAGGTGTTGGAAAACCTCATCCTGGCCGGGGGTCTGGTGCCGCTCTTGGAGGCAGGGGCCCGGGTGATGCCGCCCGGCTGCTGGGGGTGCATCGGCATGGGCCAGGCCCCGCCCACCGGCGCCGCTAGTGTGCGCACCTTTCCCCGGAACTTTCCGGGACGCAGCGGCACCAAGGACGACCGGGTCTATCTGGCCAGCCCCGAAACCGCGGTGGCCGCGGCCGTCTTCGGGGAACTGCGGGACCCCCGGGACCTGGGGGATTACCCCCGGGTGGCCGGGCCCCGGCGCCTGGTGGTGCGCGGTGCCACGGTCATACCGCCGCCGCCCCCGGGCGAGGCCGGGGAAGTGGTCCGGGGCCCCAACATCGTGCCTTTTCCCCACCTGACGCCCCTGCCCGAAACCTGGCGTGGAGAAGTGTGGCTCAAAGTGGGGGATAATATCACCACCGACGACATCCTGCCCGCGGGCAGCCAGATCCTGCCGCTCCGGAGCAACCTGCCGGCCATCAGCCGGTACGCCTTCACCCGTCTGGACCCGGAATTTCCCCAGCGGGTCCAGGGCCGGGGCGAAGGCGCGGTGGTGGGCGGGGAGAACTACGGCCAGGGGTCGTCCCGGGAGCACGCCGCCCTGGCCCCCCGGTTTCTGGGAGTCAGGGTCAAGCTGGTGAAAACCTTTGCCCGGATTCACCTGGCCAACCTGATCAATTTCGGCATCCTGCCCTTGACCTTTGAGAATCCGGCGGATTACGATGTCTTGACCCGGGGCCAGACCCTGGAATTGCCCGGGGTGCGGCAGCAGCTTTTGGACGGCGAGGAACGTCTGCCCCTGAAGGTGGACGGTAAGGAAATCTGGGTCCGAGTGGACCTGTCGGCGCGGCAGCGCCGCCTGCTCGCAGTGGGCGGGGCGCTGAACCTGGCCCGAGAGGCGTAAGGGAGGGGCCGAGTGGGGCGGCGGGTCGTCCCTGCTCCCCTCCCAGCCTCCCATAAAGTGTCAGAAGGGGCTATAGAGCCCCGGCTATCTCCCATCGACTCCATTGAGAGAGGTGAACGCATGGGAATCTTAAAGTCTTGGTTCAAACCCAAACCACCCCCGGAAGACCCCCCCACCTATAAGATTGTCGAAAAGCACCTGTCTATCGATGATCGGCGGTACCAGGTCCGGATAAAAAAAGGGGGCCGGGAACTCTATGTCGAGGACCTCTTCCAGATGGCGAAAATGCCTGGGGACCTCGCTTTTGGCCGGTTCTTTCTCCTGGATGAAAAACCGCCCAAACCGCACTTTGCCCCCTCCTTAAAAGAGGCGGTGGATTGGTTCAGAGGCAGGGACCATCCCAGGGATGGGTATGACACCATCTGGTGGGGCGACCAGGTCACCTATGAGTGCTCCGTCTGTAAGGCTAGCCGGACTATGCCCTTGCGGATCACCCAGGTGGAGCGGCTGGCGGTGGGCAGAATGATTCCCCAGCCCATGCAAATCGTCGGCTGGCGCGTGGCGGAGGTGGAATCGGATTTGACCGGCAAAGGGATACCCACCCGGAGATTGGAAGCCAATAAACTCAAGCCGATCGTCATCTGGTACGACGTGCCCAATCGCTACCTGTGCCGGAGTTGCGCCCAAAACATGACGGCCGCCGGCCGGCCACCGGACCCGGCCGATTATTTTGTCTTTGATGTAGAGTAAAAGATGCGCCATGCGGAGCGCTGAACCTGGCCAGAGAGGCGTAGGGTCGCCCCGCCTCGCCCCTATACCTCTTCCCAACCCCTCACCAGGGGCGAGAGGGATGCTGAGGCGCCTCGGTGCCCTGATTTAACCCGAAGGAAAGGAAAGCGCATGGGGATCTTGAAGTTCTTATTTAAGTCAAAAACACCCCCCCAAGAGCCTACCTACGAGATTGTTGAAAGCCACCTGTCCGTCGATGATCAGCGGTACCAGGTCTGTATAAGAAAAGGAGGCCGGGAACTCTATGTCGAGGAGCACTTCAAGACCGCATCAAAACCTGAGGATCTCGCTTTCAACAGGTTTTTCCTGCTCAATGAAAACCCACCCCAACCGCACTTTGCCCCCTCTTTACAGCAGGCGCTTGATTGGTTTACCTGCCAGAAACAACCCAAAGACGGGTATCACTCCATCTGCTGGGGAGACCAGTTCACCTATAAGTGCGCCGTCTGTAAGGCCACGCGGGTCGTGCCCTTGCGGATCACCCGGGTGGAGCGGCTGACCGTGGCGTCGGCTTTTCCCAAGCATCGGGAAATCGTCGGCTTCAGAGTGGTCGAAGTGGAATCCGCGTTGACCGGCAAAGGGGTTCCCATCAAAAAATTAGATGACTCTCAAACCTTCCCAGTGCTGAAGTGGCACCAATTCCCCAACCGCTACCTGTGCAAGGGCTGCGCCCGGCAGTTGGCCGAAGCCGGCCGGGAATCGGAAGTAGCCGCCGCCTTTGTCTTTGAGGTGGAGTGAGAGTTGCCCCGGGCCCGGGGGCGCTTATTGATCCCCAT
Organism: Desulfobaccales bacterium; assembly: GCA_052139855.1. Lineage (GTDB taxonomy): Bacteria > Desulfobacterota > Desulfobaccia > Desulfobaccales > 0-14-0-80-60-11 > 0-14-0-80-60-11. The sequence goes on from JBKQVS010000113.1 coordinate 3,541, forward strand.
GGCCCCTTTCCTGGCTATTTGTCCGTGCCGTTGCTCCCAAAAGGGTCTGCCGCACCGTCGGGAAACGGCACGTCGAAAGCAAAAATCACCCCCGCGATCATCTCATAAAAGCCACATAACACCACCAGTTCCACCACTCCTTGCAACCCCAACGCCGCGGCCAGTTCGTCTTGCACTGCCTGGGGGATGGAGCGCCGTTGGAGCACGCATTGGGCTGCGGCCAGAGCGGCTCGCTGCAGGTCTTCGAGTCCTGGGAGCTCCTGGCGCGTGCGAATCGCCTCGATCATGGCGGCGGAGACGCCGGCCTGCCTGGCCACCGGTTCGTGTTTGACCCATTCATATGCGGCTCCCAACTCTCTCGCCACCCAAAGGATCAGGAGTTCCCGCAAAGCATCGGGCAAGGCCCCGGACCCGAACCGCAGGAAGGTGCCCAGGTCGCTGACACGCCGTGTGAGTTCCGGGTGGTTCAAGAGGCTGCGGTACATGCCGTCGATGCGTCCCCTCTTGGCTACCAGCTGCTGGTAGAGCTCTTGCCCTTGGGGACTCAATGATGCAGTGGGGTCAGGAAGTTTTGCCATGCCACACGGCTCCCCAAAGAAACGCTGGCTTAGTCATTGTCCACCCACTCCTGTTTGGCCTGGTTGTAGGGCGTCACCGGCGTGGTAAAGGCCCGGTCGCACCGGACGTCCAGGAGATACGGGGCGCCTGCCTCCAGGGCCGCCTGCAAAGCCGGCTCAAGATCAGCCGGGGTCGTCACCGTGGCTGCCTTCAGACCCAGGGAACGGGCGAAACCGGCCCAATCATGGGTCGGCAATTCGGTGAGGCCCGCCGGTCCGGGTCCCAACTGGCTGGCCCGCAACCAGACATTGCCCAGGGCGCTATTGTTGATGACGAGAAAGATCACCGGGATGCCATAACGACCGGCCGTCTGGATCTCCATACCGTGCATCAACATGCACCCATCCCCGGTGACCACCACCAGTGGCCGTTCGGGCCGGGCCACTTTGGCCCCGATCCCGGCCGGAATCGCCCAGCCCATGGGGCCCAGGTTCGTCGCCGAAATGTAGGTGCGCGGCTCATATGCCTCCCAGTAATGGCCGCAAAAAGCCCGGTGGGCCCCCGAGTCCACCAGGAGAACCGTTTCTCGGGGCATGACCCGGCGCAGGTCGCGCAGCACCCGGGCCGGGTGCAGGGGCACCGCCTCGCTGTTGGTATGCTCCGCATCATAATAGCGCGGGCCTGAAGCCTTGAGACGTTCCAGCCAGGTGCGGCGCTCCGGGTTTGTACCGGCCAGACCGGCCAGTCGCGGTGGCTCAGCCTCCAGGAGGCAGCGCAATACCTGCCCGCAATCACCCACCAGAGGCACTTCCGTGTGCCAGGTGCGGCCGATGACCTTGGGGTCCAGGTCCACATGGATCAAGGCGCGCCTGGGTAACATTTTCCGGTCCCAAAATAACGTGTCCCGCTGGCTGAGGCCCGATCCCAGCACCAGCAGCACCTCCACTTCCCCGGATAAGATGGTCTCAATCGCCTGGCGGTGGCCGGCATAGCCGAAGATTCCCAGAGATAACCGGTGGTCCTCCGGGAACACCCCCTTGGCCCGCAGGGTGGTGGCTACCGGAATCTCAAATCGTTCCGCCAGGGCCAATAGATCGCTGGTTGCCCTGGATTTTTCCACCCCGGCGCCGGCCAGTACCGCTATCCGGGAAGGGGCTTGCCCCGGGTCGTCAGGCAGGAGAATGTGCCACAGCCGCTCAAGGGCTGCCAGGTCAACAAAACCGGGCGCATAAACCGAGGCATCGAGTCTGTCCCAGGGGAGGCGAACCTCAGTGCGTTGCAGGTTAAGGGGAAGGCTGATATGCACCGGTCCTTGCGGGCTGGCCAGCATTTTCATGCAGGATGCCCGCAAATGGTAATTGACCAGATGAGGGCTTTCCACGATCAAGGACGACTTGGTCAAAGATTGCAGGATGGCGACATCATTTAAGGTGGCGGGACTGGAATCCTGGAAACCGCCGCGTCCCTCCCAGTCTGACGGCACCTGTCCCGAAATGACCATCACCGGTGATTGATCCGTACAGGCCGCGGCAATAGCGGTGACCATATTGGTGATCCCGGGCCCCCCGATGGCGAAGCACGCCCCAAAACGCCCGCTTGCCCGGGCATAGCCGTCGGCCATAGCCGCGGCGCCGCCCTCGTGGGCTGCAACAATCGGGGTTATACCCTCCGTAGCCGATAAGGCCGGCAAAAAGGGGTCTACGAGGCCTCCCGGCACCAAAAAGACATGGGAAAGACCTTCGCTACGGAAAGCTTCCAAGAGATACGCCGTTGTCTCCATGGTTCAATTATCCTCGGCAACCGGAAAGATGTCACCAAGAATTTTAGGAACCTAAGCCATGACCGGGTTCTGGTTTGACCAGCCAAGATACCTGCCGATGATCCAAACTTCCCCCAAAATTTAAATGGTTAGAGATATGATCGGCATAACCCCATGGTTTCTGGTTGGGGGGAAGGACGGCATTGCGTGGTTGAGGCAATCCAGATCGGCAGACTGGCACATATCCTGACAAAGTCCGCGCCCGCCCCGGCAAGATGCCGGGGCCCCAAAAAATTTTCCCAACCCGAAAAGACCGATTTTTTCAGGAAGTCAGTGCAGATTCAGGCGATCCGCGCCTATTGCTCAGGCTCCCGGTCCGGCTCCGGGTCGCCGGCGGCTGCGAACCCGCCTTTGTAGAGGTCACGCTGTAAGGCCCGGTTGTAGCTGGTAAAATCGCCCTCCCCGGTATCGCTCTCCAGGTGCTGGCTCATCATCTTCAGTTTGGCATCCAGGTCATCCAGGAAATTTACCAGCAGGGCCTCCCGGGTCTTGGGGAGGATAGGGGAGCCGAACTCCATGGACCCGTGGTGGGATAAGATAATGTGCTCCAATTGCACCAGCAAGGTGGGGTCGGGGAACTCCAGGCCCTGGGCCGCGGCGCGGACCATCTCCCAGCCCAGGACGATGTGGCCCAGGAGGTGCCCCGGCACGGTGCGTTCCGGGGCCGGGGGGTTGGCCAGCTCTTTGATTTTGCCCAGGTCGTGGAGCATGGCCCCGGCCAGGACCAGGTCCCGGTTCAGTTCGGTATAGAGGGCCAGCGACGCCAGGGCGTGGCGGGTCACGAACCAGGTGTGCTCCAGGAGACCGCCCAGGTAAGGATGGTGATAGCGCAAGGCCGCGGGGCAGACCAAAAACTCCTCCCGGTAGAGCTCCAGGACCTTGAGGACCAGATCCTTAAGGGGCGGGCGGATCTGGGTTTCGGCCAGTTGCCCCAGCTCCTGCCATAATGCCTCGCGGTCGTAGGGGGTGGCCTGGAGGAGCAATTCAGGATCGAAAGCGCTGAGGTCTCCTCCCCGGGAACGGATGCTCTCTTCGGTTTCCAGATATTTGACGTTTATTTGGATCTCTTGCTTGTAGGAGTCCACCTGGCCCTTGACCCCCACGAAATCTCCGACCGCAAAAGGGCCAGGGTATTTCTTGAGGATGTCGTTCCAGACCTTGGCCACGATGGTGCCACTCTTATCCCCCAGCACCAGGGAGAGGTAGGGTTTGCCGGTTTTATCGATGCGGCTCTCGGCCTGGCGCACCAGAAAGAATTGCTGCACCGCGTCACCTTCCTTCAGATGGGAAATCAGCTGATGGGGCATGGCTCGAGCCTCTGGAGGTGAGATGTGGCTATGATACTCCGGTGACCGAGATGGGTCAAGGAGTGGTTTGAAGGGCTTCTGAAGATATGGAAGAGATTTTGTGCACATGATTATTGACAATTGCCTCAAGAGCATTATTTTAAAATTATTGAGTAATTACCGGAATACTGCCGATAAGGGGAAATAGAGCGTCAGGCTATTAACTTTTTCTCTTGACACGAGTCTGATAAGAGGTAAAATAACTAATTTAGTCTTTTCGACTTAAGGCAGCACCACAGGACGAAATTTCATGGAAAAAGATTACCTGAAGAAGTTCATCGAATTGGGCGGCAGTGAATTCCTGGCCTACGACCAGTTTCCCGTGTCCGAGGGCGATAGGGAATCCCTCCGGGCCCCCTTTGAGGGCTCCGCGGATGAGGAACTGGACGTCTCCGAGCAACTGGATGCCACCGGCTACGGCCCTACCCCGGCCGAGGGGGCGGACGATGAACTGGATGATTCCATCGAAGCCGACGAGATCCCCGAACACGAAGGTCTGGTAGCCGCCTACTTTCGTGAGATGCTGCGCTATTCCATCCTGTCCCCGGAAGAGGAGAGGAGTTTGGGGCGCATTATCAAAGAGGGTCAGGATAATATCTTGAACCTGGTGTCCATCGCCCACTCCGACCTGGAGGAAGTCCGTTACCTCCAGAAGAAGCTCCAGCATTGGTTTCAGATGCCGGACAAGAGCGCCCAGGGCAAGGAAAAGCTCTTCAAGGTGATTCACCAGAGACTCTGCCAGGTGCAGAAGCACCACCCGGAAGCCACCGAGGTCAAAGAACTGGCCAACCGCATCCAGATGACCGAAGATGAGGTCAATCAGGCCCGGGACCAGATGATCAAGGCCAACCTGCGCCTGGTGGTGAGTATCGCCAAAAAGTATCTCCACCGGGGCCTGACCTTCTCGGACCTGATCCAGGAAGGCAACCTGGGCTTGATGAAAGCGGTGACCCGCTATGATTACACCACCGGCTACCGCCTCAGTACCTTTGCTTCCTGGTGGATCCGGCAGACCATCACCCGGGCCATCTATGACAAGACCCGCACCATCCGGATCCCGGTGCACCTGCAGGAGATCCGTAACCGCTGCTACCGGGCCTTCTATGACCTGCTCAAGGAACTGGGTCGGGACCCGAGTCTGAAAGAGATTGCCGAACGGTCCGGGGTGCCCGAGGAAAAAATCCTCCTGGTCACCAACCTGGCCGATGAACTTATTTCCCTGGAGACGCCTGTGGGCGACGAAGGGGACCGCCTGGGCGACTTTATCCGCAATGACAAGGCGGTCTCCCCTTATGAGGCCATTCTCGAATCCCAGCTGGGTGAGAAGACCGGCTCCATCTTGACCACCCTCACCGCCCGGGAAGAAAAGATCATGAAGATGCGGTTTGGGATCGGTGAGGAAGTGGAACACACCCTGGAAGAAATCGGCCGGGCCTTCAAGGTTTCCCGGGAACGCATCCGGCAGATTGAGAAAAAAGCCCTCAAGCGCTTGAAGCATCCCACCCGCAAGGCGGCGCTGGAAGATTTTCTGGAATAAGGTCGGGATTCCCCAACGGCCCCGGCCGGAATCCTGGGAGGGACTGAACCATGGCAGGACTGAGCCCTGAGAAACTGGCTGAGGTAAAAGAGCGCTTGCTGGACCGGAAACGGCGCCTCTGGCAGGAGGTCAAGCAACAGCTCAAGAGCAACATCGGCGATGGCTATCAGGAGATGCTGGCTGCGGCCCGGGACGAAGAGGACCAGGCCACCGTCAGTCTCATGGCCGAAACCAATCTCACCCTCTTAGGACCGAAACGCCAGGAACTGGAGGCCATCGAAGAGGCCATGAACCGGATCGAGAGTGGCAGCTACGGGTTCTGTGAGGCCTGCGGCCTGTCCATCGAACCGCGCCGGCTCGAGATCATGCCCGAAGCGCCTCTCTGCCGCAATTGCATGTCCCATCGGGAAAAGCTGGCTAAGGCCACGGCCCGCTGATTGCTTGAGTTTTTAGCCGACTACGGGCGGGGGATTATTCCCCCGCCCTTTTTGTGCCGGGCCTCAACGGCTACCGCCCCGCTGCCTGGCGACCAGGTGTTAAGTCCGCCGGGTTTACCCCTCTCCCTGAGAGCCGGTCAATATCGAGCGCCCTCCTAAAGGGCGCGAGGAATCACCCATGTTGACAGTTATCCTGATTTACTTGGGGCTGGGGTCCGTGGTCGGCATCCTGGCCGGCTTGCTCGGGGTCGGCGGGGGGGTGATCATCGTGCCCATGGTGGTCTTCACCCTGACCTGGCAGGGGGTGCCCAGCCAACACCTCATGCATTTGGCCCTGGGCACCTCTCTGGCCAGCATCATCTTCACCTCGGTGTCGAGTTTTTGGGCCCACCACCGGCGCGGCGCGGTGCATTGGGACGTGGTGCGCCGCATCGTTCTGGGCATCCTGGTGGGGACCTTTCTCGGTTCCTGCCTGGCGTCCCGGCTGTCCACCAGCCTATTGAAAAGCGTCTTTGTCGTCTTTCTCTATTATATGGGGTTTCAGATGCTGACCAACAAGAAACCCAAGCCGACCCGGGGGCTCCCCGGAAGGCTCGGCATGTTCGGCGTGGGTAACGGCATCGGGGCTGTGTCCAGCCTGGTGGGGATCGGCGGCGGTTCGCTGTCGGTGCCCTTCATGGTGTGGTGCAACCTAACGGTCCACGACGCCATCGGCACCTCCGCGGCCATCGGCTTCCCCGTCGCCGTCGCCGGGGCGGTGGGTTATATCGTCAATGGCCTGCATGCCCACGATTTGCCGGCTTACTCCCTCGGGTATGTCTATCTGCCGGCCCTGGCCGGCATCGTTGCCGCCAGTGTCTTGACCGCTCCCCTGGGCGCCCGCCTGGCCCATAGCCTCCCCGTCGACAAACTCAAGCGAGTCTTCGCCCTCTTGCTCTTCGTCATGGGCACTAAGATGCTCATAGGCCTGTTTTAAGCAGGTAGGGTGGGCGGTCCCGCCCGCCCGTGGTGAGTAAAACGCAACCTACGCCCCCTGGTTGAGCTTGGTACTCCCCATAGCGTAGCACCCCAGTCCCTCAGCCTATCCCGTATTGCCAGTCCGGCTACCGGTAAATACAGACATCCCCTCCATGAAGAACCTTGTAACCCGCAGACCAAAATCCGGGTAAGTCCTTATTTTCAGAGTGGCCCTGGTCGGGCATAGTAAAATTAAAAGCATCTTACGGCGCGTCAAGCCAACCAATTCCATGTTCCAAGAGGGCTTATGGTCATTCTCCAGTTCATTATGGGTTTCATCATGGGTATCTATTTAATGGAAATTATAACCGGTCGTTTGGTCACAAAGAAAATTCTGACCGCTTTGAAAAGAGATGACTTCCACCTATAAGGGTAAGAGGACAACAACCGCAAGAGTCCTCTTGACGGTCACTTAGGTTAACGGATGATCTGCCGCAAAATCTCTGTTGATTTTAGTCAATGGGCGAGAATAGATGCTTGGTTGACGGTGGTGGCGAGGGCTTCCCTGAAGATAGGCTTGAGGACGACGGGGCAATACCGGTTAAAAGCATGAGATTTATTCCTGTTTATGCTCTGGTACTTCCGAATACCATAACGTGGGAAGGTAAGCTGCATTATCGATGTGGCGGTCTAAAACCCTCTTGACCAATATTATGGCGATAGTCCAGTAAATGCCGATCCCTAAGAATATTCCCAAACAGAATAACCACATTTTTCTCCCTCTCTTGCGTTAAATCATAGGGGAAAAAGATTGTCTTGAAAATCGGGGGATTCCTAGTTTTAAGAGTTGAAAGACCTTAATTTTCCACAATTAATGGCAGGATGGACTTTAAAGCGGCTTTCTTATCAGTCATGTATCAATCCTGATGCGGCTGCGGAACAAAAGGTGGACAAGGCCAAATTCTAGAATTTGCCATCGTGCCAACCGGAGAACACCCCAATTTCCCGGGCGTCACTTTCATTAAGGGAATGAGTCGGGTTGTTCGCCTGGACTCCCCGGAAACCGGCGACCATGATATCGGAGGAGCACTGGAATTCGTTTCGGCCAAGTTCTTTAATTTTCTTATTAAATCAAACTGACCCCTATCCCCAACCCTAGGCAATCACGCCTCTCGGTCCTCCCGGTCAACGAGCCCCCAGTAAATAGGAAAAATAAAATATTTCTCATAAACTAAGCGGGCTGTCCTTTGTATCAGGGATTTGTCCCGTAAAATCAGGATTTCCCCGGTTGTCAGCGTGAGAGTGCCTTTCTATCCTATAAGTACCAACCTGGTACACAATCCGTTCCAAAAAATCGACCGGCTCGAGCTTAACATCCCTCAGTTCGAGCCGGTCTGCTTTTACTCCCTGATACCTCCCATAAATTTGTTGCCGGGCTCGGATGCCGTTCTGTAATACCTCACATTCACGACGTGGTAATCGAATCCCCAAGGCCAACTGATCTGGCCATCAAAAGCCAAGCCACCATGCATGTCAAAACAATTAAAGGGAGGCAGGGAGATGAACCGGAAGCCAGCGTTCTAAACTTCTGCGAGCTGCTCTATATCCAAACGTGCCAACTGGTGAAAAATTAACGATATTTACCCTGTACCGGTAGGCGGGCCGCTTTCTGCCGGTGGGCTTGAACCCCGGGATTGAACCAAAAGATGTTCCGGCCCTTGACCCCCGCCGGGTCGGCGGTGGCGTACCATCGGCCCTTGCTGAGATGCGCCGCCCGATAACCATAGCCGGTGAGAAACTCTGCCACCGCGGCTTTGCTGGCTCCCGCGGCCGCCAGGTTCTTTTCTTCCATTTCCATCAGCCACAGCGGCGGTGAGTTAGCCAGGAGCCCTTGGGCCCCTTGCAGCACCGCCAATTCCGCCCCCTCCGCGTCCAGCTTGATGAGGTCAGGGGGACGCAGGCCCTCGGCCTCAAGAAAATGGTCCAGTGCCACCGTCCGGCAAACCTCCTGGCCGGCCTGGGCCTGGGCCGCCTGATAGAGATTGGCGCTGCTGTCGGCGATGTCCCCGGCCAGATGCAGCACCGCCTCACCCTCCCCATCGGTGACGGCCACGGGAAAGGTCCGGATATTCTCATAAGAATTCAAGGCCAGGTTCTCGGTGAGCCGTTCATAGGCGTTCTTTCCGGGCTCAAAGGCCACGATCTGGCCGCGATTGGCCAGGGCCGTGGCCGCCACCAGGGTGAAATAGCCCACATTGGCCCCCACATCCCAAAAGACGTCGTCCCCCGAAAGGAGTCTCTGCACCAAGTCGGCTTCATATCTCTCGTGATAATGCCCGTAGAAATAGACCTTGAGCTGTTCGGGATCCGCCAGGTCCAGCTTCATAAAAAAGCCCTTGTCCAGCCGCGCCACGACATACCGGTCCGGCGGCGTAAGAGAGGTATGGAAGCGCTCATAAAAAAATGCCTTGCCGTCCCGCAGGGGGAATTTGCTGAGGTACCAGCGGAAGATTCCCCGGCAGGCCGACTTAAGCCAGAATTCCGGCATGCATCTCCTCTTAGCTTTCAGCTTTCAGCGATCAGCTTGCAGCACAATCATAGCCCATTTTGAATTGTTATCGATCTGCTCACCGCTCACTGCTTGCTGCTCACGGTTTATCTTACGGCAGGCGCCGGTGACGCAGGCAGGGCAGTTCCCGGCGCAGGCGCTGCAGCCGCTCATAGTCCAGCCGAGCCAGGATCACGCCTTCGCTGTCCGGGGCCTGGGCCAGAACCAGCCCCCAGGGATCAATGATAAGGGAGCGCCCGTAGGTGCGGCGGCTCGGCCCGTGTTGCCCCCATTGAGCCGGCGCCACCACATAGGACAAATTCTCGATGGCCCGGGCCCTGAGCAGCACTTCCCAGTGGTCCCGGCCGGTGTTCACCGTAAAGGCCGCCGGCAGCAGAAAGAGGTTGGCCCCCCGGCTGACCTGGGCCCGGAAGAGTTCGGGAAAACGCAGGTCGTAGCAGATGGCCAGCCCCGCGGTGAAGGACTCTCCCGGCAGCGCCGCGGTCACCACTTCTTCACCCGGGTGAGTGAACTCCGATTCCCGGGAGGGCGGCGCCCCGGGCAAATCCATGTCGAACAGGTGGAGCTTGCGGTAGCTGGCCAGGATCTTGCCCCGGGGAGAAAGGAGCAGGCTGGTGTTGTAAGGCCGCGCCTTGCCGGGGGTGCGCTCGGGGAAGGAGCCCAGGAGGAGAAAGATCCCCAGTTTCCCGGCCAATTCCCGGCAGCGGGTCACCAGGGGGCCGTCCACGGGCTGGGCCGCAGCCGCGATCTCGGCCGCGCTTCCCAAACAGGCGAAATGCTCCGGCAGGGTCACCAGCCGGGCGCCCCGGGCGGCAGCCTCCTCCACCAAACCCTGGGCCCGGGCCAGGTTGGCCTCCAGGTCCGGCGTGGAATTTAATTGTATAGCAGCGACCCACATCTGGTTTATCTGGTTGGCTTTTGGGATGAGGGAGGGGGAGGGGTCCCTTACGAAAAAGCCCCTGGCCCCTCCCTCAAATAATTATCATAGCCTTACCGATAAAGCAAAGTCGGGTCCGGCCATTCCATAAAGGCTGCCGTCCCCGGGGGGCCCCAGGTACCGGCGGGATACGGCCGCACCATAGGCGGCAACGGGTCCAGGGCCGGGGCGTAGATCCGCCAGGCCCACTCCACTTCGTCGGCCCGGACGAACAGGGTCTGGTCGCCGGCCATGATGTCCAGAAGGAGGGTGTCATAGGCGTCGGGCAGCGGCGCAAAACCTTCGGCGTAGCGGTACCTGAGACGCTGGGTCTTGAACTGGAGAGGTTCCCCCGGGGCCTTGACCTCAAAATGGAGGTCGAAGCCTTCGTCGGGCTGCACCGTGAACACCAGGACATTGGGGTTGCACGTGCCGCCACGGTGGGGTTCGAAGACCCACACCGGCGGACAGCGGAAGGTCACGGCGATCTGGCTGAACCGCGTCGGCAGGCGTTTGCCGGTCACCAGGTAAAAGGGGACTCCCTGCCACCGCCAGTTTTCAATGGAGAGCTTCATGGCCACAAAAGTCTCGGTGGCGGAGTCGGGGGAGATCCCCGGCTCTTCCCGGTAGCCCGGCACCTCCCGGCCGTTGATCGCTCCCCGGGCGTACTGGCCGTAGATCACGTTTTCCGGCATTACCGGCGGGATGGCCCGCAGGATTTTGGCCTTTTCGGTGCGAATGCTCTCGGCGTCAAAGGCCACCGGCACCTCCATGGCGGTGAGGGTGAGGAGCTGGGTGAGGTGGTTCTGGACCATGTCCCTCAGGGCCCCGGCCTGGTCGTAATACCCGGCCCGCCCTCCAACCCCCAGGCTTTCCGCCACCGTGATCTGGACGCTCTTCACCAGGTTCCGGTGCCAAAGAGGCTCAAAGATGGCGTTGGCGAACCGAAAGATTAAGAGATTCCGGACGGTTTCCTTGCCCAGGTAATGGTCGATACGGTAGACCCGGGATTCGTCGAAATAGCGGTGAATCTGCTTGTTGAGGGTGGTGGCCGAGGCCAGGTCTTTGCCGAAGGGTTTCTCCACCACCAATCGGGTCCAGCCCGAGGTCCGGCTGAGGCCGGCTTGGCCCAGGCCGGCGATGCTCGCCATATAGGCCGTGGGCGGCAAGGCCAGGTAAAACACCCGGTTGCCGGGCAGGTGGTACTTTTGCTCCAGGCTGCGGATTCTGGCCGCCAGGCCCTGATAATCTTCAGGGGTCCCCGCCCCGAGGCTCTGAAAGTGGAGACAGTCGCGGCACCAGTGTCCGGCGCTGTCCGATGCCACGCCCTCAGCCGCCAGGGACTCTGCGGCCAGGGTCCGGAAGCCCTCGTCGGTCAGTCCCGCCTGCCGGGACGCCCCCAGGATGATCAGGGGGACGGGGACGGCCCCCTCGGCCCGGAGACGATAGATGGCCGGGAGAAGTTTGCGCCGCATCAGGTCGCTGGTGCCGCCCAGCACCACAAACAGGTGCGGGTCAATCTGGTGAGTGGGAGGGGTTGTCATAAGTATTCCTGCTGCCGTTATTTTTTAGGCCTCCCCTAACATAAGGACTCTCAGGTCCATCCGCAAGTCGGGATTTAGGCCCGGCCATTGACACAATCCCGAAACTCCCCCGGGCTCAGGGCCGTAAAGCCCAGGGCCCGGCTGAGCTGCACCACCGCCGGCGGCGCCAGGCGGGCCCGGGCCAGGAGCCCTTCGTTGGCCAGCACCTCCTGGACAGGGCCGTCCAGCAGGACCCGGCCGTCCAGGAGGACCACCAGCCGCCGGGCATAGGTGGTTGCGGCCCACATGGAGTGGGTCACCATGATCACCGTGTGCCCCTGGTCATGGAGTTCCCGGACCAGACCCAGGAGGTCCTGCTGCTCCCGGTGGTCCAGGCCGGTGGTGGGCTCATCCAGGATGATCACCCGGGGGGCCAGGGCCAGGACCCCGGCCACTGCCAGGCGCTGGCGCTGGCCCTTGGTGAGGGAGAAGGGGTCGTCCCGGGCCCGGTCCAGGAGGTGCACCCGGGTCAGGGCGGCCGTAACTCGCTGCTCCACCTCCGGGGGTGACAGGCCCAGAAGGCGGGCGCCAAAAGCCACCTCTTCCCAGACCTCTTCGGCGAATAGTTGATAGTCGGGGTTTTGGAAGACATAGCCCACCCGGAAATCTTTGTCCGGCTGCTGCCATATCTCCCCGGCTTGAGGGGTCAGTAGGCCCCGCAGGAGCTTGAGCAGGGTGGTCTTGCCGCTGCCATTGGGACCCAGGATGGCGGTGAGTTCCTGCTCCCGGAAGGCCAGGGAGAAGTCTTGGATGACCGGCGGCCCGCCGGGATAGGCAAAGGTCACCCGCCGCAGGGCCAGAATTTCAGATCCGTAGGGCGGACCACCGTGGGGCGGGCGTCCCGGCCCGCCAGGCTCAGAGGCTATATCTATTACAGTCGTGCCAGGTCTATCCCACCCCAGGCCCCGGGCCTGGTTCACCGCCGCCTCCAGAGTGAGGGGCAGGGTCGTCTGCCCCAGATCGTGGAACAGGGCGGGCAGCTCCGGCGGGTTGAGGCCGAGTCTCAAGAGGAGTTCCACTTCCCGGAGGATACGCTCCGGAGGGCCGTCCGCCAGGATTTCTCCCCGGGCCAGGAGCACGATCCGGGAGCAGAGGCGGGCCAGGCGCAGATCTTCTCCCAAAAAGACCAGGGTGAGGTCCCGGGTCCGGCTGAGGCGGTCCAGGGAGGTCAGGAGTTCTTCCACCCGCAAAGGATCGAGATCGGTGGTGGGTTCGTCCAGGACCAAAAGCTTCGGCGCCAGGGCCAGGACCGCGGCCAGGGCCAGGAGCTGTTTCTGGCCGCCGGAGAGAGTGGCGGGGTCCCGGTCGTCCAACCCGGCCAGCCCCATAAGGTCCAGGCACTCCTTAACCCGTTGTCGTAGCTCTTTCCGGGGCAGCCCCAGGTTTTCCGGGCCGAAGGCCACCTCCTGGTCTACCCGGGTGGAGAAGATCTGGGCCTCGAAATCCTGGAGCAGAATCCCCACCCGCCCGGCCAGTTGCCGGGGCCGGCAGGTAATGGTGCGGCAGCCGTCCACCTCAACGCTCCCGCTAAACTCCCCCTTGATCATCCGGGGAATGAGACCCTGGAGACACAGGGCCAGGGTGGATTTTCCGGCTTCGCTGGGGCCCAGCACCGCCACCCGCTCGCCGGGGCGCACCGCCAGATTAAGGCCGTGGAACACCGGCCGGCCGCCTTTTTTGTAACGGAAAGAGAGGTCGGTAATCTTAATGATGGGATCGATTGGCTGCAAAAGCCTCCTCGTCTGTGTGAATGGTAGCCGCAGGCTTTAGTCTGCGCCAGGGGTTATGGTTTTCTCTGTCTGTAATCTGGTGATCACGGGCGGGAATTGCATTTCTTGCGCAGGCTAAAGCCTGCGGCTACCAATGATCATTCATAGCAGGAAACACCCCACCAGGAGGACGGCCAGGAAAGGCATCAAGGTTATCGGCAAACCCGGCAGCCCCGGGGCGCTGATCAGGCCGAGACCCAGGGCCAGGCCGGTCACATAACCGCCGCCGGCCCCCAGCCATACCAGAATCAGGCCCAGGCGGCGTGACGGGCCGGGCAGGCGGTCCTCGGGGTCCATCTGCTCGGTCCAGGCCAGGTCCCAGCGGCTCACCCGGGGCGTCAGCAAACGCAGAAGCACGGGGCCCAGGATGAAGGCGATGACCGCGTTATTGATGAAGACCGCCACCGCGATGACGGCAAAGGGCAGGAGTTTGAAAACCTCCACCCCGAAGCCGATCACCAGGGCGCAGGCCCAGGCGCCCAAAACCACCGCCCCCACAAAGCGGGGCAGGTGGCGGCCCAGATCGGCCAGCGGCCGGTCGCCCCAAAGCTTGTAGGTCAGGTAGGCGGCCAGAAAATTTCCCCAAAAGCCGAAGAAACTGCCTACCCCCAGGGTGCCGAAAAAGTCGCCGATAAGGTTGCCGAAGGCCGCGCCCCAGGCCCCCGCAGGGCCGAAGAGGAGGCCGAAGACCACGGGAATGACGTTGGCGGGCCTCAGTTCCGTGAGCCCCGGGATCAGAGGGATGCCCTTAAAGGGGATGAGGATGGCGGCGAAGATCCCGGCGGTGAGCACCGTCAGCACCACCATGGTCGAATAATTCCACATGCGCCAGACTTCCCGCATCGCTTAAGGCTCCCGGAGGCCCATTCTACCGCATCGGCGCCCATGGGGCAATGCAGTTGTGGGGGCCCGGTCCGGCTGGACCGGTTAGGGAAACTTTGGTGAAGCTTTAAAAATCCGTGAGACCGGACCCCGGATGAGGCAGTAGGCGCCTCTCTCAGTCGGCCCAAATCCGAGTTTGCGCTACTTGGCCGAAGGGTCCCGCCAGCCCTCCCCCGGGAGAACTAGCTTGCAGCCGGCGCCTTTTTTCTCTAAACTTGCAAGGTCAAAGGCAGGAATAGGGCAAAGCCGTAGGGTATCGTCTCCGCCTTCCTGCCCTATCTGCCGATATAGTTACCGGCCCGCCTGAGGCGGGGAGGCAGGAGGTTCATCGCGCCGAGGCCTTTGGAGCCGCGGCCCGAGGAACCGCCTCTTATTAGTGGCCGTTTTGGCAACGTGGTACCAGGTTTAGTAAAGTTAACGATACCAAGTTATGCGGGTGCTTGCGGATATTAGTCGCAACACGGCAAGGAGTCAGGTCATTATGTCAAACCGGAAAGTTGGGGTCTATGTGGACTCCATGAATATCATGCGTAACGGCGGCTATGGGATGCGCTATGAAGTGATTCGGCGCTTTGTCGCCCGGGACGGCGACGAAGTCATGCGCCTCAATGCCTATGTCGCCATCGATGAAGAGCGCGCCATCTCCGATCCCAATTATAAGACCACCTTGAATTTCATCCTCACCCTGCGGGATTTAGGGTTTAAAGCCATTGAGAAGCCCATCAGATGGTACACCGATGATTCCGGCCGGACCTACGGCAAGGCCAACCTGGACATGGAAATGGGCCTGGATATCGTCTCCCAATCCGACCGCCTGGACCTGATCTATCTGTTCACCGGTGACGGCGATTTCTGCAGCGTGGTCACCATGGCCCAGAACAAGGGCTGCCGCGTGGAGCTGGTGGCCTTTGCCAATGTCTCCGGGCGGCTGCGCCGGGAAGTGGACCTGTTCGTGCCCGGATATCTGGTGCCGGGCCTGCTGCCCACCACCCCGCCTTTCGCTGGGGCCCCGCCCTGGGGAGAAGTGGGCAGCCGGGTGCGGGGGGTGTGCACCAAGTATTTTGTGGACCGCTCCTACGGTTTTTTCCGGTTTATGCACGGCTTCGGCAAGGTCTGGGTTACCGACACCCGCCTGGAAGAATCCCCTTATACCTCGGTGTTTTTCATGGAAAAGGACCTGCCCGCGGGGGTGCATCCCGAAAACCTGCCCAGCCGGGATTATATTTTTGAGTTCACCCTCAACGAGGGGGATAAAGGGTTTGTGGCCTCGGACATTGATTTGAATTATAAGTATTAGCTTTCAGCTTTCAGCTTTCAGCTAAAAGAAAAAACCAAAAGTCGGCCTTTTCCATGGTACTAGAAAATGACTATGTATTTCATGGTAGATTTAGGCTTTAGACATGACTGACAGAGTTTTTGGCTGACCGCTGACCGCTGATAGCTGACAGCTCTTAGCTGACCGCTCCAAAAAGGAGAGCCCATGGGCCAGAAACTGCGCGTGCTGTTTGTTGCTTCGGAAGGGGTGCCCTTTGCCAAGACCGGCGGTCTGGCCGATATCGTCGGGACCCTGCCCCAGGCCCTGGAGGAACTGGGGGCCGAAGTCAAGGTGCTCATGCCCTACTACGGCATGGTGAAGCAGGGGAAGGTGCCCACCACCCTCATCGCCGAGGACCTGGAAGTGAACCTGGGGTTGATCAAGCACACCTTCAACCTCATGGCCCCTGCCGCCCCGGGCTCCCCGTTTTATTTCGTGGAGCGGGACGAGTTTTACGAACGCAGCCAGCTCTACGGCACCCCCCGGGGGGATTACTTCGATAACCTGGAGCGCTTCGCCTTTCTCTCCGGCGCGGTCCTGCCCTTTTGCCGGGCTCTGGACTTTGCCCCCCACCTGATTCACTGCCACGACTGGCAGAGCGCCCTGGTGCCGGTCTACCTCCGCCACCGCTGGGCCGGCGAGGATATCCTGGCCGGGGCCAAAACCGTGTTCACCATTCATAACCTGGCCTACCAGGGCCTCTTTCCCCGGGACCGGTACCCGCTGCTGGGCCTGGACTGGTCCTTCTACTGCATCGATGGCCTGGAGTACTATGACCAGATCAATCTGCTCAAAGGCGGCATCATGTGCGCCGACGCGGTCACCACGGTGAGCCCCCGCTATAGCGTCGAGATTCAGACCCCCGAGTTCGGCTACGGCCTCGAAGGAGTGCTGAAGACCCGGGCCGAGCAGTTGCACGGCATCCTCAACGGCGTGGATTATCAGAACTGGAGCCCCGAAACCGACTCCCTCCTCCCGGCCAAGTTCAGCCCCAAGGATTTTAAGGGCAAGGCCGCGGACAAGGCGGCCCTGATGAAGGCCTTCGACCTGTCCCCGGACCTGGCCGACGCCCCCATCCTGGCCATCATCTCCCGCCTGGCGGACCAGAAGGGCTTTGATCTGGTGGAGCAGATTTTGCCCCAGCTCATGAAAGAGAAGCTCATGGTCATTATCCTGGGCACGGGCGAGGAGAAATACCATCGCTGGCTCGAGGCCGAAGCCCCCAAGTACAAGGGCAAACTGGGAGTGAAAATCGCCTTCGACAATAAACTGGCCCACCTCATGGAAGCCGGGTCCGATATGTTCCTCATGCCGTCGCGCTACGAGCCCTGCGGCCTGAACCAGATCTACTCCATGAAATACGGCACCATCCCCATCGTCCGGGCCACCGGCGGCCTGGCGGACACCGTGACCCAGGTGGGGGACCCCAAAACGCCGGGCACCGGCTTCCTCTTTACCGACTAGACCCCGGAGGCCTTCCTGAAGGCCATCCACACCGCCCTGAACGCCTTCAATAACCAGGACCTGTGGCACCGCATCATGGAACACGCCATGTCCCAGGACTTCTCCTGGAAAGTCTCAGCCCGGAAGTACCTGGAGCTGTATAAGAGTTTGGGTTGAGATTTTGGGGGGAGGGCAGGGAGCG
>JBKQVS010000114.1:0-15242 GCA_052139855.1 Desulfobaccales bacterium
TCGCGTTGGCAAACTGGCCCATGGGGCCATGCAGGCCTTCCGGCTTGGCCACATTGGTCGTCACCCGCCGGGTCATCTCCACGGTGACCAGCGGGTAGCCGTAGATGTAGGCCTCCACCCCCAGGTCGAAGGCCTCCTGCTCTTTGGCCTGATCCGGGCCGGGGGCCCCGGGTTTCTCGGCCTGCTGGGCCAGGCCTGGAACCGCCGACAGCAGAAAGATGGTGCAAAATAGTAACAGGAAAAGCTTGCCATAAGTAGCAGTCCGCGGCTTCATGGTGGTCCCCCTTCATCAAAGGAATAAGGTTTAAGGTAAAGCAGAGAGGCCCTGTCCGGGTGTCGATTTCAGGCCCTATTTTAAAACTTAACCAGATTAGGAGAGATGTCAACTTGCTGAATAACTATTATAGTCTCAATAAGAGTTTCTAAATTGGATTGGTAAGAAAACTCAAGATATCTTGCCACTAACAAAACTTCTCAAAAATTTCGATTAGTTGCGGATATGATCCGAATATCTGAACCCCTCCGAGTGGGTTATGCCCTCTTTTTCCGATTAAGCACTGAATGGACTTGACCAGGGGTCCATTCCATTCCCAGCCTTGTGGGTATCCCCTCTGAGTTCAGCCTATCGGCAATCGCCTGTAAGGTCATGCCTGGTGTCCGGTTCTTCCGTGTCCGCCGCATGGCCCTGATGCGGTGGATTACCTGTTTTTCTTCTGTGGTTTCCCCGAAAGGCTTCCGCCCTTCACACCGCCCGGTTTGCTCTTTCATCCGGAGCCTTGCCTTCTGTAGCCGTCTAACCAGTTGGTTCTTTTCCAATTCGGCAAAGACCCCCTGAATTTGCACCAATGCCTTTTTCAATGGGTCTGCCTGGATTGCCTGGGTGATGTTTTCCTCCGTTCTGGCTGAAATGAGCTCCACCCCCTTGGAGGCCATATAAACCAAGAGGACTTCCTGTATCCTCAACTCCCGTGCCAGCCTATCCATGCTCTCAACAATCACAGTCTTGGCTCCATTAGCCAGGATAGCCGCCATCATCTCCTGAAAGGCAGGGCGGTCCTCTTCCCCCTTGGCACCTGAAACCCCCTCCTCCCGGTACACGCCGACAACCTCATAACCATATCGCTTGGCGAAATTTCTGCAATCCTCTTCTTGTCGGTCAAATCCGAATTTGTCTACCTGGCTGGGGCTGCTCACCCGCAAATAAAGAAACGATTTCTTCAAGAGGTTCACCTCCTTGCTTGGAGCCACTTCATAGAAACGATCATACCGCCCTGCAAAAGTATGCCAAGTGCTTATTCATTTAATTTAGAGATATAATGAAACCATTGTGCCTCAAGTTTCCACTTTTACTATGCAACTGCTTATATAGATATTTGATTCAGACCAAAAGTATGCTGACCCGCTAGAATAAATTAAAAAATTTAGCTAAATATATTACAGAGTACTACGTTCATTTTTGCCCAACAGAACGAGATATTTAGACCTTAAGGAGATAAACCAGAATGAAACTACTAGTCCGTGATGAGATACAAGAGTTTTTCCAGGAAAACAGTATTGACTATAAAGAGTATATACAAACACTACTTGAATGGGGCGATGGCAATAATTTGACCAAAGTTAACTTTAAAATAGATAACACCTCGGTAATTGATATTGAGGATGATGAAATCATTAAATACTTAAAATATAAAAGAATTGATTCAGATGATATATTAGCTGTGTCTTCACTTCTATGTGATGGTTTTATAAAACTTATCAGAGCTTATTATGATACCCTGGAATCGACGATTACTGGTAAATCAAATGACAAATTATAAAACAATCTTAAATGTTATTAATAATACGCTGGACAAGAAAGACATTTCTACCACTGATATTTCCAATCAAATGAAAGTAGACCGAGAGAAAATGTTAAAATTTAGGAATGGCGACGTGAAGGATACGACATTATTGTTTAATATGTTTGACTACCTGTATCCGGGAAGATCAGACAGGGACATAGTATTCTTAAAAGAAGTGATGTCTACTCTCCCACTATCACAATTGAGAAACATATATAAGAATAAAGAGATGATTTTAGAGGATTTGAAATATATCCCTGGATACAGATTAGATGAGTTGCTTACTGAGGTACTAAGAAAGATAGTGGTGAAGACTACTAAAAATCAACTAAGAGATTTTGAAAGCCATCTTGTAGGAGAAGGTTTGGTCAGAGCTGGCGCTGAAGGTTTTATTGGTGGCGTCGCTATGGTTGGCGGGTCAATGCTGGCGAAAAAGGTGACCGACAGGATGGCTGGAAAAAATAAACGTAAACAAATTGAAGCTCTTGAAGACCAAAAACGAGAGTTAAGAAAACAGATGAAACAAAAAGAAGATGACCCGGAAGGTAGAGAGGCTTTACGAAAAAGAATTAAAGCTCTCGATGCCAGGATTGACCAAATCAAGGGGATAATGGGATGAAGTTAATACTCTGCGTAAAAGTGACTCCTGAAAACAAGGACTTCTTAAGACAACTCGCCGCTGAGAAGAGCCGGTCTGTATCAAACATAGTTGATAGGACAATCTCTGACCTCAAACAAGTTTACGATAGGAGAAAAAACGATGGTAATATTGCCTAATGTGAATATCTATAGAGTTGAATATGAAAATCCTTGGCCGCCCAATGTGGGCCCCAGGACCTTCTATGCAGCGGGACATAGTATTGAGGAAGTAATTCAAGAGCTCTGCATAAGTCAGAATATCAACCCCTCACTTGTAAGAGAAAGAGCGGTAATATCAAAACTTCATTGTTTGACTTCAACGCTGTTAGATAAACTGATTACTCAAAACCTGGAAATGTATAATAAAAGGAAGGAATTACAGAAGATAAAGTATGATGAGTTTATGGATAAAAACCCAACTAAACCAGTAAATAGCAGCAAAGTGAATGATGATATTAATATCTTTTCAGTTTTAAATTAGATGTGAAACAACAAAAACACTATAAAAAACCTAAAATAAAAAAAGATTAAAATTAACAATAATGACCAAATTAGTATTACATTATAAAGTGAGGTATTACGATGAGCAGATTATCTGAATTTTTACTAGATGAAGAAATTAATGATGACTATACAACCATATATGAGGAAATTGCAAGTGTGAATGAAGCCGCACCAGTGGTAGGAATATTGCTTGGGATACTCTCCCATATAGCCGCAGTCAGAAAAGAAGTTGAAGGTGTAATTAATCTTGTGGAAGACCACAATCTTAAAAAGTATTTAAAGGCTTTTGTGGTTTCGTGTGTCTTTCTTACCGGTTTATTAAAGGCGGTCACTTCCACTAAAAAGTAAAATATTAAAGGTTTCCTCGTCAATATGTTTTATGTGTCTTGTATTTCCATTATATCCTCAGACGTGGGAAGACCCTGACTAGGTCTTCCCACAATTTTTTGATATTAATGGTTAAGATTTGACCAGGCAACCTCTCCATCAAGACATACTATCATCGGACAAAAATAATTCTAGAAATTCCCCCCACAAGAGGTCGATTTCGATATTCAGATCATACCTGCAGTTTTGCTGGTTCGGTGATAAGGTAAGAACCTGGCAAGGTATCGCGAGTGTCGAAATTCATTGTGCAGTATCTCTTAGACCAGCCATCAGAAGCGTATTTTGGCCTTGCCGCCCTCGATAGCGATTGACTCGTCCCCCTTAGTGATTACTTTTGTCCCATCATTCAATTCGACGAGGAGGGAAGCATGAAGAAAAGGGCCTTGGTCTTTACGTTTCTGGGGCTTGTCCTTGCAACAATGCTGGCGGCGGCGCCGACCTATGCAGAGCAAACCACCGGTGGGCCGGGTTCGGCCCCGGCTGCGCCTACCGAGTACAAGATGACCACCCCCATGCCGCCGGGCATCGCGTGCCCGGACAAGGTGGAGACCCGCTTCGGCACGCTCAACTTCTTCGATGGCTTCCCGGACAAAGCCGCTATTGAGAAGCTTTACGACAACCTGGACTTCCAGCGCGCCGTGCAGGCCTACCTCCTGGCCCTGCCCCCGGTGAGCCAGGCGGCGAATCGCAACGCCATCCGCGAGTTGGGACCGGCAAACACGACCGTGCCGATCTTCGAGCAAATGATGGACTCGCGATCGATATTCCTCACGGCGAACGACAACACCGTTTACAGTTGGACGTGGCTCGATCTCCGCAACGGTCCACTGGTCGTCGAGGTGCCCCCGAAAGTGCTCGGAGCGATCAACGACATGTGGTACCGCTGGGTCATCGATGTTGGCATCACCGGGCCGGACAAGGGCAAGGGTGGCAAGTACCTGCTGTTGCCGCCGGGTTACAAGGGCAAGGTGCCGAAGGGTTACTTCGTCGTGCGCCCGCCGACGTTCAGCAACTGGATCCCTTGGCGCAGTTTCCTGGTTAAGGGCGACCCGAAGCCAGGCGTAGACCTGGTGAAGAAGTTCACGCGAATTTATCCGCTGTCCCAGGCCGCCAGTCGGCCGGGAATGAAGTTCGTGAACCTCTCCGGCAAGTATTTCAACACGGTCGCCCCGGCGGATTACAGGTTCTGGGAGTTACTCAATCAGGTCGTGCAGGAAGAGCCGAGCGATTCCCTCGACCCGGTCAGACTTGGCCTGTATGCCTCCATCGGCATCCAGAAGGGCAAGCCCTTCGCACCGGACGAGCGCATGAAGAAGATCCTCACCGAGGCCGCCGCGGTGGGTGATGCCAGCGCCCGCGCCATCGCCTTCAAAATCCGGCAGAAGGCGGATTACTACTATGAGAACAGCGCCTGGCGCCTCCCGTTCCTTGGCGGCTATAAATTCGAGGACCAGCCCGGTGTGTTCAACCTTGATGGTTATATCATGTACTACTTCCTCGCCACCGGCATCACACCGGCGATGGAAGAAAAGATGGTCGGCCGCGGCTCACAATATGCCTGGGCTGACGAAGATGCCAACCACAACACCCTCGACGGCGGCAAGAACTACAAGCTGCACTTGCCCCCCAATATCCCGGTCAAGGACTTCTGGTCCGTTATCGTCTACAGCAACCAGACCCGGTCGATGCTCCAGACCGACCAGCAGTTCCCGAGCGTCAGTAGCCAGACCAAGGGACTCCTGGTCAATGCCGACGGGTCGGTGGACGTCTATTTCGGTACCAAGGCTCCACCCGGCAAGGAGAAGAACTGGGTGCAGACCGTCCCCGGCAAGGGCTGGAACACGATCCTGCGCCTCTACGGCCCGCTGGAGCCGTGGTTCGCCAAGACTTGGCGGCCGGGAGAAATCGAAGAAGTGAAATGAACATATCGGCTACGGGTGGGTGGCTGGTGGCAGTGGCCACCTGCCCCCCCTGTGTCGAGTGGCGACTGATGAAATAGAGCGTCGGCAAGTTTTGCTAGCTGCTATATCTCCACCCTTCTAAAATCCATCAAAAGGCGTTGATATGGATATGTTAGCTGTATCTAAGACCCTGGCGACATTTAAAGTTTTAGTCCCAACCCTCGCAAACAATCAAGATAATCCCAGAGAACAAAACAAAACCTCCCACCTGGAAGATAGAGCGAGAGGTGCCCCTTCGGAGATTCTCTGTAAGCGATTTAACCATTCATCAAAATAACTCACGATGATGTATCTCGGGATTGAAGATTCAGAGGTCAATAAGATTTTGCTGAACGAGATTTAGTGCTGCTGGGTGTTTTCTTCAAATCTCTCTGCATATGAAACTCGAGAAGTCCGCTTCTGTCCTATTCCTCAGACCCTCAGGTTAGCAATCCTAAACCTGAAGCTCTGAGACGCCGCTGGCAGCGCGATAAGGGGTCTATGAAGGGGTAGGGGTAGGGTCTGCCAGGTTTGGCAAAGAAAACCCACTCCAACTGATTCAAGACCGGGGTGGGGTGTGAAGGAGATGTGTTATGTCAAATCCGGCGTTGTGACTGCTCTTTTAAGGTAATCTACGATGATATAGATTGGTATAAATGAGGATTAAAGAAGTGGCTAGTGCTAGTAGTTATATATCAGGCTAGTGCTAGTATAAGCTATCAATATATTCATATCTGGTGATAGTATACTAGCATATTTTTTGCTAGTATGCTTCTCCATATCTGTATAATAAAAAAAAGAACAGGATCACTTTCGGGGTTCTTCTGTTCTTCAAAATTTGTATTATTCTTTTCTCCCTGACAGATACCTTATTATAACATATATTATTTGACTTGTAAACCTTCTATATAACTTTTTTATATTTTTTTGCTATTTGTGCTATCTTATTAATATCACACGAAATCTAATCGCAAAGCAGCAAATTCAATCAAGACCTATTATTTCTTCTTAAACCATATCTTTTCGTCGTTAATCATAAAGAACTCCCACCCTTTCTTGATAGCCCTATTCTCTAAAATGGTTAAGTATCTTTGGAATACTTTTCCATGCCCATCAGGCTCAACAATATCACAACCACAAAAACGACGATCATCAGTTTTATATGACTTTTCCTTCAAACTTTGTAATCTGAATACAGCAATGTGGGCCAATTCGTGTAATAAAACGTGTGGCCGCTGTTGTGAATAAAGACAATGGATGCTCACTTTAATATTCCCTATCCCATTCATATAATTAATATACCTGACATGCCCAGCGGCTTTTGGTTTACCTTCTGCCTTGCTTTGCTTATCGTAAGCTTTCCGCCCATGCTCATCGTAGATATGTAACTCTACATTTAATATCCCCCTTTCTTCTATGCGATTTGCCATATCGCAAAATTCATAAGCATTCCAAGTTTTAGGGAATATATCTCTGCACAATTCTAAAAGCTTTTGGTATTCATCTTGTATCGGCATTATATCCTTCTCTTTTGATTGAGTTTTTCTGACCATAGCATACCTACATTCCACTCTCAAGGACTTTTTCAAAGATAAAATCTGACAGATTGGACGGCGCGCGGCAATGGGAAATTTTTGAGTCAAGACAAGACATAGAAGAAATAAACAAGAAGTGACAAACTTTCCTTCATCATAAAACCTGCGGTAGTTGTACGTTTGAGCATGTCGAAGATAAAAAGTGAATCTAGTGCAAAAAAATCCGGAAAATTGCGTTTACAATTAGCTCCGGCATGCTACAATGAATGTAGGTTCACGTTTTTGTGAACTATGATATAAAAATCTAGGAGGAACCAGACCATGAAAAAGATTAATCGACAAAAACCAGAATTTCAACATCAACCTATCATCGTTACCAGTTTCATCAAGTTTGAAGACTTGAGATGTATGGGTCAACAAATACATCAAACCCCAGAGACCGATTTCAAGGTTCAATCTATGATGATGAAATTGTTGATAGACACCAACAACCACGGGATTGATAACCTGGACCGGAATGAATTATGGTTTTATGATGTGGACTCAGGAGATTGTTTTCCAGGGATAGAACCAAAAAATGTTAAACCTCGTCTTGATTTCTTTAGAGAACAAGGTGGACATCTTTTTCTGTTGACCAGACGGATTGATGATAGGTTTAGTCAACCGGTTTCAGAGTCAATCTGTGTTTGGAAAATTGATAAATTACCACCAGAAATGGATAAAGTCTTTCAAACGATCCCACCAGGATTTGATGGACTTGAAGTTACGGGAGAGAAATTTGACCCGGATAATTATTCACTTCTGTTCATGAAGAAAATCAACTAAAAGGAGAAACAAAATGAAAAATGAAATAAAAGTGGACAGGGAGTTGGTCCTGATACCAGAGTCTAGACTCAAGGACTTCGGTAAAAAGATAAGGGACTGGACCAGATGGGAAGGTAACGAAAAGTATGACATATACTACTCACCTTCTAGTGTGTTCTTCGATGAGTACCCAGATTTTCCATATGTGTATTTCCTCTTATACGATAAAAATATTAAAGATGTCGTCACTATTGGTAATCCCAGAGAGATTAAAGAGATTCCAGGTATAGGACGAGTTAATCTTTTGAAAGTATTTGAAGAGGGAATGGGTGAGTGGTACATGGACAAACTCTACGAGGAAAATGAGTGTGTCGAAAACTTTACAGATTACCTCATCAAGAAGTACAGAGAACAAAATCTAAACCAGAAAGGAGGAACAAAAGGACCATCAAAGACCTCAGTGTGAGGTCTAATTTAAAGAAACAGGAGAATTAAAATGGAAAAAATTGAAGTAAAAACCGAAGTTATGGACAAGGAGTTGGTCCTGATACCAGAGTCTAGACTCAAGAACTTCGGTACCGATGTGAATGATTGGGAGAGATACGAAGGTGATGAACGGTATGATATATACTTCTCCCCATCGAGTGTGGAGTTTGATTCTGATGACCTGGATGAGTATCTACCTACACCAGAGGTATGGTACCTCTTATACGACAAGATTCGTAAAGAGGTCATTCATCTGGGAGGTAATCTGGAAGGATTCGGAGAAGGGATGAGTCAGTGGTATGATGACAAACTCTGGTCCGAAGAGGAATGTATCATCAATTTCACGAAGTACATCATCGAGAAGTATGGGAGGAAAGAAACAAACTAGCCTGGGAAAACTAGCGAATCAAGACCAAAAGGGCGCGCGCGGCCCTATTGGTCTGTCTTCGAGAAAGCATAAAATTCAAGTCGCCCCTCTTGCTGTCCCCCTTCCAAAATTCCCCAGATTATGATATGATATAACTATCTGAAATTACAGATTGATATTGGATTATTGACTTCCACAAAACTTCCACATTATAAAATACAAAAAATAAGGGGTTAGACGCCTTCTCTAACCCCTTGATATTCTTGGTTTTGGAGCCGGCACGGGGGGTCGAACCCCGGGCCTGCTGATTACGAATCAGCTGCTCTACCACTGAGCTATGCCGGCTTTTACAGCCAAATTTTACACTTCTTACCCGCATTTGCCAACCCTGCACTCTCCTCTTGAGGGATAATATTGCCCTAACCCCCACCGGCTATGGCTTATTCGGCGGATGGACCGGGTTAGGAAAAACGGTTAGACCATGATTTCCTGGCTAACCAACGTTATGAAATCATGAAATCCCTCGGATAAGTTTCTGAACCAGACCTGGCCCCTGCCGCCGCTCAAGCCCACTGCACCGCCGGCTGACTCGGGCGGCTTTGGCGCCCACCCGGCCTCATCCCGACGGGCTATTAAACCAGAAGGGCCAGGGCCAGCCTTTCAATGAGCCCCTGGTTTTCCAGTTTCTCCCGCCAGAGCGCCGGGATGGCCCTCACTCCCAGGTAGGCCCCCGAGATGGCCCCCGCCATAGCCCCCAGGGTATCCCGGTCGCCGCCGCTCAGCACCGCGCCCAGGAGGCAATTTTCAAAGGAGTGGGGCTGGGCCAGAAAAGCATAGAGGGCAAACGGCAGGGATTCATGGATCTTGACCGATTTCCCCAGGATTCTGGCGGCCTCCGCACCGTGGACCTTACCCTTCAACAAGGTCCTTACCAGGGACAGGCGCTCCTTGATCTCCGAGGTTCTGGCCAGCTTGAGCATCCGCCTTAAAAAAGTGTCCCGGGGAAAAGGTTTGCGCGCGTCCAGGTGCATCACCGTGGCCACTGCCGCGGCCTGGACCGCGGCCCCATCCTGGGCCAGGGGATGGGCGTGGGTGACCGCGGCGGAGGTTGCGGCCTTGTCATACAGGTCCGGGGAGTCGTGAAAGAACAGGCCCAACGGCGCCACCCGCATGGCCGCCCCGTTGCCCTGGGAGCCCTGGCCGCCAAACAGATTCCGGGCCGCCTCCTCGTAAGTCAGGCCCGACTTTTCCACCGACTGGAAAATGGTGGGCGGCCCCGAAGCATACCCCCGCCACGGTTCCCGGTTGAAATGCCGGTGAAAGGTCCGGCCCAGATGGTGGGCGTCCAGGTCCCTCTTTTCGGCCAGGGATTCGGCCAGCCCCATGGCCATGGCCGTGTCATCGGTGTAGTGCAGCACGGGGGCCGCGGCAATGGCGGCCCGCAGCCGGCCCTCTTCCGGGTAGCTAAAGGCCAACTCGCCGATGGCATCCCCCAGGGCGCTGCCCAGCATGCACCCCAAGTATTTGCCCCACAGCTCTGCTTTAGTCGCCTGCATAAACCCGGTTATCCCGGCCGCGGCCCTCCTTGAGCTACCCGGCCTGAAGCACAGTGTCTGAATCAGTCCTGCCGGGACCTCGAGCCTTCTCGCGCCGGAAGGTCTGGGTCGGAGCCGCGGCATCCCCCCGCCGCCCCGGTTAAGGCCCGGATTCTTCCCCGCAGAGCTCCCGGATGATCACCCGGTTAATGGCGTCCCGGCTCCGGCGGTACATCTCCAGGCTGCACCCGAAGGGGTCTAACACCGGTCGCTGGATTACTCTCACCGCCCCATTCGGGGGGATGCGCCCATGCAAAGCCTGATCAGAAAGATTGACCAGGAGGCGAAACTCCGTCAGGTCAAACGCTCCCAGCCCTTTGGAGTGCAGGCCCGCCACGCTCACGCCCATCTCGGCCAGCACCGCCAGGGTCTCCGGGGCCACCACCCCCAAAGGGCTGAGGCCGGCCGAGGCCGCCTCCCAGCGATCCCCGCACCGGTGCCGGGCTATCGCCTCGGCCATGATGCTGCGGCAGGAGTTCCCCAGACAGATGAACAGGACCTTGGGCTTCGCCATGGCGAATCTCTTCTTGGGGGCAGGACCTTGGGGCTTTTTCATAAGTGGCCCCTACCCCCTCCCCCAAATCCCCTCCCCCAACCCCTTACAGGGGGCTGGGAGGGGAGCTTGAGGGGAGGGCGGGGGAGTTGACCTCCCCCGGTCCTCCCCTCAACTCAAACTTCTGCCGCTGTCTCCCCCGGCGTGGCCCAGGCCCAGACCCGGTCCGGCACAAAGCGCCGGGAGGAGCACTGGTGCAGGGCCAACCGCTCCATGTGCCGCAGCACCTCCATCTGGTGGGGAGGTAAGAAGTCGTCAATCACCCGGTGGAAATCTGCCTGGCTGACTGCTTTCCGGCCCGCCAGGCGCGCCTCGCGGTAGGCCCGGAAGACCAGCTCCTCTATGTCCCCGCCGGTGATCAGCTCCGGGTGCCGCGCCTCCAGGTGGCGGGTGACCTCGCTAAAATCCGGAAAATCGCAGGCAATGTGGCTGCGCGTCGCCACCACCGTGAAAATGTGACACTTTTCGGTGAAATCCGGCATGAAGAAGGGGATGCGTTCGCTGGAACGGCCTGAGCGCAGGTCCGCTTTGTCCAGCCGATCCGGGCGGTTGGTAATCCTGATCCACAAGACCTTGCCCTGGATAGCGGGGTCGCCCATGAAGTCAAAACGCATCTGCCGGAGGCGGTTACCCACCCCCGTATCGCCGGAGTACTCATCCCGGCTGTGCTCGCTCTGGTCGGCTTCGTCTTCCAGGACCACCACGGGGGTGAGACTGCGGAGAGTGGTGAGGGCCTTAAGAAAATTGCGTTCGCTTTCTCCCACCCACTTGGTCCGGGGATTGAGCAGTTTGACGAAATTAAAGCCCGCGTCCCGGGCCAGGGCTTCCGCCAGGGCGGTTTTGCCCACTCCCGGGGGCCCCATCATGGTGATGCCCCGGGGGACCAGTTTATGGTCGCCGGCGTGGATGGCCTGGGCAATCTGGCTGAAGTAAGCCTTGATGGGTTCCAATCCGCCGATTTCCTCCAGGCCGAAGCGGGGTTCGATGACTTCGATGAGCCCCACCAGTTCCTGGCGTAGCAGGTCCTTCTTCTTGCGGCGGACCATCTCCGGGGTGAGGGGGGTGCGTCGGGACTGGCGCAAGAGGGCCTGCAGCACCCTCAGGCTGAGGCCGGCCGCCAGGTTGGCCAATCCCTGGGCGGTCAGTTCCAGGCGGTAGGCGCCCGAAGATAAGAGATGTTCGATAAAATGGAGGCGGTCCGTCTGGTCCGGCGGCGGCACTTCGATGATCTGGGCCCCATGGCGGCTGAGCAGCAGATTGGGATTCAACTCGGCCAGATTGCCGGTGGTCAGAAAAATGAGATGGCCCTGCTCCACCAGTTCCCGCTGCCGGGCCCAACGCAGCAAGGTCACCAGGGAGGCCCGGTCCGGCTCTCCCATGGCGCCCAGGTCCACCGCCGGTACGATGGTTTCGGCGTACTCCAGGATCAGGGCCAGGGGCTGGGTCAGGCCGCCCTGCTGGCACGGGGCGGTCATGACCCGCTCCGCCAGTTGGAGCACTTCCCGGGGACTTTGGGGCAGGGGTTTGGCAGAGGGTTGTTGCCCCAGGGCCTGCAAGGCCCGGGCCCGGACCCGGGAGACCTCTTCGGCGTCGTCCGCTTCCCGGGGGGGAGGCTCCTCGAGGGCCACCCTGAAGGCATTTTCCCCCTGGGCGTCCCAGAACTCCAGCCCCAGGCCGAGATTGTAGGAGACCACATGGTGGGTCTGGGCCAGCCACTGACCCAGGAAATGGCGAAACGGCAGATAAGCCCCATTCACCCGGATATAATCGAAGACCTGCCCATGGAGGATAAAGAGGGCCGATTCGCCTTCCTGAAGGTGCTCCGCCAATTCCTGGGCCCATTCCGGGAGTTTTTGCCAGGGCCCCATAGATGCTCCTCGCTGGTTGAATGGCCTGGAAAGGGGGAGGAGAGCGATCGTTAGCTGCTCAGGCCGCTGCTTCCTCCCCGTCGCATATTTTGGACACCTAACGTCAAGGCCGGCTCGATTGCCTAGTGGGGATGGTAGTTAAGGTAAATGGACTGAGGGCCTGTTACAGCAAGGGTTCGATCAATTTCGTGAAAACGGCTTTTTTCCGGGTGCCCTCGATCCTTTGGGCGATGTTGCCCTGTTTGTCGATGATTACGGTGGTGGGCACGACCGCGATGCTTCCATAGGCATCGCTCACCTTGTCATTGCCGATGAGCACCGGGTATTGCAGGCCCAACTGTTTCACCAGGAACCGGATTTGGGTAGGGTCGGAGCTCAGGGCGATCCCGAAGGTTTGCAGGCCCTTGCCCTTAAGTTCGTCATAGATCTTGCTCAGGTCCGGCATCTCATCCCGACACGGACCGCAAAAAAAGGTGAAAAAGTTGAGCACGACCACCTTGCCTTTGAACTGGCTGAGGGAGTAATCCTTGCCCGTGAGCACGTCTTTTAGGGTAAAGTCAGGGGCAGGCTTATCGCCTCCCCAGCCTGGAGACGCCAAGGCCAGGACGCAGACGGCTACCAGCAGCATCCGAGCGATGGTCCAGGAAATGCGAAATGACTTTTGAGCCATTACAACTCTCCTTGCTCTGAGGATAAGGTGCCTTTTTTCTGCCTTAACCATATCAAAAAGGCCCCCAGCCTGCAATTTTTTACTCGGAGGAGAAAACCGGTGGCCTTCGCCCCCCTGGCCGGCGCTAAAAAATGACCTGCCCAAAATTTTCTCCGGGTTGACATCCCTTCCCCGCAATCTTACCTTTTTCTTTAAGAGTGAGCCCATAAAGGCTAAAAAACGCCAGAAAGGAGTCTTAGCGTATGCGCAAGCACGGTAGGTTTTTGAGTCTGGTCATGGCAGGCATCCTGCTGTTCGCGGTGGCCGCGGCCCAAGCCGATGACAATCCAATCTATCCCATCGGCGAGATAACCCTTGAAGCCACGCAGCTGGCCGCCGGGGTGGGTTACAGTTGGGGTAACGGCGTGATGAAATTCCAGGGCAAAGAGTATCCTTTCACCGTCAAGGGCCTCAATGTCGCGGCCGTGGGGATTGCGAAGATCAACGCCGTAGGCGACGTCTACAACCTGAAAACGGCCGGGGATTTGGCCGGTAAATATGTGTCGGTGAGCGCCGGCCTGAGCCTGGCCAAGGGTGCCTCCGGCTTGAGCATGAGGAACAACCAAGGGGTGGTCATCAACCTGAGGGCGGCCCAGCAGGGGGTACAACTGAATCTGGGGGTGGATGGCTTCGTCATCGAGATGAAGTAATTCTCTCACCGATTACGGGCACACCCAATCTTGTCAGGCCAGGGGCCTGGCGGCGGGCGATGGAGAACATCGCCCGTTTTTTTTGTGCGGCCGCGGGGTTTTCAATGGCTGGCTCCGGTGCAGCGGCATTGCCCTAGCCCCCGGCAGCGCCCTCCGGCCTGTCCAGGGTGGGTCCGGCGGCGATGCGCAGGCCGGTGCCGGTCTGCTCCAGGAAACCCTCCTGAATCAGGGTATGGATGAGCCCGGTGGTGCGCGCCGGGCTTTTCCCCAGGGTTTCCACCAGGGCCTCGACGGAGAGAGCCGGGGTTGCCAGGAGGGTTTTGAGGATCAGGCCGCGGATCTGGCGATCGGAATCGGCAAAGGGGGCCTGGCGCTGGTGGTGGGCGCTCCGCCGGTTGGGATTGGGGGCGGCGCGCTTGAGCATGGCCCCGTAATCCATGAGGGCATAGTACCAGGGGCGCGGCTGCTCCCGGTCCAGGGTCCGGTCCACCAGGGGCAGGATCTCCCGATCCTTCACCCCGGTGCGGCCGGGAAAGAAGCAGTGGAGGAAGACCCGGCGAATGTTGGTCTCGATGAACACCACCGGCTGGTTGAAGGCGAAGGCGGCCAGGGCCCCCGCGGTGGCCTCGCCAATCCCGGGAAAGGTGCGGAGGGTCGCAACCGAGGCGGGGAGGCGCCCGCCAAACTCCGCCACCACCCGTTGGGCCAGGCGCTGCAGGGCCAGGGCCCGGCGGTTGTAGCCCAATCCCTGCCACCTGGCCATGATCTCCCGCAGGGGGGCCCGGGCCAGGGACAGCAGGTCGGGGAAGGCCCTGATAAAGGCTTCATACTTGAGGGCGACGCGCTCCACCTGGGTCTGCTGCAGCATGATTTCGGAGACGAGGATGTGATAAGGGTCTGCCGTATCCCGCCAGGGCATCCGGCGCCCCTGGTCATGAAAAAACCGGTAAATATGCCGGCGGAAGCGGTGGACGGCGGCGGTAGTGACCCGGCCCGCCTCGACGGTCTCGGCAAATGGCTCCATGCTTAAGGTTCTCCGGTGAGGCTGGTTTTCCCCGGGGCCTGGCCCTGAAAGCGCAGTCCCTCATGAGCCTTGGGCTCACCCGTAAATCATGAAAAGCTGCTCAGGGCGCGGCCTGCCGTGCCCCTAGATAACGTCGATCCCGGCGTAGGAGCACCGGGTGCGGTGCCCCCGGAAAATCGCCCGAGGAACTTTTCTTAACAGGGAACTCTCTTGCCGGATGATACCTCAGTTCGGCCGGCGGCAAAAGGGCTGGCGGCGATTCAGTCCTTAAAACGCATTTTTCGCACCATTTGCCCGGCAGGGCGCTGAAGTCGCCAGGGCCAGGGCTTTCCAAGCCCGG
>JBKQVS010000115.1:0-81715 GCA_052139855.1 Desulfobaccales bacterium
TCGGTCACCAGGGTGTCCGGCAGATAGCCCAGCTCAATCTGCCAATCCGGCCCCACCCAGGCGAACTGCCCGTCCACCCACACCCCCATGCGGCAGAACTTGCCGCCCACGTGATTCTCCAGGCCCACGTGAGGGAAATAAAGCTCCCGGATGCAGTAGTTGCGGTCGAAACAGATGAGCAACTTGCCGTTGCCAACGGGGATGTCGCGGGGCATGGGGTGATTCTCCTAAAATTCGTGGCGTGCGCCTAAAAATAAGCTGAAAAGAGGTTGATTTCCAGGGGAAATCATTATCCCTTACATCATATACATCATAGCATTGATGAGACCGCAGGAATAAGGAATAGAGGGGAGAATGAAGAATCACTGTGCCTTGCTAATCGCCATTGGTTTGGGTAGGATGAATTCATGAGCGCGGCGTTCAGCTTTTTCCTGCGGCTCTTTCTCTGCTTCGTGGCGGCCAGGTTTCTCCTCCAGGCCATCGGCGTGGAGGGCCGGGGATATCTGGTGGGCCTGACCCTCCTTTTTCTGGTCAACGTGTACTGGTTCAGTTACCTGGTGTTCCGGGACCGGGCGCCCTCTCCGGTCACGGCTGGCCGTAAGCCGCCGGGCGGGCCGCCGGCCGCGGCGGCCGAATCTGAGACCCCCCCCGTCAATCCGGCGCCCCCCGGGGTCTGAGCCGAGTTACGATCAAAATAATCTTATCTGTATCCGCAGGCATGAACGTGACCCCCCCGTGCGGGCGGTTCACGAACCGCCCCTACCAGGAATTGCTTTATTGGGGGTGACCCAAAACGGTCATGATGGTTTCGTCCTCGCTGATACAGGCCAGAGGCCGGTGCCACTGGTTTGATGGCGGTCCTCTGAGGCCGGCTTGGCCCCGCCCTGCGGTCTTGGGCCTCGGCCGGGACCCGGGGAACTCCCCGGCCGGACCGCCAGCCGGAAAAATCAGGCTGTCCAAGAAGTCATGGGGTCCCGGAAGGTTAGGGAAAGGGGCGGTGCGGCGGTCATTTTTTCCTTGACACCGATTTTGTGAATGTTTTAACATTCACAGACGGTAATCCTTAATTTTTGGGTGCAACGAAAGCCACTGATGTCATTAACCACTCACTTAGCTCAGAAAAAATCCGCCATCCTGGGTCGCTGGCTTAGTACGATTTACGACAGCTATCCGCCTGAGACGGCAATTTTTTTGCGGAAGGAAAAGGACCGCTTCGACAATCCGGCGGGATACCGGATTTCCCAGGGGCTGGAAGGGTTATACGGCGCCCTGCTAAAGGAGTTGGAAAGGGATCAGATCCTCGCCTTCCTTGATGAAATTATCCGCATCCGAGTCCTCCAGAATTTCGCCCCCTCCCAGGCCCTGGCCTTCGTCTTTTTATTGAAGAACACTATTCGCCAGGAGTTGGCCGAGGAAATCCGGAAAGAAAACCTGGCCGAGGAACTCCTGGACCTGGAGTCCAGAATTGACGGCCTGGGCTTGCTGGCCTTCGACGTCTACACCAAGCGCCGGGAGAAGCTCCAGGATATCCGGATGGACGAAGTGCAGCGCAGAATCAGCGGAGTTATGCGCAAATCGGGCCTCAGTGGCGACAGCCTGTAGCAGGTATCGGCAGCAAACGGTTAACTGAAACGAGGTGACAGTACATGGATTTTTTTAAGCGTCATTTCTTTGTGGCCTTATCTGCGGTCCTGGGATTGATCATTATCGCCTATGTGGGAGCCAGGGGTAATCTGCAGATCGTGTTCGGAGTGCTGGTGCCATACCTGGCCGCGCTCATCTTCGTGGAGGGCGTGATCTACCGGGTCATCCATTGGGCCCGGTCGCCGGTGCCCTTCCGGATTCCCACCACCGGCGGCCAGGGCCGGACCCTGCCCTGGATCGAACGGGACCTGGGGGAGAAGCTGGACAACCCGGCCGATACCCCGCATCTGATCGGCCGCATGGCCCTGGAAATTTTGGCCTTCCGGAGCCTGTTCCGGAACCTGCGGACGGAGTTGGTGAAGGACCCGGAAAACCCCGAGGGCGCCCGGCTGATTCACTGGTCCTACAAGTGGCTGTGGCTGGGGGCCATCGCCTTCCACTACGCCTTTCTGGTGGTCATCCTGCGCCATCTCCGCTTTTTCACCGAGCCGGTGCTGTTTCCCATCAACCTGCTCTCCGAGGTGGACGGCTTCTTCCAGTTCTTCACGCCGGCGGTGTATCTGAGCGGGATCGTGCTGGTGGTGGCGGTAGCTTACCTGCTGTTCCGCCGGATCACCAATCCGACCCTGCGCTACATCTCCCTGGCGGCGGATTACTTCCCCCTGCTCCTGATCCTGGGCATCGCACTTTCCGGGATCCTCCTGCGGTATGTTTTCAAGACGGACGTGGTGGCGGTGAAAGAGCTGGCCATCAGCCTGGTGACCTTGCATCCCAAGGTGCCGGCGAACCTCAGTTCCCTCTTTTTCGTCCATCTCTTTTTGGTGTGTGCGCTCTTTGCTTACTTCCCCTTCAGCAAGCTGATGCACGCCCCGGGGGTCTTCATGAGCCCCACCCGGAACATGGTGTCCAACAACCGTTGGGTCCTGCATGTCAACCCCTGGAACTATCCTGTCAAGTTCCATTCGTATGAGGAATATGAAGATAAGTTTAGGGAACCCATGATCGAGGCTGGGATCCCGGTCGACAAGGAGCAATAAGTTTATGGCCAAAACTCCCACACCAGCAGAGCTACTTCCGGGGTTAAACTATAAGCCACCCGAGAAAGGCTGGATGGACGTCAAGCCGGACTTCCGGCCGGGCACCTATTGTAACCCCGCCAGCCCCAAGTGGATGGAATGGATCAACTATCCCTACCCGGCAGCCCGGTCGATTCCCGATGATAATTGGGAACTGCCCAAGGATTGGAAGGAAATCGTCCTGCAGGGTATGGAAGACCGGCTGGAACGCTTTCGTTCCCTCAAGGTCTTTTTCGATATCTGCGTGCGCTGCGGGGCCTGCGCCGACAAGTGCCACTTCTTCCTGGGCACCGGCGACCCCAAGAACATGCCGGTCCTGCGGGCTGAGCTCCTGCGGTCGGTTTACCGGCGCTACTTTAAGACCATCGGCCGGGTTCTGGGCGAAATCGCCGGGGCCCGGGATCTCACCGAAGACGTCATCAAGGAATGGTTCTTCTATCTTTACCAGTGCACCATCTGCCGGCGGTGTTCGCTCTTCTGCCCCTACGGCATTGACATGGCGGAGATGACGCTGCTGGGCCGGGAGCTGCTGGCCTCCATCGGCCTGAACATCGATTGGGCCATGGCTTCGGTGGCCCAGTGCTACGACAAGGGCAGCCACATCGGCGCCACGCCCCAGGCCTTCAAGGACATGGTGGACTTCCTGGCCGAGGAAAACGAGCGCATCACCGGCATCTCCACTCTACCATCCATTAACCGCAAGGGCGCCGAGGTCCTCTTTGTCATGCCTTCCGGCGACTACTTCGCCGACCCCGGCACCTTCACCATGATGGGCTATATGCTGTTGTTCGAGCACATCGGTCTGGACTACACGCTCAGCACTTACGCCGCCGAGGGCGGCAACTTCGGCTGGTTCATCTCCCACGAGATGGGGAAAAGGCTCAACGCCAAGATCTACGCCGAGGCCAAGCGCCTGGGGGTGAAGTGGATCCTGGGCGGCGAGTGCGGCCACATGTGGCGGGTGTGCAACCAGTACATGCCCACCTGGTGGGGGCCGGTGGACTTCCTGGAGAAGCCGGTATCGCCCATCACCGGCACCCATTTCGAAAACGCCGCGGTCCACAAAATGGTGCATATCTCGGAATTCACCGCGGACCTGATTCACCACGGCAAGCTGAACCTGGACCCCCAGCGCAACGCCCACATCAAGCTGACCTTCCATGACTCCTGCAACACCGCCCGGGGTATGGGGATTTTGGAAGAGCCGCGCTATATCATCAATAACGTACTGCCCGAGGGCAACTTCGTGGAGATGCCCCCCAACACCATCCGGGAGAAGGCCTTCTGCTGCGGCAGCTCCAGTGGCATCAACGCCAACGAGAATATGGAACTCCGCATGCAGGGCGGCTTTCCCCGGGCCAACGCGGTGCGGTTTGTCCACGAAAAGTACGGGGTGAACCACCTGGGCTGCATCTGCGCCCTGGACCGGGCCACCCTGCCCACCCTGCTGCAGTATTGGGTGCCGGAAGTGGAGATCACCGGCATCACCGAGCTGGTGGGCAATGCCCTGATATTCCCGGACGAGTTAGAGCGCACCACCGATCTCCGCGACCGCGACCTGGTGGGCTTCGGCGAGCTGGCGGAGGAAGCCGGGGAGGAAGAGGAATAACATGGCCGACTACAAAAACGAATTCGGGTTTTTTGCTGAGCGTCCGAAGGTCGAAAAAAAGCTCTTCGACCGGAATAAGGTCATTGCCGGTGTGGTGATCTTCCTGGTGATGATCACCATTCCCCTGTGGCAAAACCTGGGGAAAATCGTGGCGGCGCCGGCGCCCAAGCTGGATACGCCGGCGATTCAGAAGCTGGCCGAGAAAGATAGAAAGTGCGTGATGCCCACGGAGTGGATGCGGGCCAACCACATGCAGATGCTCATCGATTGGCGGGAAAACGTGGTCCGCACCAAGGAGCAGAAAGTTACCACCAGCCGGGGCCGTGAATTTGTGGCCCCCGATGGGAAACAATACCTTGCCAGTCTGAGCAAGACCTGCCTGGAGTGTCACTCCAACAAGGCTGATTTTTGCGATAAATGTCACAATTATGTTGCGGTAGCGCCTAACTGTTTCGGGTGTCATCTGGAGCCGGGCAAGAAGCTGGTGGAGGCGAAGTGATGGGTATGGACAGACGCGAATTTATCAGGATTGCCGGACTCTCCACCCTCTTGGGGCTGGGAGGTAAAGGGGCTTTTGAATTATTGGCGCCGGGGCGGGTGGAAGCCGAGATCATTCCGGCTCCCGCAGCCATACAGGCCAAGCGCTGGGCCATGGTGATCAACCAGAAGAAGATCGATGACGCCACCGCCCAGCAGTGTATCGCGGCCTGCCACCGGGTCCACAATGTCCCGAATTTCCTCGATCCCCCGGATGACAAGCTGAAACTTAACCCGGCGATGGCCAACCGCTACCAGATCAAGTGGCTCTGGACCGACCATTTTCACAATGTTTTCCCCGGGGAGGAGCAGGCGCACATGTCGGAAGAGGTGGAGCACATGAACTTCTTTGCGCTCTGCAACCATTGTGCAAACCCCCCCTGCGTCCGGGTGTGTCCCACCAAAGCCACCTTCCAGCGGCAGGACGGCATCGTCATGATGGACATGCACCGCTGCATCGGCTGCCGCTTTTGCATGGCCGGCTGTCCCTACGGTTCCCGGAGTTTCAACTGGCGCGACCCTCGCCCCTATGTCAAAGAGGTCTTCCCTGATTATCCCACCCGGGAGATCGGGGTGGTGGAAAAGTGCACCTTCTGCGCCGAGCGGTTGGCCCAGGGGCTGGAGCCGGCCTGCGTGGAGGCCTCCAAAGGGGCCATGGTCTTTGGTGACCTGGAGGATGAAAAGTCCCAGGTGCGGGAGTACCTCCGGACGTACTTCACCATCCGGCGGAAAGCCCATCTCGGTACGAACCCGCAAGTTTACTATATCGTGTGAGGTAGGTCATGCTTGAAAAGGCGCTGGTCGGTACGAAACGGTACTACGGATTGCTGGCGATCCTGGCGGGACTCTTCGCGCTAGGGTTTCTCTTCTATTTAAAGCAGCTCCATTACGGCTTGAGCATCACCGGCATGGGCCGGGACGTGTCCTGGGGATTTTATGTGGCCCAGTTCACCTACCTGGTTGGGGTGGCGGCCTCGGCGGTAATGGTGGTCCTGCCCTACTACCTGCACAACTACAAGGCTTTCGGCCGGGTGACCATCCTGGGTGAATTCCTGGCGGTGGCCGCGGTGACCATGTGCATCACCTTCATCACCGTGGACCTGGGGCGTCCGGACCGGATCTTGAACGTCTTGAAATACCCCACCCCCGGTTCGGTCCTGTTCTGGGATATGATCGTGTTGAACGGTTACCTCTTCCTGAACATCGTGATCGGTTGGAACGTGTTGGAGTGCGAGCGTCATTCCATCGCGCCGCCCAAATGGATCAAGGTTTTAAGTTACGTGTCCATTCCCTGGGCCGTCTCCATTCACACCGTGACCGCCTTTTTGTACGCCGGTCTGCCCGGGCGGGGCTACTGGCTCACCGCCATCATGGCGCCCCGGTTTCTGTCGTCCGCTTTTGCCGCGGGTCCGTCATTGCTTATTCTCCTGTGCCTGCTGGTCCGGAAGTACAGCAAGTTTGATCCCGGCAAGGAGCAGATTCAGACCCTGGCCAAGGTCGTCACCTATGCTACCCTGATCAACGTGTTCTTCTTTATGTGCGAAGTCTTCACGGTGTTCTACAGCCAACTCCCGGATCACATGGCCCACTTCAAGTATCTGTTCGCCGGCCTGGACGGCAAAGGCCAGTTGGTACCGTTTATGTGGTTCGCCCTGGTGGGCATGACCATCGCGGGTCTCTTCCTGGTGAACCCCAAACTCCGGAAGAATGAGACCACCCTGGCGGCCCTGTGCGGCCTGGTGATTATTACCACCTATATCGACAAAGGCCTGGGGCTGATTTCCGGCGGTTTCATCCCCAATCCCCTGGAGCAGGTCACCGAGTACTGGCCCACCGTGCCCGAGGCCATTATCACCCTGGGGGTGTGGGCCTTGGGGTTCTTGATTCTTACGGTGCTTTACAAAGTAGCCGTGTCCATCAAGGAAGAAATCAAGGCCTAGGGGTATTTCCGACTTTTATTCTTAAGGGAGGTGAAGGGTAATGGCCTGGCGAGTCGAAGTGGATACCGATAAATGCACCGGTGACGAAGAGTGCGTCAACGTCTGTCCCGTGGGCGTGCTGGAGATGCAGGACGATAAGGCCGTGGTGGTCAACGAAGACGAGTGCCTGGGGTGCGAGAGCTGCGTAGAAGTCTGCCCCTCGGGCGCCATTACCGTGACTGAAACGTAAACGGAACAAATTAGTTATGAGACGTCGGTCTGGCAGTCCAGTTCGGCGTCTCTTTGTGTTTCCCATATCTACTCATATATAAGGGAGGTGAATTACATGGGCTGGGAAGTCGATATCGATGTCGATAAGTGCACCGGTGATGAGGAGTGCGTCAATATTTGCCCCGTGGGCGTAATCGAGATGCAGGATGATAAAGCCGTTGCGGTGAATCTCGACGAGTGTCTGGGTTGCGAGAGTTGTGTTGAGGCTTGCCCCTCGGGCGCCATTGTCGTGACTGAAACTTGAACGGTTGACAATGCACCTAAAAAACGCCGGTCTCGGATTGAGACCGGCGTTTTTTTTATGGGGCTTGACGGGCAGGGGAGGGGGAGGCTTTGCCGGCCATCCCGCCGTGGCGGCAGGATGGCGGCATGAGGCGCCTCCCGCCTCATACCGAGTTGCGTTCCAAAAGATATTTTTTGTAGCCGCTTTAGCCTGGACCCGCACCGGCGAGACGCCTGCGCCACCCGGGAAACCTTTCAGACGGGGAGCAACCCCGAGTGGCCGGAAGGGGCTCCCGGGTCAACTGCGCCGGGGCCGTTTCCCGGCAGCATCACCCAGCCCGGTTTCACTTGTTAAAGGGATTGACCAGGTGGACCGGCACCGGGGATTTGGCCATCACTTTCTTGGCCACGCTGCCGAAATCGGTGCTCTTCTGGTCGAGCTCATCATGGCCGCGGCCATGGCTGGTTAAGACCACCATATCGGCCTTCGCTGCCTTGACCACCTTCAAGATTTCCACGGCGGCGTCGCCCTGTACCAGCTTCACCTCGATATTGGGGCAGGCTTGCAATTCCTGCTCACAGACCGTTTCCAGATGCTTTTTGGCCTGCTTCAATTCCCAGCTCTGAAAATGCTCCAATTGATCCTTACTGGGATCGCCATAGGCCCGGAAATAAGACAGCAGATCCACTCCGACGTAGAGAAGGATGATTTTGGCCTGGTACTTCTGGGCGAGTGACGACACATGCTTGGCGGCCTTGATCGAATTCTTGGATAAATCGGTGGGCCACAGGATGGTGCGTACTTCCATCGAAGACCTCCCTCTTACGATAAATGTCTTAATAATATAAGCATATCACCCCCAATTGGAAAGGGTTTTTATACGATTCTCCCCCATTTTTTCCGCCGGCGCTTACCCTATCCCTGACAGGATGCTGGGAGGGGAGCTGTAGGGGCGGTTCGCGAACCGCCCCCACGCGTGCTAAACCATGCCCCAAGCACATATTGGCTGTAAAACCGCCATGCCGCGCGGGCGGGTTTTAGCTGATTTGGCGCTTGCGCAGGCGGATGGATTGGGGGGTGACTTCCACCAGCTCGTCGTCGTTGATGAACTCCATGGCCTGCTCCAGGGTGAACTGGCGCGCCGGCACCAGGCGCAGGGCCTCGTCGGTGCCCGAGGCCCGCATGTTGGTGAGTTTCTTCTCCTTGGAAATATTCACCACCATGTCATCGGGGCGGGTGTTTTCACCCACGATCAAGCCCCGGTAGGCCGGATCATTGGGCTTCACAAAGATGGTCCCCCGGGGCTGCAAATGGAAGATGGCATAGGCCACCGCCCGGCCGGGACGATCGGCCACCAGGACGCCGTTGATGCGGCCGGCGATTTCCCCGGCATAAGGAGTGGTGCCCACCAGGAGGGCGTTCAACAGCCCGGTGCCCCGGGTGTCGTTCAGGAACTGGCCCCGGAAGCCGATGAGGCCCCGGGAGGGAATTTCAAATTCCAGGCGGACCCGGCCGGAGCCGTGGTTGACCATCTTCATGAGCCGGCCCCGGCGGCTGCTTAGCTTTTCCGTGACGATCCCCACGAACTCCTCGGGAATATCCACCACCGCCAGTTCCAGGGGTTCTCGCATCTCGCCGTCCACTTCCTGGGTCAGGACCTTGGGCTTGGACAGCGACAGTTCAAACCCCTCCCGGCGCATCATCTCGATGAGCACCGCCAGTTGCAGCTCCCCCCGGGCGCTCACCCGGAAGGACTCCCGGGTTGGCCCCGGCTCCACCCGGATGCTGACGTTGTAGAGCACTTCCTTGTCCAGGCGCTCCTTGATGTGCCGGGAGGTCAACAACCGCCCTTCTTTGCCGGCCAGGGGCGAGGTGTTGACCGAGAACATCATGGAGATGGTGGGCTCCTCCACGGTGATCGCGGGCAAGGCCCGGGGATCTTCGGGGTCGCCCAGGGTGTCGCCGATGAAGGCCGCGGGCACGCCGGCCACCGCGGCGATATCTCCCGCCGTGATGACCTCCCGGAGGTTCCGGTCCAGGCCGTCGTAGCTTAAAATCTGGCTGAGATGGACCTTGCCGGCCTCCTCACCCTTCTTCATCAGGACCACTTCCTGGCCCTGGCGCAAGGCGCCGTTGACGATCTTCCCCACCGCGATCAGGCCCACGTAGTCGCTGTAATCCAGGTTGGTGACCAGGAACTGCAGGGGGGCCTCCGGGTCATAAGCCGGGGCGGGAATGGCCGATAGAATCGTCTCGAACAGGGGTACCAGGTCCCGGCCCGACGCCTCGGGGTCGGTTAGGGCGATGCCAGCCTTGGCGTTGGTGTAGATTACCGGGAATTCCAACTGCTCCTCGCTGGCGTCCAAGTCGATGAACAGATCGTAGACTTCGTTCAATACTTCCTGGATGCGGCGGTCCGGGCGGTCGATCTTGTTGATCACCACGATGGCGGGGAGGCCCTGCTCCAGGGCCTTGCCCAGGACGAACCGGGTCTGGGGCAGCGGCCCTTCGGTGGCGTCCACCAGGAGCAGGACGCCGTCCACCATGTTCAGGGTGCGCTCCACTTCGCCGCCGAAATCGGCGTGCCCCGGGGTGTCCACGATGTTGATTTTGACACCCTTATAGGTAATGGCCATGTTCTTGGCCATGATGGTGATGCCCTTCTCCCGCTCCAGGTCCATGCTGTCCATGACCCGCTCCACCACCGTTTCATTTTCCCTGAAGATACCGCTCTGCCAGAGCATGGCATCCGCCAGGGTGGTCTTGCCGTGGTCGACGTGGGCGATAATGGCTAAATTGCGTAAATCGTCGCGAACGTGCATAAAATCTCCGATTGCAAAAAATTTCTTGAGGGAAAGGGCTAGGGGCTTTTTCGTTTTTCGTAAGTGTGGCCCCTACACCCTCCCTCAAGCTCCCTCCCCCAACCCCCATAAGGAAGATGGGAAGAAGGCGTAGGGGCACGGCGGGCCGTGCCCGAAAATATAGGGCGGGCTGTGCCCGCCATGTAGGGTGCGTCCTACGCACCATAATAGAGCAAAGGCGGGACGCCTGTGCCACCGATGATCAAGAACTTTTCACAGGAGATGACAGATTCCGGGCCGGACAGGAGGCCCCATTCGGTGGTTCTGGGCTGGCTGTGGTCCGCGGCAAATTCCCGGCAGCAATCTTCTTAATCTTTAATTATAACGGTCACGCGGTGATTGCGCAAGACGTCCCCTGGAGCCGGGCTCGGCAGACAGGTCGTTGAGGAGCTTGACGCGAAGGATCGTCTCCAAGCGGGAGTTCGGAACGATAGAAAAGTTTATGC
Source organism: Desulfobaccales bacterium (assembly GCA_052139855.1). GTDB lineage: Bacteria > Desulfobacterota > Desulfobaccia > Desulfobaccales > 0-14-0-80-60-11 > 0-14-0-80-60-11. Next base: position 10,607 of record JBKQVS010000115.1, read on the forward strand.
ATCTTAAATTTTCCATACGCTATTATAAGCTATTGAAGCCATTCTTTTTGGACGAGCAATTATTTCATTAGAGGACAGCTCATCTATATCAAAGATATCAGGAAATAAATTGTAGCCTTCCGCCTTTAAAATGATTTTTTTCTCTGCGAATGATTTATTTTCAAGTTTCTCGTTCAAATCTTCTGAAATAAGAATTAGATTCCCCATTTGTCCTATTATCTGATCTGAATAATCATTGTTTCCGATCATGCTTTGAGGAATTAGGTGTTCGATTGTCAATGCATTAAAATCTGGAATAATTCCTTTTGGATTTTCTCTCGCTAATCCGACGAGAGCATATTTAATTAAATTCTTATCCTTGGTGAAATTCTCCGTAAATATAATTTCAGGAAATAGCGCGATCACCTCATCTTCAGACGGTATTCTTGTCCTCAATTTATCTCTCAGCTCTCGAATTATATCTACAGCTCCATGAGTATTTGAAACTTCAAATAATCTTCTAGCAAGGGAAGCATACATACTTGATATGCCGCCTGATGAACGCTGCGATGTTATAGCAGTAAAAAGAAAATGAAATTTTTCAATAGATACAAGAGCAGCTTCTAAATGCTTTTTCTTGATCTTACCTTTCCTATATTCGCGAACTAATGATAGTACAGAAGGAGTTTGTTGTCGAACTCGAAAAAGAATCAAAGCTTCTAATGCTTCTTTAATTCGCTGTTCTTGTTTCGACCATTTGCCAAACGTAGTTTCATGGATTGACCGATATATAACAGAATCAGCTAAAAGATTATCTAAAAAGGACCTTGCTTGAATTTTTGTAATCTGTTTTTTTAGGACCTTGAAAAGATTTTTAGCGGGAGAATAATCATATTTAGATAACCAATAATGATGAATAAATGTGTCAGTTGTCATTTCAACGGATGACCCCTGAATAGTTGTTACTATCCGTTCCCATTTAATCTTTGTTTGATCAACTGAAACGCTTTTTGATTTAAGAAGTTTTGTTAAATGGTTTTTGACGAGGTCTGTTAAGCTTAGGTCTTTACCTCGTGTATTTAAAGTTTCAAAAATAAGGTAAGCATCATCTTCGTCTTCAAGCTTAATGAAAATTAATTTTAAACCTAATAATGAATCACGTATCTTAATAAGTTTGGCTTTACATTTATCATTTATCTGGGCTTCAGAGATTGTTGTGTCAGAATAGACACTATTTATAACGCCATCAACAAACAATTTTAAATCGTCGTAGGCCCTTTGAAGGTTTTGTTCTTCTTTAAGTGCTGTGATTTCAACTTCAGGTGAACCCCATTTTTGAATATAATCTTGGAAGAAGGGGTAGGATGATTCAGGTGAAAGGATAAATTCAAGTTTGTTATCAATATTCCGTCGCTCAATGAGGCCTTGGATACCTTCAGCTAAATCTTGGAAACCTAACTCAGCGAGGGCATTGCGTAATACGCATAGTAATATTGTAATAGTTGTTAAGCGCTGCTGGCCATCTACAACACCATAATATTGGGTCCCCACCTTATATACGACCATAGAACCGATAAAATAATCTAAGGGACTATCCCTTATTACATCATCCCAAAACTCTTGAATATGCTCTCTTTCCCAAGAATAAGGACGCTGAAATCTAGGAATTTTATAGTAACCAGAAGACAGCAAGGTACGTATTTCTTGGTCTGTTGACTCTATTTTCATAATTTTTCCCTTCTGAAGATTAAAGCAGCCCTTTATATTTCATCAAACTCCCCAATATAGCCAAATTATATGGAAATCTGGATCATAAATCAAAAAATAAATTAGACCATAAATTAAAATGGCACCGGGAGCATCCCCAGTGCCCCGTGTATTGTAGTTATAATCTTATCCAGGTTTCTTGTAGGGGCGCACTCAGGTGTGCGCCCCAATCGGCCTCATGCCGCCGGCAGGCCCGGTTCCGCCTTAAACGCTGCCGATGGAGTGGCTGATCAAGCGATTCATTAAATTGGGCGCCAGGAAGGACCCGGCGCAGTGGTTATAAGGTGAGCCTTTTAAAGACTGTTTCCGGAATGGCTTTGATGATGGCCATGATCCAGCGCCACAGCCATTTGGTATAAATAATGTCCTTGCCTTTTTTGTAGGCGGCGTAGATGTCTGCCGCGACTTCCGCGGGTTCGGCCATCAGTTTTTCCGGCAGGTCCAGGTGCTCCGTCATTTTGGTGCGGATAAAGCCCGGCAGCACGGTGATGACCCGCACCCCGGATTTATGGAGGCGGTTGCGCAGGCCGCTGAGGTAAATGCTTAAGGCCCCTTTGGCCGCGCCGTAGAGGTAATTGCTTTGCCGGCCCCGCTCCCCCGCGACGGAACTGATGCCGACAATAAAGCCATGTCCCCGGCGGGCGAAATCTTGGGCCACGATTTCCAGGATACTGACCGCGCCCAGAAAATTCGTGTCGATGATCCGTCTGGCCTCCTGAAAATCTTCCTGGGCCTTGGGCTGGTCCCCCAAGTAACCGAAGGCCAACACCACCCCGTCGGGCCTGGGGTCCATGCTGCGATAGAATGCCCCATGAGCCGCATAATCCAGGGCGTCAAATAAGAGGGCTTGAGCCTTGACTTGACAGCGAATTTCCAGATCCCGGGCCTGTTTTTGGAGTCGGTCCAGGTCTCTGGAGGCCAGATACATATTGGCCTTCTCCGCTTGGGCGAATTTGCGGGCGACCGCCTCGGCCACCTCGGAGTTTGCCCCTAAAATCAGCAGCTGCATGGTCACACTCCCAAACGCCTGGATTGCAGGGAATTGAATTTCTCTTTCAGGTGATAGTGCTGGCGGATTTGCGCAAATTGCTCCCACCGGGGATAACCCTTTTGAAAGACTTCCCGGGACATGCGCACGTCTTTGGTCAGATAGAGGCGTCCCCCGTGATCCAGGACGATGCGGTCCAATTCATTGAGAAAAGGAAAGAGGCGGTTTTGGATTTTGAAATCCAGGGCCAGGGTATAGCCTTCCAAGGGGAAGGAGAGATAGTTGGCGTTTGCCGCTCCGAAGAGTTTGAGGACCGCCAGGAAAGAGCCCAGGCCGGCCGCAGCGATCTTGGCCAGGATGACCTTGAGTCCAGCCAGGCTGGCGTCCTTGGGGAGGACCAGCTGGTATTGGGTGAACCCCCGGCGGCCATATAACTTGTTCCAGTGGGCAATTTTGTCCAGGGGGAAAAAGAACTCCTCCATGGAGACCAGGCGGCCGGCGACAAAATTCGACTTGAGGTGATAATAGAAATAGTTAAACAACGAAACCGTATATTGATTCAGGCAGAAACCCGGCAAACCCAGGGGAACCGTCCAGGTTTTGGAGAGGGGAAGCGTGAGCGGCCCGGCTTCCGCCGGTTCTCCCAGCATGACAATAGAGCGTCCTTGCCGTTCATTTTCGGCCAGACAGTCGATCCAGGCCACGGAATAGGGGGCAGAGCGGTTCTCCTCAAACAGGCGGATCACCTCTTCCAGATTCGGACTGGGGATGAGGGTTTCCCGGATGGAGGAGCTTTGGATGGGCTCCAGACGGAGTTCCGCCCTTAAGACCACCCCGGTGAGGCCCATGCCGCCGCAAGTGGCATGAAAGAGCGGGGCATTCTCTTGGCGGCTGCAGCGCAGCACTTCCCCCTGGGGCAGCATGAGATCAAAGGCCAAGAGGTGTTCGCTGAAACAGCCCACCTGATGATGGTTCTTGCCGTGGACATCGCTGGCGATGGCCCCGCCCACGGAAATGAATTTGGTGCCCGGGACGACCCCCAGGAACCATCCCCTGGGGAGAAAGGCATCGATGAGCTCCGCCAACGAGACTCCGCTTTCGCAGACCACGGTGCCGGTTTGGGGATCAAAGCTCAGGATTTTATTGAAGCGCCGGGTAAAGATCACCTGCTCATTTAAGGCGCTGTCCCCGTAACTGCGTCCCATCCCATGGGCAATGCAGTCTTGAGGAGATTTGAGATAATCGCCCAGGGCCTCCTGACTATCAAAGGACCGACCGCGAGCCTGAATTATGGGGAACCGGCCCCACCCGGTAAGTTTCATAATCTGGCGTAATGGACGTTAGGATTATGGTCATGCATGGTGGTGTCTGTCGGAAAAAGCTTGTTGATATGAACCGTTATTTAATCTCGAAATTATACAACAGGAAGAAGAAGCTGAGAATCCAAAGCGCCAGGACGGTTTGGAGAAACCGGTCCTGGAGCAAGATCTTGGTGGGAGAAGCGGTGCAATTTTCCACCAACGCAAGTTGCAGGTATCTTAACAGCCCCACCACTACCCAAATACCCGTAAGATATAACTGGTCGGTGCCGTGTTTTTGAATGGTGTCCGGCGACACGGTATAAAGAATATAGGCGACAATGATAACCGCGGCCATTACCGCCATGCTGGTGGACACGAATTCCAGGCTGTAACCGTCGATGGAGCGGCGGGCGCTTTGGCCCTCCGCGGCCAGGAGCAGGTCATCCCGGCGCTTGGCCAGGGCCAGAAAAAGGGCCAACAGAAAGGTCATGATGACAATCCAGTGGCTGACGGGCACCGCCGCGGCCACGCCTCCCGCCAGGACCCGGAGCACAAAGCCCAAGGCAAGGCAGACCAGGTCGATGATGGCTTGATGTTTGAGAAAAAAGGAGTAGGCCACATTGAGGATCAGATAGGCGCCCAGGATTAATAAGAAATCCGGCCTGGGCAGCAAGGCGCCTGCCAAGGCGGCCAGGACCAAGAGCCCGGCCATAAAAATCACGGCCCCCCGGGGCGGGATAGCCCCGCTGGCCAGGGGACGGTTTCTCTTGGTGGGATGCCGGCGATCCTCTTCTATATCCTTCAGATCATTGAGGACATAGACGCCGCCAGCCGCGCAGCAGAAAGCCGCAAAGGCTATCAGGGTCTGCTCCAGGGCCCCCAGGTCGCCTAATTTTGCCCCAAAAAAGGTGGGCAGCCAGACAAACCCATTCTTGACAAATTGATGCGGTCGGGCCAGTTGCAGATATAATTTAACTTTGTTGAGCATCTTTCAACCAGGCGGCGAGCTCATGTAATTGGCGGTTTTTCCGGCGGGAAGCCAGAATCAGCCAGGGCATGCCGGCCCGCCGGGCGCAGGCTCCATCTTTGGCCTTCTGATCCCCGACAAACAGGCACTCCGGCGCCGGGGCGCCCAACTTTGCCGCCGCCACCAGCAGACCGGCGGGATCGGGTTTTAGCCGGTTGACCTCGGCACAGGTGGCGGATACGATGACCTGGGCCCTTAATCCCAAGGCCCTGAGCTTGTCCATGGCCGGATAGTCGGAAAAGACGCCGATGGGGATGCCTTGCCGCTGGAGCTGGGAAAATAGGGCTTCCGCGCCAGGATAGCGGCATGACCGTAAATGGGCCAGCGGCCTTTCAAACATCCACTCCGTAACGACTCCCCGGACCTTCTCCGGGGAGACCCCCGCGGCCTGGGCGGCCCAGACATACTGCCGGCTTTCCAGGTCGGCGGCAGCCTCTGCCGCATGCTTTTCCCGCATGCTCCGGAAACGCCAGAGGATTCTTAATTCGGCCATGCGGCCCGGTTGCCGGAGGACGCGCATAAACATCTCCCTCACCATACAGAGGCGGAGCTTCCTTTGATCGTAAAGGGTGCCGTCCACGTCAAAGATAACGGCTTTGGGCCTGCAAGGCAACATTGCCATAATCCGGGATGAGCAGTTGATCTCCAGTCTTCCCGGTAATCCTCCTGGCCGGGTATTTCATCTTAGCAAAATTCTCTCATTTTGAATGGTCCAATTTTCGGGGGCAGGCCAAATGAGGTCATCTTGCCGGGATTTACCTGTTCGGTCAAGCCCAATGCCGTCTGGCGCCCCGGGGCCAGGAAAGCCTGAGAAGGAAGGAGTTGCTGAAGAATTATCTTTGCTTGACACGAGGTGCCGGTTGGGGTCACTATCTGCCCGAGGCTTATGAAGATCGGCATCCGGATATTGTGCCGTTGCGGTTTGGGTTCACCCATCCCGAGACCAGGAAACTCGACCGACAAAGGTCAAAATTTATTGACGTAAGCTGGACCTGGTTTCGCAGTCCCATAATTTGCACCGGTAGCATAGAAGAGTTGGGTTATGCACCCGGAAGTTGCCCCACGGCCGAAAGAATCGGGTCGGAAATTATTAACTGACCGTGCGTCGTATCAAAAAAATGGCGTCAGCAGTTGCTGGAGAACTATAAATGGATAGTCAGTTCAAACTGATAAGGATTTAAGTTAAAATTTTCCCTAAATCTGGAACGATACCGAAGCGAACAGAAAAAAGGATTTTTTGGCTTTATCTAAGCCTCTCCAACGGGTTTGGGGAGGTTCATTGATTTTTCATGCTATCCTGAGAGATAATTTATGGTGAGCCAGGAACATGACCAACAAATCCGCGTTTCCCGCGCCTTTGTCGGACGGGAAGAGGCGGAAGCCGCGGCCCCTACCTTTGGCTGCCGCCATCGGGGTCGAATGATCGGCACTTTCGGGGACATTGCCTGTTTCAGCTTTGACGGGATCAAAAATATCACCAGCGGTGAAGGCGGGGCAGTAGTGACCGGAGACGCCCGGGTGGCCCAGGCCCGGATTTACCGGCAAAGACTGGCCCCTATTCACGGGCTCCGGCTGCTGGACCCCGATCGGGAGGAGGTGGTCCCCCATATCCAGCCGGTCCGGGGGTTGGATGGGCAGCGGAACGACTGGCGGGACTTCCTGCGCCGGGGGGCGTCGAGACCGGCATCCATGATAAGCCCAACCAATTGCTCAGCTTTTTCAGGGAGGGCCTGATGAAACTACCGGTGACCGAGCAACTTTACCAGGAATTGCTGACCTTGCCTCTCCATCCCCACCTGACGGATGGTCAGGGGCGCAGGCCAGACTCTCATGCCATTTTTGCGATAGCCGGGGGAATAACATGCCTACGGACCATGTGAAGAAAAGTTATGCCGCGCATGAAATAGAATATGCGCAATACAGCGCCGGCGGACTGAAAGAGGCCCATGCTAAAACGTGGCTGCGAGATGATACGGTGGACGCATGGCGGCATAATCGTCTCTATCATACCATTGACCCGTTGCTGTTAAGTTATCCCGACGCTACCTGGCTAACCGTTGGAGATGGCCGATATGGGAAAGACGCCCACTATATCCAGGCCAGAGGTGGTAAGGTTTTGGCAACGAATATTTCCGACCATCTCTTAAAAGAAGCCTATGATGCCGGTCTTATTTCGCAATATCAAAAAGAGAACGCCGAAGCTTTATCTTTTCCGGCTGATTCTTTTGATTTCGTGTTCTGCAAAGAATCTTATCATCATTTTCCCCGGCCAATGTTGGCCTTATACGAAATGCTCAGGGTTTGCAAAAAAGGTTTGGTATTGATCGAAGGGAACGATTCCTTTATTGCATCTGACCTTCCCGGACTTTTATGGTTAAGCATAAAATATATCTTGGATTTCTTGTCAATCAGGAAAATGGTGCCTCATGGTTTCGAAGAAGAATCGGTAAATTATGTTTATACCATATCACCACGGGAAGTAGAGAAAGCAGCAGCTGGTTTAAATTTGCGTACCGTAGCAGTAAAGGGAATCAATGACCAGCATATTGCGGGTGTTGAATATGAGAAAATTGAACAAAATTCCAAGTTATTTAGGAAAATAAAGCGCATAATAAGTTTCCGGGATTTCTTATGTAAGATTAAATTGAAACCGTACTCCATATTGGTTATTATCATTTTCAAAGAAGAGCCTGGGGACGAAATAAAAAATGCATTGAAATTGGCGAATTATCGAGTAGTTGATTTGCCGAAGAACCCCCACGTATGAGCCGCCCATCTTGGCAAAAGAGGTGCTGAGATGTGTTTAGCAGGTGGTAAACTCCTAAAAGAAACAGGCTAATCGTATCAGAAGGGGGCGGCACCCGAACCGGCCTGATCTGCCCAAGATGGTTGCACGGTTCAAAGAGGAGAGCTCTGAGGCTACAATTTATCGCGGTATCAGCTCAAAACCAAAAAGTGATTCAGAGCAGGGTGGGGCTCAGCAGGTCTTTGGGGTTCTTGAGGTGATGCTAAACTTTCTGCAGCGGCTTTATGGTCAGAATTTCCCTTAGTGTATTGCACACATAAGCAACTTCTTCTTTCCTGAGCAAGGGATAAAGAGGCAGGGAAATAGTCCGCTGCCCGATTTCTAGTGCCACCGGGAAATCCTCCGGGGCGTGGCCAAGATTTTCGATGAAGTACTTGTGGGTGTGGATGGCGCGATAGTTGACCGCAACACCGATCCCTTTCTCCTGAAGTCCTCGCAGGATGCCGTCCCGTTTAGCTCCAGGCACCCAGACGGTATAAAGATGACAGGCGGTCTTGCCTGGCCTGGCGGGAATGGCGAGGCCCGGCGTGCCGTGCAGCAAGGTGTCGTACTCTTCGCAAAGGTGCAGGCGGCGTTGCCACTGAGTGTCCAATCTGTCTATCTGGCCTACCAAAATGGCGGCCAGAATATCGCTGAGGTTGTATTTCCAGCCAAGGGTCGTCATATCCCAATGTTGATAAGTGCCAGTGTATCGGCCAGCAGCTTCCTTGTTCATGCCATGCTGGCGAAGGCTGTGGACCATCTTGGCCAAATCGGGATTATTGGTTGCCAGGGCGCCGCCCTCGCCGCAGGTGAGGTTTTTGGTAGCATAAAAGCTGTAACAGGCTGCGTCGGCCAACTGACCGGGGCGGATGTCATCGCGCCTCCCCTCGATGCAATGGGCGCAGTCTTCCACGATGAACAACCCGTGTTTTCGGGCCAGGGCTGACAGGGCCTGCATGTCCGCCATGGCGCCATACAGGTGTACCGGGATGATGGCCTTGGTGTGGGGCGTGATCGCGGCTTCGACTTTGGCCACGTCCAGCAAACCGGTTTGCCGTTCAACGTCGACGAGCACCGGCCGGGCTCCCACATGCCAGACCGGGGTGGCGGAAGCGATGAAGGTCATGGCGGGAACGATGACCTCGTCCCCCGGCCCGATGCCGAGGCCAAGCAAGGCCAGGTGCAGCGCCGCGGTGCAGGAATTGAGTGACACTACATGCGCCAGGCCGGTATAACGGGCAAATTTCTGCTCAAACTCTTTGGCGGCCGGACCGGTAGTCAGGAAGATGGAATGCAGTACTTCAGTTACGGCCCGGATGTCGTCCTCGTTCAAAGAGTGACGGTAAAATTCGACTTTCATGTGCCTCCGTTCTTTATGCCGGTGGAGAAAAGGAGATAGTCGGAGCTTTGGGTCGGGAACCTGTGCCGGCATCGGCCCCAGCGCAATGCCGCATCAGGAATGGTGGCCTGTCATATGGGTGGTAATCAACCATTTTCTGCACCCTTAATGCAATTCCCTAATACCAGCCGCGGAAATAATGGGAATGTGTCGCATCCACAGCAAGCGGCGCCACCAGTCCTCGTTGTCCATATACCACTGGATAGTCGAGCGCAACCCATCCGCCCAGGCTACTTGCGGGGTCCAACCGAGTGTCCTTTTGATTTTGGAAGCGTCGCAGGTATGGCGCATCACTTGCCCGGGACGGTCGCCGATATGAATAGTGCACTCATTTCCCCGACACATGTCAGAAGTGATATCTTCTGCAATAGACAGGATCGTCCGGTGCTCACAGGAGCCGACATTGAAAACTTCACCAACTACCAATTCTGCCGGAGCATGGAGCACCAGGTCCAGGGCATGGCAGGTATCATCCACATGGATGAAGTCTCGGGAAGCCTGACCGTTGCCGTGGACGCGCAACTTTTCTCTGAGAATGACACTGGTGATAAATCGAGGGATAACTTTTTCCAGGTGTTGGCGTGGACCATAGTTGTTGAAGGGCCTGATGATGACCGCAGGGATATTATAGGTAGCCCAATAAGAAGAGACCAGACGGTCAGCGCCGGCCTTAGCCGCGGCATAAGGGCTCATGGGATTAAGGTAGTGATTCTCATCCATAATAGGGGCCAGGGCGGTGCCATACACCTCAGAGGTGGAGATATGGATAAAGCGAGTGACCTGGTCCCTGAACTTACATACCGCATTAGATACTATCTGTGTGCCAATAACGTCGGTTTGAAAAAATTGCAGGTTGTCATAGATGGAGCGGGTTACATGGCTTTCCGCCGCGAAATGGACAATATAGTCTGATTGCGAGACGAGGGTATCCATCAGCTCGGCATTGGTGACGTTACCATAAATGAATTCGAAACGTCTTTCCGGATCTCCGTTCCATACGGGAGCGGGAAAATTCTCAACTGAGCCGGCGTAAGTGAGGGAGTCTATGACGATGATTTTGTACTCCGGATACTTGTTATAAATATAATGGGTGAAATTGGAACCGATGAACCCTGCCCCTCCGGTGATCAGTATGGTTTTCTCAGGTTTCAAAGAGCGTTTCCTCCCTGTAGCAGAATTTCCAGGCTAGCCGGCCCGTGGTTAAAGACCAAGTCGATGATGGAAAGATAAGGAATAAACGCCCCGTGCAGTTGGGTGTAAACGGGATGAACATATTCCTGGTACACGAGATTTATGTTGTTATCGGCAAAGAGCGCAGCATCGATGTAGTTTTTCCCGGAAGCCCCCTCATAGAAAGTGGTGGCGCCAAGGGACATTAATATTTCCAAAAGACGCTCGGATTTCTTGCCGGTAATGCGAAGCTCCGATGCCAGCACGGTGGGGGTGGTAATCCCCAACCCCTCGGCAAGCAGGCTTAAAAGTTCCAGGTTTAAATCCATCAGGAATTCATGGCCTTTCTCAATTACAGCAAAAAGTTTCGGGCCGTATGCCTCAAAATACGGGGCCTTGCGGTAGTTCTGTTCAATGGATTTAAGGTGTTTTTTCCCCCATTTCTCAGCTTGGTTGATGCGCACGTCCCGGATGAGGGGAAAATTCTGTCCTTTAATGAGAACAGGCACCGTAAGCCATTGCGGGCCGGTTGGGCCCTTGATGCGGTTACGGTTGCGCCAGCTGCCCTTTTCGAACTGGACATCATCGTAATAAACAAAAAGATCAACCTGCTGCAACTGCTCGAAAAAGCCTAACCACGGCAAGTAGCTGGGTTGGAGTATGCCCACGCAGCGGGATGGGGTTTGGGGTGGCGATTTTATACTGGTCAAGGTCATGTTTCAAGGGGCTGATTCTGCTTGCCGACGCTATTTTCAGGCCAAAACACTATTGGCGACGTTCTTGGCAATTAAAGATAATATGAAAACATAATATTCGTCAAGTAAAGAGAATTGCACCTCAGCCGGGACTGGAGAAGCTATCGATCCAGAGACGGTCTGCGGGAAAAATCCGAAGCCGGCGTGGAGTGGTGCCCCAAAATGAAACTTTTATAATCTCCTCGGGGCTGCCCTCAAAGGCCTTACCATCATCTCCAGATTCTCTTACCGGAGCTGGATGGGCGCTTCTTCCACCGTTGCTTACCTTCGGCTTTTTAAGGGCCAGTCCAGGCGGTCCAGCCCGAGGGGAGCAAGCCGCGGGGAAGCCTTGACAGTCTGGCGCCGCATGCTATAATTCTTTGCGTCCGGGGAGGTTGTAAAGAGACTTTCAAGGCGCATGATCTGAATGAAGGAATGTTCGGATACGTGTCTATGACCTTATTGGGACTAGTAGTGCTAGGGTTGCCGGTATAATCTCGCTAATATTTATTATAGGCGATAAAGGAGAATAATCAAATAAATGTCTCATTTCAAAAAAGAAGAGTTTGGCTCATTAGAAGAAGCAGAAAGAAATAGATATTGGCAGATAAAACTCTCGAAGTCTTCAGTTTATGACTTCTTGTCAAATGAACACAATTTGATTAGCAAATTATGCTGGCAGTTTTTAACTCTCATCATGTTCATTCCTTTATTTATCACTGCAAAATATTACAGTATCAAGTATAACCGGAACCATCTACATCCGGATAAACCAAAATTTCTTTCTTATCAACGTTTTACTGAAATCTATCCCGGATGTGTTTATTCACCATTGATTAAGGCTTACGAACTTGAATTATTCAAGAAATGTGAAATCAAGGAACCTATTTTAGAAATCGGGGTTGGTGATGGGTATTTCAGTTCACTTCTTTTTGAAGCCAAAAAGAAGAAAGTAACATTTGGAGCAGATTTGATGTATGGTGTTCTCAAGAGTGCCAGACGCTATCACCACTGTGAGAATTATATCATCATGGATGCTTCGGAAATTCCCTTGCCAGATAATTCCCTGGAAACGGTAATAATGAATAATTTGATGCATCATCTTCCTAACAGGATGCTGCAGTTAGAAGAAGTTCTCCGGGTTTTAAAGAAAGGCGGTCGACTTATTTTCACCGATAATACCCTTGGATGGGGGCTTTATACATGGGAACAAATATTGTTAAGAAGGTTTCATTGCAAGGCTTTGGCCGATAGGATACTCAAATTTAAGTTAAATTTATTTGCACAGAGATTATTAGTAGATGATGATTTTTATGATAATAAAGCGAAGGATATGAATTTTATAATTAAAAAGAAGATTAACTTTATCTCAAAAACCACCATGTATCTCTCTAGTGTTTTTGAATTCCTCAATTTAAAACAGGGGCAGCCGACTAGACCTGAAATGCAAAAGTGGTTCGATATTTTTGGCAGTAAAAATAAGATTCAGAGTTGCATGGCAGATATCATTGAATATTGTTATCAAATAGACCGAAAGCAATGTGAAGAAGGTGGCTTTGCTTTTCAGTTTTTAGAAATCGAAAAAACGAAAAGTTCTGGAAGGAATGCAGATGGTTTTACATTTGTTCCCTTTGTTTGTCCCCATTGTAAAGGGGTCTTAAATAAAAGTGATTCTTCCTTTTCTTGCAATCAATGCGAGATTATCTACCCAATTTTCGATGGAATTCCCATATTCTTATCTTATCAAAATAAACTGGATGGTTTTAGTTCTTATCTAACAAAGAAAAAAGAAAGGCCGGCTGAGAATTATATGACCTGATAAGGTCAAGTTATTTTACTAAGGTATATGGCATTCCATTCTGAATGAACTTACCCATGGCTAATAGGCCGATAAGCCAGAATTTCTACCCAAAAATCTCACTAAAGTGTCTCTTTCCTTGCTGGGGCAATAATGAAGAAGCCGAAATCGAGGACTTTTTGGAGATTGGGACGCAAGAATTGATGATGGTGAGATTATTTTGATCGAAGGTACAAGTATAGACAGAACTATGAGATTGCGAGTCTTTCTGCTGGGGGAATCCATTGGCAACTTCACGTCAAGAATTTAAGGATTTTGTTATACATCGTGCTATTGAGTCAGCTAAAGAGAATGGAATAAATGGGTAAGGATTCTCAGTAAATGCGCTGGGACAGAGCGTCGTCTGACGGTGTTTAACGAAGCAGTTTGCTATGTATTTTAAGGGCCTTGCTCCGATTTTGACTTTTCGACAACAAGCCCCCACCGTGGCAGAGATTTTAATCCCCGTAAGGACGCGACACCATGGCAATTTCCCCACAGGCCGTCCCCAGCGCGCCAAACCGCGGCCATATCCTGATAAAACTCCTTCCTTGGGCCTCTGGATTGTTGCTGGTAGCGGGGTACGCCTTTCTCATTTATAACCTGAACCGGACCCTGGACCTCAGCGATGAAGGGTCTTACCTTCTCCAGATTTCCCGGCCCTTTGATGACGCTTACCGAATTAACAATTATGGTGCCCTGCTGCACCCAATCTTTTCTCTCCTGGGCGAAAGTGTGTATGCTCTGCGCCTGTTCGGCCTGGTCACCTTGAGTTTAAGCTCGTTATTTTTCGGGCTTGGCCTTTATGCTCTGGGAAGTCGATTAGGTTATCAGCTCTCTAGTTCTGCCAGGGCAAGCCTGCTCTGCGCCCTCCTTACCGCGGCATTAGCCTATTATTTCGGTGGCCTTTTGACGCCAAGTTATAATTGGTGCAATCTGGTTGGCGTGTTATTTTGTCTGGCTTCCTTGTGCCTGTATTCGGCGGTGGGCCAGGATGGACAAAGTCCTTGCCCTTGGCTGGCGCGCACCGCCTGTCTCTTCGGTATAGCCTTGGGAGGGGTGGTTTCCTTTTTGGGAAAACCCACTACTGCCGCAGGGCTGGCGGCGGTGGGATTTTTGTGGCTGGCGCTCTTTCCCCAGGTGCGTAGCTGGCTTGGACGCCAGGGCGACATCCTCCTCGCAGCCTGCCTGGCTGCAGTGCTGATAGCCTTGCATTTTACCTTCCTCTCGGAAGGCCTTGGAACTTCACTAGATAAATACAAAGCCGGTATCTGGGCCATGAGCTTGGTGCCCATGTACTCGTTGTCATCGATTATTCATGGCACCTTGCTCTATCCGGGTCAAAAAATATGGGCGTGGCGCCTCATAGGGATTTTTGCTCTGTATTTAATTTCTATGGAGTTATTCCGCCGATATTACACCGATAGAACAAAAACGTTCATTGCCACGTTGATAGCTATAAGCGCTACCTTTATCGCAGTTTCCTTAATAGTGTCTCAGCTATTAGGCATTCTTTGCCCCACCTTGGTATTTCTAACATTTGTCTTCATGCTGCTCTATATGGATCACAAAAATGTACCCAAAAGGTTATTTTTACTGCCGCTTTTCGTTTTCATTAGCTTATATTTTTATTGTTTTGGCTCCAACAACGCAATGAGCTATAATGTGAGCAAAGCGTTTGTCATCTTGACCGGCGGAATGTTGGCGGCTTTCACTTTGACCAAGCCCACAATACGCAATCCCCTGGTCACGGTGAGTGCTCTGGTTTTGAGTATCTTCGCCCTTGCTTCGCTGGCCCAATTTATCAAAACGCCTTTTCGCCAGGACGCGCCGCTGATGGCTTTGAACGCGCCCCTTAAATTACGGGAAAACAGCACTCCCTTGTATGTGACCCAGTCCCGCAAGGAATTTATGGAATGTGTCCGCAAACTGGCTCTGGCCCATGGGTGGCGCCCAGGCATGCCGATGCTGCATCTCTCCTTCGACGTCGGGGCTGTGCCGTTCATGCTCCAGGCCCAAAGCATAGGGACGCAGATCCCCGTAAGACCGACTTATATGGCTGTAAAGAATATCGTTCAATACTATCGCAAAGCCGCCACCTACCAGGAATTGCGGCAAGCTTGGATTTTCTGCTACGGAACGCCCGACCCCAAACCCCTTGACTTTGTCCCCACCAGTGTCCTGGTGGACTTGGGCCTGCCTTTCCCCCAGGGGTATGAATTACTCGGCACCTGTGATGGCTGGCAACTGTGGAAGCCTCGGCCGGATCAGGGCCCCAGGCAGGCCAGCGGAGGTCAATAATGTGCAGTGCAGCCCAATGCCTGGTTTTTTGGGGCCTGGAGATGATTCAGTTTTCGGTTTTGCCGGAGCTTGAATTTTCCTCCCTCCCTCTTTGCCGGTGGAGCAGCAGTCTTTTGACGTGACCGGAATCTCCAGGATAATAATGGCTGCCTACACTATCGTAAATTTTATGCTTCCACAACCATCAATAAGTGGTCGACCTCGTCCCTGGTTCGGCCGCTTGTGCGACTAATGAGCCGCAATGTCCCTTGCTTCCATCTGGAAAAAATTCTCCAAGCCGCTGCGCTACTTGCTGGTCCTGGTACTGATTTACTACCTGGTGGCGAGCGGCAGTTTAAATCTGCACACCCTGGCAAAATTTTTTCGTATACAAAATCTGGGGTGCATCGGCCTGCTCTTCCTAATTCTGGCCGGCTCGATGTTGTGCGTGGCCCGCCGGCAGCAGCTCATTCTCTTTGCGTGTGGATCTGCTTGCTCCTTTTTCACTTCACTTAAGGTTGTCATGATGGGGATGTTCTATAATAATTTCCTGCCGGGGGGCTTCGGGGGGGACCTGGTGCGCCTGACCTACCTGCGCCAATATACAGGCCGTTCTTATTCCTCACTGACCGGTATCCTGCTGCTGGATAGGGTTCTGGGCCTGGTGAGCCTCAGCCTCTGTGCCCTGGGAGCCGGAGCAGTCCTGGTATCACGTCGGCTCATAGCCCTGGAAGTGCTCCCCGCCTCTCTCATTGTCGCCCTCTTGCTGCCGATCCTTGGCGTGGCGGCCGCGGCTTTTTTGCGCTTTCCCCGGCTGGAAGAACGCTTTAAAGCATGGATGGGCAGGTCGCTGGGGACGGCTTGGCAGGAATTTATTTTGGTTTCTCCCAAGGTTTTCAGACAAAGGAAGGTGTTGGCCCTGACCCTGCTGGTGAGCCTGGGCAACACCTTGCTGTGCATGACGGGGATTGGCCTCCTGGCGGCGCAATTGTTTGACATGCGGGCCTTCTGGCCGTATGCGCTGTTATCGCCCGGGGTGATGTTCATTGGCGTGATTCCGGTAACGCCGGGTAATCTCGGGTGGCTGGAAGCCGTGGCTCAAACGGTCTATATTTTTTTCGGGATTCACGGAGGAGCGGTGGTGTTTTTAATTTGGCGGGTTATTAGCTGCGCTTTCTCCGTGACAGGCGGGGTTTGGCAGATGGTGGCGGGAGAGGTCGCGCCCCAACCGGGGGGGAATACCTGATGTGCGGTATTGTGGGGTTCACCGGCCACCCCCGCCCCGAAACGCTGCGAGCCATGTGCCGCTCACTGATCCATCGCGGTCCGGACGGCGAAGGCTATCACGAAGGTGAAGGCGTCCATATGGGCATGCGCCGACTGGCCATCGTCGACCTGGAAACCGGCGACCAGCCCATCTGCAATGAAGATGCCACGATATGGGTGGTCTTCAACGGCGAAATCTATAATCACCTGGAGCTGCGTGCCGATTTGCAGGCACGCGGCCATGTCTTCCGCTCCCATCATAGCGACACGGAAACCATTGTCCATCTCTATGAGGAATACGGCGACCTTTGGCCTGAGAAGGGCGGCGTTAACGGTATGTTCGGAGTGGCTTTATGGGACGGCCGACGGGGGCGCTTGTTGTTGTATCGCGACCGTATCGGCAAAAAACCGCTCTATTGGGCTTCGAGAAACGGCCAACTCATTTTCGGCTCCGAGATCAAGGCGCTTTTAGCCCACCCCGAGGTTCCCCAGCAGCTTGACTACCAGGCTCTCTATCATTATTTCAGCCTGAAAAATTGCAGCGCCCCGGCCACTGCTTATGAGAATATCCGCCAACTCCTGCCCGGCCATTATCTCGTGTGGGAAGGCGGCCAGGTGCGGCAGGCCCCCTATTGGCGCCTGGATTTCAGCCACCCTCTGGAAGATATCACCCCCTCGGAAGCCGCCTCCCATCTGTTAAGCCTATTGGATGATGCCGTGCGCCTGCGGATGCAGTGCGATGTGCCCTATGGAGCCTACCTGTCCGGGGGGGTCGATTCGAGCTCAGTAGTCGCCCTGATGTGCCGCTACCAGACGCAGCCGGTCACCACCTTCTGTCTTGGTTACGACGACGACCCCCAGGGGCAGTTTGCCGGCAAGTCTCTCGATATCCAGTACGCCCGCTTGATGTCTGGCCGCCTCCATACCCAACACCATGAATACATCTTGTCCGCCACTGAGTTCGCCGAGCGCTTCCCCGAGGTCCTCCAGGCCTTTGATGAGCCTTTTTCCGGCACTGTCTCCACTTTTTTTCTCAGCATCCTGATCCACCGACACGTCAAGGTGGCCTTATCAGGTGACGGCGCCGATGAACTGTTTGGGAGTTATCTGGCCCATCGGTTGGCGCAGCCCATGCATCATTTCCTGCGCCTTAAGCAACAAGGCAAGACTAAATTTGCCGATCTGAGCGATTCGGAACGGAACCTCCTGGCCCCATTTAGCTCCGAGACTGATTTTGGCTATTTGCAAGCCATCGCGGCGCCGCATCAGGCTGCCTGGCGCATGCGTTTGGCGGTCTTTGATGAGCAAGAGAAACGTAAACTATTGAGTCCTGAATTTCTGAGAAAGGTGGGAATGGAGGACACCCAAAATATTTACCGGCATCTGTTGGCTGAGGCGACGGCCAGTGATCCCCTCAATGTCACTTTAGAGGTGGACCAGCGGGAACTGTTGCCTAATCAGTGCCTATCCTTCGTTGATCGCCTTTCCATGGCTCACTCCATCGAAGTGAGGTGTCCGTACCTGGATTACCGGATTATCGAATTCGCCAGTCGCCTGCCGGGTGGCATGAAAATTTTTCAGGGTATCAATAAGTATGTGCATAAGCTGGCCATTAAGGACTTGGTGCCCGAGGATTTGTTGAGCCGACCTAAGGAGGGTTTTGTGCAGCCGATCTACTCCTGGATGCACAACAATTTAAAGGGTTGGGTGGAGTCTAATCTTGATTCTTTGCCGCAGGCAGTGTTTAATATAGAATATGTTCGAAATATTAAAAGAGCTTTTAAAGGGGGAGTAACTGGGTTAGATGCCAAGATATGGAACCTAGTTTGTTTCCAAATATGGTGGGAAAAGGTACTGGGGAAAAGTCACTCATATTAGGGGGATTTAATGCCTTACCAAAAAGAGTCCGAGAGACTAGAAAAAATTGCTACCCAATATGACCCGGAAGCTGACTGGGAAGAAATCAAGATTCTTCTTAAGACTGCGGAATTAATCGGGCGTCATGCCAAAGATAGTAGTTTTGCCCTGGAGCTTGGCGTTTCTACTGGATTCATGACTGAACAACTCTGTAAGCTATTTGAGCGCATGGTCTGTGTGGACGGCTCGAAACGTTATATCGATATGACTAAAGAACGGTTAACGGCCAATGCATTAAAAAGGATTGATTTTGAAGTAGCGCTATTTGAAGAATATGAACCAAAGCAACTCTTTCCTAATATCATAATGTCTCACATAATAGAACATGTTGAAGATCCAATAGCCATTTTATCTAAGTATAAACAATTCCTCACTAAAGACGGCGTTATTCACATTGCGGTTCCCAATGCTGCCTCCCTCAACCGGCGCATAGGCTTCATGCTATGCTTGATGGAGAAGATTGATCAGTTGTCCGAAAAGGATCATTTAATTGGCCATCGGCGGCTTTACACCTACGAGATGCTTTTGGACCATATAAAGGCATCAGGACTTGAGGTTGTGGTTTGTGAGGGAATTTTTCTTAAACCTCTCTCCAAAGGGCAGATGGCCCATTGGAAGGATGAATTGATAGATGCTTTTTTTGAAATCGGCAGGGAATTGCCCGCTTATTCCATGGATATATATGTATTGGCTCGGCCACGGGTTTGATGATGCGAGTAGTGGTCACCGGCGCTTCAGGATTTATCGCCCGCTACCTTTTAAAGGAATTGGTTGGGCGTGGGTACGAAGTGGTGGCAGTGACCAGAGCCAAGGAGAAACCTTGTACTTATACTGACCCGGTTTGGCACTTGGGGGTCGATTATCGCAAGCCTGATCAATTTATTACTCCCGGCACCGAAGCTGTCATACATCTGGCTGCGGTTATGCCTGACAGTACTTGGGGGGAAAAAGATATCTGGTGTAACTTGTCTTCCACTTATGCATGTTACACTGCTTTATTTAGAAATGGGGGCAATCAATTCATTTTTGCCTCCAGTCAGATGGTCTATGGGTCACAGAAAGTCCTGCCGGTTACGGAAAATGCCTTATGCCGCCCTAATTCAGCTTACGGCCTTTCCAAATTGGCTGGCGAGGCTATCCTGCTGAAATTTTATAAATCTGATGATCTGCGTGTGTCATGCCTGAGATTCGCCGAGGTGTTTGGCTTAGGTCAAGAGCGGGGTTATGTAAGAGATCAATTTATCAAAATGGCTATTAAAGATCAGCCCATTACCCTGTTTGGACATTACCGAGCTATTCGAGATTTTATCTATGTCAAGGACGCCGTCCGGGCTATTCGTTTGGCCTTAGAGTCTTGCGTCTCAGGAGTTTTTAATGTGGGAGGTGGAAAAGGGCGTACCGTCGAACAATACGCCCAGGCCTGCCATAAATATCTGGGTACGGGTAGGCATCCCTTGCAATTTGGACCTGTCACCGGGGCATCTGATCCACCGTCCGACTTCTATATGAGCATCGAAAAAGCTCGGGAAGCCTTCGGTTATCAACCTGATTTTGATCTGGCAGAGGCAATGGCGGATATTCGTAAATTAGTGGGTTGCGCCAATGACTAAGCCTAAGGTTCTGGTCACCGGAGTCGGTGGAGTCATAGGCTATGGTATTGTTAATGCCATCAAGATGGCTAAGCTCCCCGTTGAGGTGATTGGCGCTGAGGCTGATAAAGAGGCGGTGGGATTTTGCTTCGTCAATGATCGGGTGGTTATACCCAGGGCTAATGAACCCGGCTATACAGAATTTTTAGTGAAATATATTACTCGGCACGGGGTGAATTTAGTCATCCCCGGAGTGGACCATGACCTGCACCGCATGGTGGCGGATAGGTCTGCTTTCCAGGGAAATGGCTTTATGACGATTTTGCCGGATGAACAGGTTTATAAGATAACCGAGGATAAGTGGAATACCCATCTGTTCCTTAAATCTCATGGGATCCCGGTTATTCCGACTTTTTGTTTGGAAGAAGATGAAAAGCTGATTTTGAGCAAGCTCAACTTTCCGATGATTGCCAAACCCCGTTCATCCTCGGCTGGCAAAGGTTTAGTTGAGGTTGAAAATAAAGATGATTTCCGCTACTACCAGAAAAAATATAGCAAAAGCGCTTACATAGTGCAGGAAAAAGTCGGCCATGACGATATGGAATTTACCTGTGGTTCTTATCAAGTAAAAGACTCTCGTCTGTTTGGACCCATTATTTTAAAGCGTAAACTTGGATATGGAAGCACTATGAAGGGAAAGAGCATTATCTTTCCCGAAATAGCCGACCGAGTCAACCAGGTATTGACGGTTCTCGGAGGAGGGGCTGGTCCTTATTGTACCCAGATCAGGCTGAACAATTCTTGTCCTCTGGTGCTTGAAATTAATGCCCGCTTTTCTTCCTCTACTTCGATTAAAGCGCTTATGGGATTTAATGAGCCAGCGATGCTTATCAAAGAGGCAATTTTCGAAGAGCGTCTTGAACATCCCGATCTGATATTTAACAAGACTGTTTGTCGTTATTTATTGGATCAAATATTACCCTAATGAAGATAGCGCTGTTTGCCGATATTCATGCCAATTTTCCTGCCTTGGAAAAAGCCATAGCAGTCTCCCTGGATGAGGGAGTCGAGTGGTTCATGATTGCGGGCGATCTTGTCGGTTTTTACCCGTTCCCCAGGGAGGTGATCGATACTGTGAAAGAACGCCTGGCTGACAGGGCCTGCATTGTCGTCGGAAACCATGACCAGAAGGTCGTGACAGGTGAAGAGTTTCCGGAGAGTTTTTCGGCAACAATCACCGCGCGTTGGCAGCGTAGTGTCCTGGACAAAGAACAACTGAGCTTTATTGGGGGGCTGCCCCAAAAAATTTACTACAATATTAATGGATGCCAATTCCTTATTGTACACGGGAGCCCTAGGTCCCCTCTATCTGAAAGAATCATCTCAATTGAGCAGATTAAACCGACGAATGCTGACATTGTAGTTTTCGGCCACACCCACAGACCTGCCTTGATGAAAAAAGACCATGCCCTCTGGGTAAATCCCGGCTCAGTGGGGCAGCCACGCGATGGCGACCCCAGAGGGTCGATGGCTATTATAAAGCTCCCCGAATTAGAGGTAAGATTTATCAGATTTCATTATGAGATAAAACAGGTCGAGGAAAGATGGCCTGTCATAAGAAGCCTAGGACTCGATGATCGACTGTTAAAATGGCTTCATCATGGTAACTATAAACCTTAGTTTTATAGAATCAAAACCTTAGGTGACATAAATGGAATTCGAAGATGACTTTGTCAAATTTGACAAGATTGATCTCCGTTACCCCAAGCAATTGGTGATCGAAACGACTGCTGCTTGTAATTTACGATGTATAATGTGCCCTCATAAATCCATGACTCGCAGAAAAGGTAATATGGACCTGCGACTTTATATGAAGATCGTCAAAGAAGTGGCAGCCGTAGAACCTGACTGTGAAGTATGGGTCACGTTCATGGGAGAAGCCTTATTACTAAAGAATACCATATTTGGTATGATACAATACGCCAAAGAAGTTGGGCTAAAACGGGTAGTCCTCAATTCGAATGCCACTTATCTTAATAGCGCAGCAATAGACAGCCTCATCGAATCGGGTTTGGACCGCTTTTTGGTCAGCCTGGATGCGGTAACCGAAAAGACTTACAATTTAATTCGTCCGGGAGGCAATTTTAAAGCTTCCGTAAGAGGCACTGAGGAAATTCTCAGGCGGGTAATTGCGGAAAAGCGTTTTCAACCTACCGTGACGGTGCAAATGTCGGTCATGGATGAAAACGAACACGAACAGGAAGAGTTCAAACGTTACTGGAGTGACCGTGGGGCAATTGTAAAATTTCGGCCCAAATGCAGTTGGGCAGGTAGTATTGAAGCTCCGAATCTTTCGGCGGATCAAACTGAAAGGCCTCCCTGCCGATGGGCCATGGAGACCACCGCCATCCACTACAATGGGGATGTCGTCACTTGTGTAGTAGATTATGAAGGTTTTTATAAAGCAGGTAATATCTGGCAACGCAGCTTGCAGGATATTTGGCTTACCGAGCTGAAGACGTTACGTTATCTTCAGTACAAGAAAAACTTCGGCAAGTTACCCGAATTCTGCGCTCGTTGTGTGGATTGGCAAACTGCTTCACCAATTGTGATTCCTTCGGGTCGCCAGACGATGGTGCCTCGTAATTAGGGAGGACGGGATGGATATTAAAAAGGATATAAAACATTTCCATGATAATTTTGGTATTAAAGAAGGAGCAGAGAAATTTCCTTTAATGGTCGTGATTGGCCTTTCTTATGTTTGCAATTCAAAATGTCCTGAATGCCCATATACCAATTCAGATATTCGGAATCAGTATGCTGATATCCCTTTTATGCCGGATTATATTTTTAAAACCATAGCCGATCAGGTCGGAGAGCATGGCGCTTATTTGCGCATATCTGGAGGTGGAGAACCTTTTCTTCACTCCCAGATAATTGAATTAGTCCGTTATGCGAAGGAAAAAGGCTGTAAGGTTGGAATTATAACCAACGGATCACTCGTAACCGAGCAGCGAGCCCGAGCTCTTCTCGAATGCGGGGTAAACGCAGTGGAATTCTCCGTAGATGCAAGCGACAATATTACCTATGCTAAAGTCCGCCCGGGACTCAACTTTGACAGGCTGGTAAGAAATATTAAAGGGATCGTGCGTCTGAGGAATGAATTATCAGCTTCTACTCGTATTGTGGCCAGCGGGGTTAATCAACAGGATGTTGATATAGAGCAAGTGGAGGCTTTTTGGATGGGGCTGGTAGATGTTTTCCAGAAACGAAAATTCCTTACCTGGGCGATAAATGAAGACCACTCTGCCGATTCAACGCCTTATCTACCGCCTGAGAAGAATATACCCTGTCCTTTTCTATTTGAGCGTTTAAATATTGATTCTCGAGGTAATGTTCAGGTTTGTGGTTTTGATATCAGGGGTAAAACTAATTTGGGTAGCGTATTAAAAAAATCCATCAGCGAAATCTGGTTGGGGCGGGGATTCCGTTATTTTCGTGAAAAGCACTTGGCCCGCAGGGGGCCCGATATTCCCCTCTGTGCCCGATGTCCAGACTGGCGCTATCGTTCCTGGCAGTACAACTACTGGAAAATCTTGAAAGATGCTGACGCCAGACGTCAAGAGGGCTGAATCATCTGCAGGATACTCCTCCAAAGATTTTCTTCTAAATGACTTCCCAGACATCCGGGTTCAGGCGCGTAATGCGTCCATGCCCCTTACGCGGGCATTGTCCCCTCACCCGCCATTTGTACCAGTTCCTGAAAACGTCGCCCACGCTGCTCATAATGGCCTTGATACGCGTGCCCTTGGCCTCCCCGGCCTGACGCGGCAGGAAAGAAATAGGCACTTCTACGATAGATGCTCCCAGCCAGTGCGACTTAATCAGCATCTCAGGATTAAGGAAAGAGCTTATCCCCTCTATCTTGTGGGACTGGACCAGCCTGGTTGGATAAAAGCCTATATTCTGGAAATCCGAAAGGGGCACGGCAAAAAGCAGCCGTAGGAGCACGTAGTTGCAGACTGACACGAATGCCTTGTAAATGGTGTCGGACCGCTTGGTAAGGTGTTTGATGTGGAAGAGGCCGGCCAGTCCGTAGAGCGGCTTGGCGATTTTGCTTTTAACCGCTACCGGTCTGCGCCGCACCCCAGTCACAATGTCGTGTTGCTTCAAAAGTTCCAGGAAGGTGCGCAGCATCTCGATATCATAGGACCAGTCTACAGTCTGCCAGAAGAGATATTCCATACGGGCTTCACGCAGAGCCCGGCGGCAAGAATAGCCCACATTCATGTTTTTCTCATTGCGTAGCATCCTGAGCTGCGGAATTTCTGGCTGTAAAGACCTGGCTATCTCGTTTGTTTTGTCGGTGCTGCAATCGTCGATAAGGACTATCTCGAACTTCTCACAGGACGCCTCCAGCATGGCGTGGATGCGGCGCAAAAAGCCTTCGATGAGTTCCTCTTCGTTATACGCCCAGCACAAGAGCGAAACGCTCCTATCAAATTTGGGCAGGGCCGCATTGTTTGCCCGTGTGTGAACAAATCTCTGAGTCATCGGAATACCTGAATGGCCTTGGGAAAATGTTCGCCTTGTGTCTAAATGCATTAAAGGGGCTGAGTCTTGGTGACCTGCCCCCAGTAGTTGTACCAAGTTTTAAGTTAGTTGGCTGGTCAAGTCACCATGAGAGCATTTATGCGTATTGACCCTGATGAACTGAAAGAGCTTGAGAACCCAGAAAAACAGGCGGCAGAAATCTGGGTAACGAACAAGAAAACTGATAAGGAGTAAAATTCTTTCTAATACCCCTTAAATCACATCCATTTTCAGCGAGTTGCCAGTAATATGAAGTTAGGTAGTTTTATCAAGTGCATGTAATAAAAAAATCATAATCCATTCCTGGGGAAATTGCAAGATATCCCCGTTTTACCATGGCCACGGTCGATCATTCCTTGCCGGGAACTTCTCCAGGGTTTCCCGGTCCCGATAGTCCCCTGAAGAACGCCGCAAGGTGTCGGCCGATAATGGCATGAGCCTTGACCCCCCACTTGTGTCCTTCCGGGGAGCCAAAATCGCGTTGGCCCTGAAACCAGGGCTCAACTTCCAGGTACGTCAGGACGCCGGCCTGCGACAGGCCATCCACCGCCTGGCGTATCATCTTCCAGGAGTCTAATTCTCCATTGACCGAGATGAGCACCAGTTTGATCCGGTTCTCCGACAAGTCTCGGGCAAAGGCTCCTAATAATTCGATGTAAAATTTTTCTGCCCTTACATTCATTTCCTGGGTCTGATCATAATTCAAAGGGGTTTGCTGCTCTTTATCTGGTTTCTTATCCTGGTACTGATGCACGCTCACGTAGTGAGTATAGATAAAATTCCTCACGAAACTATAAAGCTGGCTTTTTTGAAACACGGGGCAATTTCCTATAATTGATCTAAACCAATTGTAGTGAGCCTGAGTGTTTTTGAAGACAAACGTGCCATTATGTATCTCGGTGACCGGCTGGTCAAGATTGTCCATAGGGTCATTCTGGCAAAACTGTAAGATGACATAGGATGGCCGGTATAGCTGGCCGAACTCATAGTACCTTCTAATCTCCTGAGTGAGACCATATCCGCCGACACCCAGATTGATCACATCAAATTGACCTTTCAGGTCGCGCTGCAGGACGTCCGCAAAGGCCTCCCCGTCTTGGACTCCGGTGCCAAAGGCGTAGGAGTCCCCCAAAATAACGATGTTCTTTCTTGGATAGTGATTAGATACGGAGATCTGTGGCCCGCGGTAGCCGTAACTGTTGATGGTATAAACGTAATGCCATTTACCGGGGAAGTAATGGTCCATGCGGCAATCTTTCGGCAGCACGTGGCCATATTGGTAAGAAAAAGTCCACTTGGGAAAGGAGATGGGTTGGGGTTTCAACCACCTCACCATCAGTTCCCCTCCCAAGATTACCCCCAAGAGGATGACACTGGCAGTGATCAGAACAAATGATAGCAGCTTGATGAAAGATAATGGGGCTGCGTCTTTTGAAATGGATTTCATAGCAGGTTAATTTAACCTCATAGACTAACCGAGATTATGCCGCAGTCTTAGCCATTGCGGTCAAAAAATAGTTTCTTCTATCGTTTCCCCTGAAAACATCCCTCAAAATTTCTGTTCTTGAAGCCGAGTCCTCTCATCGATGCCATGATAGTACAAGTTCATTTGAAAAAATAATTTTTTCAAAAATTTGAGCATACCGCACTCCCAGAACCAGGATACCTCTCTGCTGTAGAGCTTAAGGAGCCCAACCCAGCACCGCCCGATAATGGTGCGAGAGAAGAAAAGCCGGGTCCACATGGACAAATCATCGCCGGGCCTGATAAGAAACCCTGGCGCCCACTTTGATTAATCGCTTGATCAGCCACTCCATGGACCGTTTCACTTCTTCACCCCAAATCTAGCATTGCCGGATCATATGCAGGAGGTTGTAGGCAGAACCCCCATCTGTAGCCCGGCCTGGTTGGCCTCGCACCATAAATCCATCAAATTCTGCCGCATAATCCAGGGGTATCTGGTGTCTGATGGGCAGGTATGCCAAACTTCCCGAGAAAATTATTTTATTAGGCTGGTTGGTTGACGGATTCATGGAAATTTATGGTATTATTACTATATTTGGACAATTCGGCTACAAAAAAAGAAGCTTGTCCGGGTTAAACTCGGAGAATGAGGTTCCCAAAAACATTTCCTGACTGCGGTGGGCAAGGTTGCCTCATAATCTGGGTTAAAAAGAGGCAGGATTGGCAATCGTATATTCTTGAACGAAAGAAGGAGCTAATTGTTAGAGATGACTTGGCGGTTGAATATCCGGAAAAATGTCGATCTAGGCGCCCTGATGAAAGACTGCTTGGTCAGAGTGTTCGGCTGGCGGATCGGGGTGCTGTTCGGCGACCCGTCGATGTATGACCGATGGCAATTTCTGAGGGATCGGATCAATCCCGGTCCCCTGCGGACTCTCGACGCCGGCTGCGGGTCAGGAGCTTATGCTCTTTATGCCGCCACACGGGGCAACGCGACCGTAGGCCTTTCTTTTGACGAAGCCAGCAATCGGAAAGGCGCGCACCGCGCCCAAATTTTGATGATCAACAATATCAGCTTCATAACTATGGATCTGCGGGAATTGGGCAAATATCGCGAGCAGCTGGGTACCTTTAATCAAATCATTTGCTTTGAAACAATTGAACATATCTTGAATGACGAGCAACTAATCAATAATTTACAGGCCCTTTTAATGGTAAAGGGAAATATTTTTCTTACTGCCCCTTTTAAGAGCGGTAATGCTCCCCATGACGAGACTTTATCATCTTATGAAGACGGGGGCCATGTAAGAGAAGGGTATACCCGTCAAGAACTCGAAGAAATATTTTCTAAAAATGGCTTAAAAGTTACTGAGATAACCTTCATGAGCGGTCTCATCTCTCAAGCACTGCTGAAATTGACTTACTGGCTGGACAAACATATCCCCCACGCCATAACCTGGGGGTTAGTCTTCCCCTTGCGAATTTTTCAAGCTTTTGATGGCATAATAACTAATCTTACCAAGTATCCATACTCCTGTATCGGAGTTGTCGGTATTAAGGATTGATAAGTATTAAAGAAAGTCAAAGCCACCATTTCTGGCGGGCTTGATCTGATCTCTCAAAACTAGGTTGGGTGCTGTCGTTTGCATAAAACAAGACTAAATGACCATCCCGGCAACCCTTAACCAGAAAAGGGCTGGGGTAAGACCAATAAAAAGCTCTGAAGCCTGCCCAGGTGCGGACCACGGTGGAGTTGTTGCGCACCTGCCCCCAGGTGCGCATCCGGGGGGCAACCCAAACCCTATCCGGCCCCCGCTCCACCCTCTCCTACCGGTCCCGGAAACCTGAGCAGGCACCCCTGAGACACCGGATCAAAGAGATTGCCGCCGTGCGGGTGCGCTAGGGCTACCGGCGGATCCACCCCCTCCTGCAGCGGGAGGGCCGGGCTATTAACCACAAGCGGGCCTATCGGCTCTATTGCCTCAAAGGAAAAAGCGAAATTTTCTCACGCAAAATGGTCCAAAAAAGGGGGCATCTCCATTGACCCCGAGACTAACTTAAAACTTGGTACAACTATTGGGGGCAGGTCAATCGGGCATCTTTGAGGCCCCCGACTTGCTAAATATTCATATTTATATCATATAGTTAGCCTGACCCCCATCAAATTATGCCGAATAGTCCAAGCTTATAAGGGCTATCTTGACATGTATTTGATTTTTAATATAATAAAAGACTTAAAACTTACTCGCTTGGCCCAAACCATGCTCTTGGATCGCCTGGATTTGTGGGTGATGCTTGGTCAATAAATAACAAGCCTTGCTATTCAATCAGTGTATCGGATGGTAGTGATAATTTATGAGTAATATCATAAGACTAAAACTATTAAGGACGTTCAAAGAATAAAATATTATGTAATTGGACGCAATTTTAATAGATTGGCAAGATAAACTAAAATTGTAATTATAATTATTAGCATTATTTATACAAAATGATAAATCACAAAATTAATACAAGTGTTCTTGGTACGGAAGATGATGCTGAATGGACTATAATTATTTCTCCTTATCATTCGTGGTTAAATTTTAATTTCAAGGAAATATGGAAATATCGTGACTTGGTAAAGCTGTTTGTCAGACGTGATTTTGTCGCCAAATACAAACAGACCATATTGGGTCCCTTATGGTTTGTACTCCAACCATTACTCACCACCCTGGTATTTATAATAATTTTTGGTAGGATTGCTAAGATCTCTACGGATGGCTTACCGGAAATTCTCTTTTATTTTTCAGGGACTATTTGTTGGGGTTACTTTGCGGACTGCTTTTCGCAGATTGCTGAAACTTTTGTAACCAATGCCCCAGTATTCGGAAAGGTATACTTCCCCCGGCTGGTAGTTCCCCTCGCCAATGCCATCAATAATATGTTTAAGTTTTTTATCCAGTTTGCGGTATTCGTCCTGCTGCTTATATTCTACTATGTGAAAGGCTTCAACGTTGTGCCTAGCTTGTGGCTCCTTGCCTTCCCGTTGTTGCTGGTCCAAATGGCCGCCATGGGAATTGCCTGTGGACTCATCGTTTCTTCCATCAGCACCAGATATCGGGATCTGACCAACGTTATGAGCGTGGGGGTTCAACTCTGGATGCTCGCAACCCCTGTGGTTTATCCCCTTTCCCAAGTCCCTGAAAACTACCGACGGTTTTTTATCTTAAATCCCCTATCCTCCATTATATTAGGGTTCAGGGCGGCCTTTCTGGGGAAAAGTGGTATCACGTTGGAATATTTTTTGGTGGGCTGGATCGTAACCCTGGCTTGTTTATTTTGTGGCCTGGTTTTGTTCAACCGGGTTGAGAGAACCTTTGTGGATACAATTTGATGCCCATGCTTCATTCACTAGCTTAGTCCTCCTCCTATGTCCCGTGCTCTGGTAATTGAAAACTTGTCCAAAGAATACCGTTTGGGCCTTTTGGGCCACGGCGCCTTTTACCGGGATTTTCAGAGTTGGTGGGCCCGGATACGGGGGCGGGAAGATCCCAACGCCAAGATGGTCTTTTTTGGCGATGCGGATAAAAAGCTGTCCTCCGCCAACATATGGGCCCTCCGCGATGTATCCCTGGAGGTCGAGCAGGGCGATGTCCTGGGACTGATCGGATTAAATGGAGCCGGCAAGTCCACCCTATTGAAGATACTGGCACGAGTGACGATCCCAACGGTAGGGCTGGTCAAGATCCGAGGGCGGGTAGCAAGCCTGTTGGAGGTGGGGACCGGTTTTCATCCCGAGCTCACCGGACGAGAAAATGTTTTCCTCAACGGTGCCATCCTTGGAATGAGGATCTCCGAAATCCATCAGAAATTCGACCAGATCATAGATTTCGCCGGAGTGGAGCGGTTCATAGATACTCCGGTAAAACGTTATTCCAGCGGCATGTATGTGCGGCTCGCCTTTGCCGTGGCCGCCCATCTTGATGCGGAAATTCTGCTGGTGGACGAGGTCCTGGCGGTGGGCGACATCGAATTTCAGAAAAAGTGTCTGGCCAAAATAGGGGAGGTTACCAGCCAGGGCCGGACCGTGGTCTTTGTCAGTCACAACATGGGGGCCATTACGGCTCTCTGCAAGCGAGGAGTGCTGTTGGAACAGGGCAGGCTGACCCAGGAAGGCACCGCGGCGGCGGTGGTGGCCAGTTATATTTCCTCCATTGCCTCTTTTGCCAAGGTGGACAACGGCTACCTCTCCCTCGCAGGCCATCCTGGCCGGCAAAAGACCTGTTTCGACGGCGTGGTTCAGCTTACCCATTGTATTCTCAGTGATGATACGAGCCGTGGTAAGCAGCATTTTACCAATGGCAAACCGATGCATGTTACTATCGGCTATCAGGAGAACCACCCCGTCAGGAAGCAAAACCTGGCTTTCACCGTTATGGTGGAAAACATCAAAGGGCAGACGGTGGCGCATCTCTCCAGCGAAGTGGCAGGCATGCAGTTTGACAATCTCGCCTCCAAGGGCGAGGTCAGGTGTACCCTGCCCCGTCTTGGGTTGGTTCCGGGCACCTATACCTTATCTTTGGCCTGCCGGGTGGCTGGGGAATGGTCAGACTGGATTTCCCAGGTGGTATCTTTTGATGTGATAGGAGCGGAGTTCTATCCCACCAAGTTGCTTCCTCCCCAGGAT
This sequence comes from Desulfobaccales bacterium, assembly GCA_052139855.1. Taxonomy (GTDB): domain Bacteria; phylum Desulfobacterota; class Desulfobaccia; order Desulfobaccales; family 0-14-0-80-60-11; genus 0-14-0-80-60-11. The sequence continues at coordinate 41,372 of JBKQVS010000115.1, forward strand.
ATGGCAGGTGATGTCCTGATGGATTATGAGTGGGAAGCTCTCCCCTGAGTTCTCAGGCCTATAATGCCTAAACCGGTTAACCCGGACTGACCAAACGTGGCACCATTAATTATTAAAACCTCTCTTGTTTTAGTTTTATGTTGAGTCACTTATCCTGAGATGGTGAATCATTCCATGAGTGGTCCCAAGAGATTATTAGAGCTGGATGCTTTGCGCGGCATAGCCGCTCTGAGTGTCGTATTATTTCATTATACAACCCATTATGAGTACGGCCAATCCGATCGGTTATGGTTCTATTTTCCGTATGGTTTATATGGGATTAATTTATTTTTCTTAATTAGCGGATTTGTAATATTTCTTACCCTGCAACGGGTCAATAAAGGCTTAGATTTCGTTGTGGCCAGATTTTCTCGGTTATATCCGGCCTACTGGACGGCAGGAGCGATAACGTTTTTCGTTGTATTGTTTACAGGTCTTCCAGGTCGGGAAGTCAGTTTAAAAGAGGCATTGGTTAATATTACAATGTTTGAATATTGGTTTCAGGTTCCGTATGTTGATGGATCATATTGGACATTATCATATGAGTTAGCTTTTTATCTCATTATGTTAATATTTTTCTTAACCAGCTTATTGAAGAGAATTGATATTATTGCCATAATCTGGCTATCAATTATTTTTATCATTAAAGTTATAGAAAGGCTTTTTGGATTTAATTTGCCAGATGTCTTCAAAGTAACTTTTTTACTTAATTTTGGTAATTTATTTATTGCTGGCATCATGTTTTATAAAATAAAAAACAAGCAATCTTCTTTAATGACGCATATTATTATTGCTGGTTGTCTCTTAATTGATCCTTTATTTTCTAGATTTTATCGTCATATTCCTGAGGCTACAATTATTTCTGGATTTTTTATAATATTTTACCTGTTTGCTTATGGCAAGTTATCAATTATTATTCAAAAACCTCTCCTTTTTTTGGGAGCAGTTTCTTATCCTCTTTATCTGATTCACGATAATGTTGGTTATGTTATATTGAGAAACCTGTATAAAACTAACCTTGATCCGCAAGTAATTATATTAATAACAATTGTAATTGTTCTCATCGTGGCCTGGGTTATTCATATCACTGTCGAAAACCCCATGATGAAAACGATCAGAAGCAAGTATAAAGCATTCCAACAAGAACGATATCCAGTCCCTGCTTTGTCAGTTGTTGGCGAAATGCTGCAAGATTCACAGGAGGCTTCTGCTTCGCAGGCCTCAGAAAATCCCACGCCCACAGTGTCATCATCATGAAAAAAACACATTATTGCTGGTAATAAGTCAGAGCGAATGAGTGGCGCTCAGAACGGGAATCGGATTTGGGTTTTATTAAATTAATTGAGAACAAATTATCAAAGTAAGGGAGTTTTTGTTGATGGCTATGTAAGGAGAGCTACAAGGGGGCTTAATTGGGAAAACTGATAACCTTGATTGAAATCTGATGAGAAACGAACAGTTGATTCTCAAGAATCCGCCCGAAAGCTAACCAAAGCGCCATTCCCAGCCATGAAAGTAAAAATATTTTCAGATAAGCGCTATTTGCCCCAGGATAAGAGTCATGTTGTCATGCTTTATCCGTTTTGGGGGAAAATTCCGGAGGATCCCCGAGACCCTAACAGTGGGCGGTACGACCGTTATGCAGCTATGGGGGATACTCTTTTTGAAATGGCGCCGTCCCTAGCCAGTGCCAGCCTGGCCGTTCTCCCGGCGCCTTGGGAAAAGGTGCGCCATAATGCCGCTTGGCGTGGCTTGAGCGAACAGTTTATTGATGAGGCCAGGCGGGCCGGCAAAGAGACAGTTATCTTTTTCTGGGATGACTCCTGCGAGCCGGTAGCGGTGAACCACACTTTGGTGTTCCGCACCTCCTTGTATCACTCGCGGCGGCGGCCAGGAGAATTTGCCATGCCGGCCTGGAGCGAGGATGTGGTTGACAAATACATGGAGGGCCATCTGCCTCTACGGGAAAAGCGGGACAAACCGCTGGTGGGGTTTTCTGGGTTCGGACGGATTCGATGGACTTGGAAGAATATGCTGCATTTGGGCGCGAGCAAATTGGGACTTAGGAATCCGGACGCCTTCAGAGGCCATCGTCTGCGGACCAGAGGGCTGAGTCTCCTTGCGAAGAGCCGCCACGTGGAGACCAATTTTATTATCAGAGAGGCATTCTACGGCGCATTCTACAGCAGGGCTGTACCGGGGGATTTCGGCAATCGCGCCTTGCTACAGCGACTCCGACAAGAATTTGTTCACAATCTGGTGGAGAGTGATTATATTCTCTGTGTGCGCGGCAACGGAAATTTTTCCTATCGCCTCTATGAGACTCTCAGTTGCGGGCGGATTCCGGTGTTCATCAATACTGACTGCGTGCTTCCTTATGATTTCGCCGTCGATTGGAAGGAGTATTGCGTCTGGGTGGAACTTCAGGAATTGCCCCACATCGGAGAGAAAGTGGCAGAATTTCACGCTCGTTTGTCACCGGCTGACTTTAAGGAGTTGCAATGCCGATGCAGGGATTTCTGGCAGCACTGGTTATCGCCGGAAGGATTCTTTGCTAATTTCCACAGACACTTGGATATATGAGAACATAATTCCGATGCTCACCAGGCTTTACCCTGGCCCAACCTTCCTCCGCTAGTTCCTTAAGGGTTTGAGATGAGGTTGCTTAAACTGACCTCCCTATATCAGCAGTACATTGCTGCGTTTTATGCCAGCCGTCCCGGCCTGGCGAATCAATCGTATGCGGCCCAGAAAGAAGCTTTGGATTACGATGCCTTCGGCTGGGGAGATTTCTGGTCCCATGCCCTTCAACCCATGGGCTATGAGGTCATGGAGGTTGCTGCCAATGTGGAGTCTTTGCAAAAAGCCTGGGCTCTGGAAAACGGCGTAAAATTTCACCCTGATACTTGGAGGTGGGATATCGCCTGGGCTCAAGTGGCGGCCTTCCAACCAGACATCCTGTTCATGGACGATTATTCCACATTTACCTGTAAGTGGCTCTTGGAGTTGCGAGATGCCTGTCCCGCCATTTCCCTGATCCTGGGCTGGTGCGGGGCCCCGTATCAGGACGCCACGGTTTTTAAGGCCTATGACCTGGTGTTGTCATGCATCCCAGAGTTAGTGGACCATTTCAGAAATCAGGGGCATCGCAGCGCCCATCTAAACCATGCCTTTGAACCACGGATTTTAACCCGACTTGGGGCCCCGACCAACCCGGATATAGATTTTTCCTTTATCGGCAGCCTGAACCGGGGCCGGGACGGCCACAGTAAACGGGAACAGTTGCTCTTGGAGCTGGCGCGCCGGGTAGATATCAAAATTTTTACTCCCAACCTGGAATTGGGCCTGAAGCAGAATATGAAGACCATGGCCAAGGGCGCGCTCTACCAGATTATTCAGGGTCTTCGTAAAGCCGGAGTTTCCTCCGACCTCTGGTCCAGGATCCCCAAATTGGGGAGGGCGGCGCAGTGGAACTACCGGCCGATGTTCTCGGTGCACCCGCGTCTTCGAGGACGAGCGCGTCCCGGAGTGTTTGGGCTTGAGATGTACCAAACCTTACAGAGATCCAAGTTGACTTTCAATTCACATATTGATATTTCTCTAAATTCGGCTTCCAATATACGCCTTTTTGAAGCTACGGGAATTGGCACTTGTCTGGTCACGGACTGGAAAGAAAACTTGTTCCAGCTTTTTGAGCCTGAGAAAGAAGTGGTGACTTATCAATCCGCGGCCGAATGCGTGGAGAAAGTGAGATGGCTTCTTGACCATCTCCAGGAACGCCAAGCCATTGGACGGGCTGGGCAGGCGCGGACCTTGAGAGATCATACCTTTCCTTTAAGAGCCCTACAGCTAGATGATATTATACAGAAAGCGATAAAAAAGAAATAATATCAAAAATTATAATAAGGTACTGATAGATGATTAATGGTAATCATAAAAATAAAGGGCCCAACAAATTTATTTCTATTTCATCGCCTTCTATAACACAAAAAGAAATCGATTTTGTAAAGGATGCCGTTGAATCTGGATGGGTTTCGTCTCTGGGAAAATACATAAAAATTTTTGAAGATAAATTTGCGGAATTCTGCGGTACGAAATATGCTCTTGCAACGTCAAATGGTACGGCCGCTTTGCATCTGGCGGTAGCTTTGCTTGGAATAAAAGAAGGTGATGAAGTAATAATACCTGATCTAACTTTTATAGCGACGGCTAACGCTGTGTCTTACACCGGCGCAAGGCCAGTTTGCGCCGATATTGAAGCGGAAACCTGGTGTATTGATCCAAAAAGCATAAGGAAGAAGATTACTGAAAGAACTAAAGCAATCATTCCTGTCCATCTATATGGACACCCCGCAGATATGGACGGCATAATGGATCTGGCAAAAGAATACAAGTTATATGTGATAGAAGATGCTTCGGAAGCTCATGGAGCCAGATACAAAAATAGAATGGTAGGGAGTATCGGTGATTTAGGAGTATTCAGTTTTTATGGAAATAAGATTATGACGACGGGCGAAGGTGGCATGATAACTACCAATAACCCAGCTTTTTATGAGAAGGCAGCGTTTTTACGTGATCATGCAATGAGCAAAGATAAAAGGTATTGGCATCCTGAAATAGGATTTAATTACAGACTGACCAATTTGCAGGCTGCTTTGGGAGTAGCTCAACTTGAAAGAATAGACGAATTGATAGATAAGAAGAGACGTATATTTAAGTGGTATGAGCAATCCTTAAAAGGGCTTAACGGCATAAAATTGAATCCACAAAAGGATTGGGCGGAAAATGTCTATTGGATGATATGCCTTCTCTTGGAAGAAAGCATCTCAGGCAAAAGGGAGAGCTTGATGCAGAAGCTTAAGCAAAAGGGGATCGATTCACGCCCCTTTTTCTATCCTATAAGCTTGATGCCAATGTATAAAAGTGAAGAAATAAACCAAATTGCCTATAGCGTTTCTCGAAGAGGGCTGAACCTGCCAAGCGGGGTAGGACTCACAAGAGATGAAGTGCAGTACATTGCTCAGGCAATATATGAGCACATCATGCCATGAAATCATCTAATAGCATTTGTTTCAGAAATACTCCTGAGGGTTTTTGATGAGCGGGTTTGAAGAATATTATAATTCTTTTTATAAAGAACTCGCGCTGATGGACGCCAAAGGAAACAGTTTCTCTAAAATTGAGAATTTTCTTCCCGATTTGCCGGATGATGCAAAGGTTCTTGACATAGGCTGTGGCTTTGGTTCCGTCAGCCATGAATTGGTAAAGAGGGGATTTGATGTCTATGGAATGGAAATCAATGAAGATGCAAAAAATGAATTAATGAGAAAAGGCATAAAAGTTATAGAACATGATATTTCAAAACCATTTGGAATGATAGGAGAGAAGTTTAATCTTGTCCTGCTGCTTGATATTCTGGAGCATGTCTTTGATCCGCTATCGTTGATGAACGAAGCTTCTAGCGTGTTAACTCCAAATGGAGAAATGATAATCTCTGTTCCATTATATTTTGATCTCATCGATAGGTTCAGGATATTATTTACCGGAAGCATTATAAGTTACGATAATATGTGTTACGGAAAAGAGTTATATAAAAGATTTAGAAGTTATAATTATGATCACATAAGGTTTTTTAGACCAAATGACATATTTGAAATGTGCAAGACTCTTGGTCTGACAATTCAAATATATCAGTACAGCCCATTTATGGGGATAGGCTTGGTAACAAGGGTCTTAAGAAAAATATTGATTAATAAATATACGTTGTCTTATGCCCCAGGCTTGTTGGCCCATGCGATGATGGCCAGGGTAAAAAAATGAAAAAAATAGGTATTTTGGGCTTTCCACTGGGATCGGGGGGCCTAATTCAATACGCTGACTCCATGTTTGACGCTCTTGCCCTTGATAAAGAAAATAAATATATTCTATTTTTATTAAAAGGGGATAGCAGATATGACGGCTTAAAATTTGAGATAAGAAAAGTTGAGATGTTTGGCAGAAGAAAAACATTTTCCCATATCCTAAAATATGTATTAAGAGTAAATCTATTAAGTCTATTGCCACCAGATATTATAAGAAAACTTTTTTTTTCTCATGAAGAAATTGATTCCTATAACGACATTGATTTATTTATATCACCTGCGCCACGCTTTTACCCCCATTACTTTTTGAAGAAACCTTATATCATGACGGTACACGATTTCCAAGAGAAGTACTTTCCAGAATTTTTTACTTATAAAGACCGTTTAATTAGATATATTATAAATAAAATATCTATTAGTCATTGCACTCATATAATTACTGAATCGAATTATGTTAAAAAAGATATTATAAATTTCTTTAATTACGATCCCGATAAGATTTCAGTTTTACCCTCCCCGCCACCAATGGGTTTTATTAATAAGAAATATAAAAAAAAAGACCTGAAGGATATAAAGACAAAATATAATTTACCGGACAGCTATATTTTTTATCCGGCACAATATTGGTATCATAAAAACCATATTAGGTTGTTGGAAGCCTTTAAAGTAATATCAAATAAATATAGCGATTTATATCTTGTATTGACTGGTGCAGAACAGAACAATTATGATAATGTTGTTAAGAAGATAGAAGAATATGGGCTGAAGAATAGAGTCATGCAATTAGGTTACATAGAATATGCTGATTTACCTGCCCTTTATCTGATGTCAAGAATGCTGATTATGCCAACTCTTTTTGAAAGCGTAAGCATGCCAATATATGAATCTTTTATGCTAAGAGTCCCCGTATGCTGTTCAAACGTAGTTGCATTGCCCGAACAAGTAGCAAATGCTGGACTTTTGTTCAACCCCAATGACACTGCTGATATAGCTGAGAAGGCCCTGGCACTTCTTGATGATGAAAAGTTGGGGAAAGAACTGGCAGAAAAAGGATATAACAAAATAATAGAATTTAATCATAAGAATTATGCCACAAAATTGAAACAAATTATAAATGAAGCCAAGCTTTAAATTATTTCATCGAATGCCATCATGGCTAATTAATAAAACATTGTCTGCTTACATGGATGTTTTTATCAAATACCTATGAATGCCCAAAATCAAAAACTATGGTTGGCTGAACCAGCTTCGACTCAACGCTAATGTCTGAAAACCTTCCCCGCGTCGTGGTCTCCAACGGGTGCCATCGCTTTTTTATGTATCAAATTGCCCTGGCCTGTCAGCAGGAGGGGATTTTAAAGCGATTTATTACCGGTGGGTATCTTAAGAACGAGGCCCTGATCAAGTTCCTGAAAAGCCCCGCCGGCCGGAAAATGCTAGGGACCGGAGTTTCCAAACGTTTGCTGACCCGGCGGCAGGAAGGTCTTGATCCCTCCAAGGTAGCGGCATTACTGGCTCCGGACCTGGTGGAACGGTTGGGCCGCTCCTCCCTGGCCAAGCGGTTTGCGCCGGGATTTTTTTCCTACTGGTCCATGAAACTATTTGGCCGGCTGTCACAATATTACGTCCGCGGCGCGGATGTGCTGCATGTGCGCTCGGGTTACGGCCGCGGCGCCATAGCTCGGGCCAGGCGCGCCGGCGCGGTGTGTCTGGTGGACCACTCCATCGCCGATCCCCGGTTCATTGCGGAGATGCTGCAGACCGAGGCGTCCCGGTGGGGGCTGCCGGAAGAGTACCCGGAGCTGCACTGGCGGTGCGTGTCCCAGGATATTGATGCAGCCGACCATATTTTGGTGAACTCAGGTTTTGTGCGGGATACGCTCATGGCCAGCCGGCGTATCCCGGCAGACAAGATCACGGTTTTGACCTGGGGGGTGGACCTGGCTCGCTTTGCGCCGGCGCCGGTCGCAAGCTCAAAGCCGGAACCTTTCCGGATTCTCTTTGCCGGGGAGATCGGTTTGCGCAAAGGGGCGCTCTACCTTCTCCAGGCATGGGAAAAATTAAAATTGCCGGACGCCGAACTCATCCTCATCGGCCCGGTGGCGGACATAGGAGAACGTCTGGCGGAGAGTAAAGCAAAGTTTCGTCTCCTGCCGGTTTTACCGCAGGAGGAGTTGGTGTCGTATTATCAAAATGCCTCGGTCTTCATATTTCCTTCCCTCATCGAAGGCTCCGCCCGAGTCATTCAAGAGGCGATGGCTTGCGGGTTACCGATTGTCACGACTCCCAATGCGGGTTCCATCGTGCAGGACGGGATTGAGGGGTTTGTGGTGCCCATACGCGACCCCGAAGCGATTGGCGCCCGCATCCTGGAGCTGTATAAGCACCCTGAGCGGCGCCAAGAGATGGGCCTGGCGGCCAGGGCGGCGGCGGTGCGCGAGTTTGCCCCTGAAGTTTACCACCGGGGGTTAATGCGTCTTTATGCTGCTCTCCGGCCCGACAAATTCCCGGAGAGTCGCCCATGATGGAAAAGATTTATGATCATTAATGATGCTCAGCCGGGTGATTACGTGAGAACCTCATGATGGTTATGCGCCATCAGCCCGCCAGCCGGGGAAAACTGCGCCTGGCTATACTGACGTTACACCCGATTCATTATCAGAGCGCCTTGTGGCGCCGCCTGGCGCAGGAGCCGGACCTGGACCCGGAAGTCTGGTATTGCTCGGACGAGGGATTGGATACCGCCGACCCGGTCCACGGCTACGGCCAGGCGGTTTCGTTCGGCCTGCCGCTGCTCCAGGGCTTCCGCTCCAGGTTTTGGCGCAATCTGCCGCTCAGCAGGAATCCCGGCTCGTTTTGGTGCCGGGTGAATCTCGATGTTATCGCGGCACTGAGGCGCGGGCGCTTTGACGCCCTTTTGGTCCATTCCTATCACAATTTTACCCAGTTAGCGGCGATCCTGGTGGCCCGGCGGGTGGGCACGAAGGTTCTGGTGCGCTCGGAACCCACCCTGAAGTTGCAGGTTAACGCCTCGCGCCAAAACCTCAAGGGCCTCCTCCTGCCCCGGCTCTTCGGGCAGGTGGATGCCTGCATGGCCATCGGCAGCCTCAACCGGGAGTACTACCGGCATTACGGGGTGAGTGAAGAGAAGATTTTCCTGATGCCTTATGCCGTGGATAATGCCTACTTCTTTGAGCAGCGGGACATCTGGGCGCCCCGGCGGGAACGGCTCAAACAGGAATACGGCATTGCGGCGCCCCAGGTCATCCTTTATGTGGGCCGTTTTCAGCGGCGCAAACGAGTCTTGGACCTGATCCAGGCCTTTGAGAGCCTGGGTATGGCTGGGGTGAGCCTGGTGCTGGTGGGAACCGGGGAGGACTTCGAAGCCTGTCAGCGTTATGTCAGTGACCATCACCTGGCCCATGTCCATCTGTTGGGCTTTCGCAATCAGGCCGAACTCCCGCGCCTCTACGCCATGGGAGACGTATTCGTGCTGCCCTCGGAAAATGAACCGTGGGGCCTGGTGATCAACGAGGCGATGTGCTCCGGCCTGCCGATTGTCGCGTCCGAGGGCGTGGGAGCCGCGGCTGACCTCGTCCAGCCTGGTAACAACGGCTTTCGCTTTCCCCCCGGAGACAGGGCGGCATTGATCCAGGCCCTGCGCCTGACCCTGCAAGACGGGGCCAGAGAGCGCCTGGGGCAGGCATCGCTTAACATTATCCGCGGCTGGGGGCTTGAGGAGGACGCCGCCGCAGTGCGCCGGGCGCTGGGTCTGGCAAGCCGGGCCGGACAGAGCGAGACCACACTATAAGGTACTCTTATCCCTGGAAAAGTGCTAAACTTAGCCTCAGCGGACCAAAATCGTTTAAATAATCCCTACAGCCTGCTGCCTAACATGAATCTGCCCCGAATCAGCATCGTCATGCCCTCCTTCAACCAGGGGATATTCCTGGAAGAAGCCATCCGTTCCATCCTCGATCAGCACTACCCGAACCTTGAATTTATGATCCTGGATGCCCAAAGCACCGATAATAGCCGGGCGATTATTGAGAAGTTCGCCGCATCCCTGGCTTTTTGGCGGAGTGAACCGGATCAGGGCCAATCGGACGCCATTGCCGAGGGATTGGCCCGGGCGACGGGGGATCTTTTGGGGTGGGTTAACAGTGATGACGCGCTGCTGCCGGGTTGCCTCGGCGCCATCGCCCGGGCCTGGCAGGAAAATCCCGCCGGCGGCCTGTTCGGCGGGAATTATATTCTGTTCGATAAATCGGGACGCATCAAGCGATGCAAACGGCATCCCGCCAATTCCGGTTGGTTCGCCCAACACGGCATCTTTCCCTTCAATCCGCCGGGAAGTTTTTTTAAGCGGCAGGATTACGAGGCAGTGGGCGGTCTGCGGCAAGACCTGCACTATGTCATGGACAATGACCTCTACCTGCGCATGATCGCTAACGGCACGCGCTACATTTATGTGGATCGGTATCTTTCCGTATTTCGGCAGCATGAGGGCCAAAAACCGACGGTCTTTCGGCAGAAGGCCCAAGCGGAAATGGAGCAGTGGCAGCGGGAACTTGAGCCCGCCGAACTCAGGCGTTACTCTCTCCAGAAGCGCTGGCGCTGGCTATTCAGATTGTGGCAGGTCATCAACGGCAACTATCTACGCATGTGCCTGGATACGGCCAGGCTAAGAGGCCGGCGGTGGCAAACCGTGGCGTGGGAGTAAGCCGGCCTCGTTATGACCGGCCGGATGACTAACAGTCGAGCGCCAAGTGCCAATTTCCCCGGTGCAAACTCCCGGACGACGGCGTCGCGAGGTTAAGGCATGAAAATTTTACATGTCATTGCCAACCTGGCCCCCCGTTACGGGGGCCCTTCCAAGGCCTGCTGGGAAATGGCCAGGGCCGTGGCGCAGTTAGGCCACCGGGTGAGCATCTACACCACCAACCAGGATGGACCTGAGATTTTGCCGGTGCCCACCGATGACCCGGTCTGGCGGGAAGGCGTGGAGGTGCGTTATTTTCCCATCCAGGCGCCCAGGTTCTGGGGCACTTCCTGGCCCTTGGCCCGGGCCTTGCGGCAGGAAATTAAGTCCGTCGATCTGGTACACGTTCATAACCTCTATCTCTTCCACGATCTGGTGTGCGGCCGCTACTGCCGCAGCTTTGGGGTGCCCTATCTTATTCAACCCCATGGGAGCCTGGACCCCTTTATCCATCGGCGCCACCGCGGGCGCAAACGCCTGATGGAATGGGGCTTCCAGAACGGCGCGATCAAGAGGGCCGCCGCCATCCTGTGCACCACCGCCGAGGAACGGGAACTGGCCGCGCCCTTCACCTTCGGGACCCCGGGAGTGGTGGTGCCCCTGGGAATGGACCTGGATGAATTTTCGGGGCTGCCGGAGCCGGGCGAATTCCGGCGCCGGTATCCGGAAATCGGCGCTAAACACATTATCCTGTTTTTCGGGCGGGTTAATTTCAAGAAAGGCCTGGATATTTTGGCCAAGGCCTTCGGCCGCGTGGCCCGCCAGCGCCAGGACGTCCACCTGGTGATTGCCGGGCCCGACAACGAGGGCTGGGGTGATCAGGTCCGCACCTGGCTGGAGGAGGAGGGGATAAGCGCCCGCACCACCTTCACCGGCATGGTGCTGGGGCCGGAGAGATTAGCCGTATTGCGGGACGCCAGCCTGTTTGTGCTGCCGTCCTATTCCGAAAATTTTGGCATAGCGGTCATCGAAGCCATGGCCGCGGGCCTGCCGGTGATTATTTCCGACCGGGTCAATATCTGGCGGGAAGTGGAAAGCGGCCGGGCCGGCAGGATAATCGCGTGTGACCCCGCGGCTCTGGCCGACCAGATCCTGGACCTCCTGGACCACCCCGAGGCCGCCGCTGACCTGGCTAAAAACGGCAGGTCGCTGGTTGAGGAGAGCTTCCAATGGCCCCGGATCGCCGGGCGCCTGGCCGAGGCCTATGGCCGGATCATTGACGAGCACCACAGCAACCGCGCCAGGCAACTGCCCCGGAGCACTCGCCTGGCAGCCAGGAAGAAACCATGAGCCACGCATCCCCCAAGAGTCCGGTATCGGTGCTGATTTGCACCAAGAATGAAGAGCGCAACCTCAGCGAAAGCCTTAAGGGCGTAGCCTGGGCCGACGACTGCGTGGTCCTGGATTCCTACAGCGATGATGCCACCGTCACTATTGCCCGGGAACAGGGCGCCCGGGTGGTGCAGCGGCGGTTTGACAATTTCTCCACCCACAAGAACTGGGCCCTGGATAATATTGATTTCCGGTATGACTGGGTTCTGATTGTGGACGCCGATGAGCGGGTGACCCCGGAGTTGGCCCGGGAGATAACGGCCCTGGTCAACGGCTCGCCCCCGCATCACGGTTATTATCTGGCCCGGCAGAACTGGTTTGCCGGCACCTGGATCCGGCACGGCGGCTGCTATCCCGACTGGAATCTGCGGCTGTTGCGGCGGGGGTGGGGGCGTTACGAACCGCGCCTGGTGGGCGAGCACGTGCTCCTGACGGGACCGCCGGGCTACCTGAAAAATCCGGTCATCCATCATGATTACAAGGGGATCGAGCGCTATTTTGATCGCCATAATGTTTACTCCAGCCTGGAGGCCGTCGAGGCTTATCGGACGCTTACCGCGACGGACCAGCCCCGGGGGTTGCCGGCGCGATATTGGGCCAAGGGGCCGGAGTGCCGGCGGTTTCTGAAAAACCTCGCCTACCGGTATCTGCCGGGACGGCCCCTGTTTAAATTTTTCTGGATGTATCTCTTTAAATTGGGTTTCCTAGACGGGCGCATGGGATTCCGCTACTGCCTGCTCCACACCTTTTACGACTACCAGATCAGTCTCAAACTGGAAGAATTGCGAGACCCCCAATCCCCCATGTCGCAGAAATACAAGGACATGTCGGCCTGAGGCGGCCCGGACAGGCAGGATCGGCGGATAGCATGGGCGCACCTTCACACCATAATCGGCCCTGCGGGATGTGCGGCCAGGGGTGCCGGCTGCTCCTGGACGGGATGAGCGACGACCGCTTCGGGGCACCCGGCGCCTACGCCATCCTGAAGTGCACCCACTGCGGCCTGGAACAGACCTGGCCCAGGCCGTCGGAACCTGAGCTCAAGGCGTTATACGAACAGTTCTATAACAACGGGATCACTCCGGTTAGCGCCTACCGGCGCCTCCGGGAACGCTTTTTCAGCTCCGGCCTGTACCGCCTCTGGCTGGCGTGGGACGGGGATATGAGTTTCCATGGCCGCCAGGGCGCCGGCAGGCTCCTGGACGTGGGGTGCAATGAGGGGCGAGGCTTGAGCCTTTACGCCCAAGACGGTTTCCAGGTGGAAGGCCTGGAGTTAAACGAAGCGGCCGCGGCCCTGGCCCGGCGGCGGGGATTCCCGGTGCACCCCGCGCCGCTGGCGCAGTTCAGGCCCCAGGAGCCCTTCGACGTGGTGGTCCTGGCCAACGTCCTGGAGCACGCCTGGGACCCGGCAGCGATGCTGGCCCAGGTGCGGCGCCTGCTGGGGCCGGGGGGCGAGGTCTGGATTTCCTGCCCCAACGCCGCCAGCCTCTGGCGCCGGCTGTTCGGCCGGGCCTGGGTCAACTGGCATGTGCCTTTTCACCTCTGGCATTTTTCTCCCCAGACTTTACAGGAATTGCTTGACTCAGCAAATTTTAGTATCATAGATCACAAGACATTTACCCCGGCTTTATGGGTGACGCATTCAATCTGTCTTAAATTATCCGGGAAAAAAGGCGTCCACAATAAGCTTATGAGATATGCTCCGTTGGTTGCGTTGATGACATTAAGCATTAAGTTGTTTGTTCTCCCATTTTATCGTAATATTGATCGCCGGATGGCTGGAGATTGTTTAATTGTTGTTGCAAAGGTAAATAAATAGATTGTATGCGTTCTTATCAATGGAATATTTTGCGGGCTAAGCATACAGGTAAGGATTAGTAGGATTCTATCATATTTCTCATCGCGCAAAATTAGCTGACTTTAGGGTAAGTTATGAGAATATTGATTCATGATTATTCCGGTCATCCATTCCAGGTGCAATTAAGCAGAGCTCTTGCCAGACGTAATCACGAAGTTTTGCATTTATATTGTAGTTCTTTTCAGACGCCCCGGGGCATTGTCCAGAAATTGGACACTGATGGTGATAATTTCAGTTGCAGAGCGATTGAATTATCCCGACCTTTCGAAAAATACAAATTTGTCAAGCGGTTTTTTCAAGAGATTGAATACGGCAAGCTTTTGGTTAAAGAAGTAGATAAATTCAAACCAGATATTCTAATTTCGGCAAATAACCCCCTTGACCCACAAAGAATATTATTAAGATATTGTGTTAAAAATAATATTAAGTTTATTTTTTGGTTACAGGATATTTATGGATTTGCTATTAAAAAATTATTGACGAAGAAATTGTCAATATTGGGGCAATTAATTGGCTCATATTATGTTAGAAGTGAATTTTCGATGTTGCGGGATAGTGATCGAGTTATCACAATTTCGGAAGATTTTGTTAAGATATTAAGTGAAGCTAAAATCTTGGAAGAGAAGATAGATGTAGTACATAATTGGGCTCCTTTAGAAGAGCTTGAAATGAAGGATAAGGATAATATATGGTCGAGGGAACATGGATTACACGATAAAGTATGCATTGTTTATACCGGAACTTTAGGTTTGAAGCATAATCCAGAATTACTGGTCAATATCGCTTTAGCATTAAAAGATCAAGGCCATATCCGTATTGTGGTGGTATCGGAAGGTTTGGGGGCGGATTTTCTTAAAAAGAAGAAAGAGGAATTTCAGCTTAATAATCTTATCATACTGGATTTCCAACCTTTTGAATTAATGCCGGAAGTTATGGCTACTGCCGATGTACTGATTGCTATCTTAGATAGGGACGCGGGCTTTTTTTCCGTGCCTTCCAAGGTATTGACTTATCATTGCGCCGGCCGCCCCTTGTTGCTATCCGTCCCTGAAGAGAATCTCGCGGCGCGTCTCGTTGAAACGATGGAGACCGGCATCGTCGTGCCGCCGCATGAGAATGGCAGGTTCCTGCAAGAGGTTAAGCGGTTGATCGGGGATGGGGGGTTGCGGGAAAAATACGGCAAGAATGCCCGGCGATATGCCGAAAGCGCTTTTGATATCGAAAAAATTACGGATAAATTTGAAAAGGTGTTAAAAGAAATGGGGGAATCCTGATCATGGCAATCGCGTTGGTATGGGGAGGTGGGGGGATGGCAGCCGCCTCAGGAAGCCATGAAAAGAAGATGAATGCCCGGGAAAAACGCTCAGGTTAACCCGCGCCGCTATCAACGGTCCGGTGAAAATCGCTCCCGGCCGACAGGAGAATGACTGGTTTTCGGGTATCTCTTCCAGGATAGAGAGAAGCCGGCACCCTCAGGGTGCGTACCACAGGAGTAGGGTTCGTGTTTAATCGTAACCAAGGCATTTTCAACGAATACCGCTGGATCATTTCCCGGTTGCAGTGGCTCCTGGACGGGGTCGTGGTGGTATTGATGCTGTTTCTCATCTGCTGGATCTGTGGGGAATCCTTTCGCCTTATCTTCCAACTCCTGGGACTGGCTACCTTCCTGTTAACCATTATGGTGTTTCGGGCCGCCCAACTCTATCAGCCCTGGCGCGGCGCCAATCTTATACGCCTGGTGCGCCGGGTTTTTCTGGCCTGGCTGGCGATCGTGGCCATCCTCATGATGCTGGGTTACGTCACCAAGACCTCGGTTCTCTTTTCCCGGACAGTCCTCCTCACCTGGATAGCGACAGTCCCTGTGGCCCTGGTGGTCCTGCGCTTGCAAGTCTTTTGGGGCCTGCGGTGGCTGCGGCAGCAGGGCCGCAACAGCCGCACCGTGGTGATTGCCGGCGCCGGGGACCTGGGACGCCGCCTGGCGAAAAACGTGATGGAGACTCCCTGGCTAGGAATGCGCCTCCTGGGGTTTTTCGACGACCGGGTCACGGAGGAAATCCACCTGGATCAACAACGTTATCCGATGCTGGGCACCCTGGACGACATGCTGGGGTTCGTGCAGGAACAGCAGGTTGACATGGTTTATCTGGCGTTACCTCTGCGGGCCGAAGAGCGCCTGCGGCAGGTGGTGGAATCCCTCCAGGACACCACCGCCTCGGTCTATTATGTGCCGGACATCTTCATTTTCTCCCTGCTCTCCGCCAGCCTGACCGATTTAAGAGGCATACCGCTCGTGGCTTTGTGGGAAACCCCCTTCTTCGGGGTGAACGGCTGGCTGAAGCGGACCGAAGACCTGGTGCTGGCCAGTCTGATCCTGATCCTGGTGTCCCCGCTCCTCCTCCTGATCGCCCTGGGGGTGAAGCTGACGTCGCCGGGCCCCATAATCTTCAAGCAACGGCGCTATGGTCTGGATGGCTCTGAGATCAGGGTCTACAAATTCCGCACCATGAAAGTCTGTGAAGACGGCCAGAATATTGCCCAGACGGTCAGGGACGACAGCCGGGTGACTCCTTTCGGGGGATTTTTGCGGCGTACCAGCCTGGATGAGCTGCCGCAGTTTTTCAACGTGCTCACCGGTTCCATGTCCATCGTGGGGCCCCGGCCCCATGCCGTGGCGCACAATGAGTACTATCGCCGTCTCATCCCGGGATATATGCTCCGGCACAAGGTCAGGCCCGGTCTCACCGGCTGGGCCCAAATCAATGGCTGGCGCGGTGAGACCGAAACCCTGGAAAAGATGGAAAAGCGGGTGGAATATGACCTGGATTATCTGCGTCGCTGGTCCCTGTGGTTCGATCTGAAGATCATCCTCCTGACGGTGTTTCGGGGTTTTAAAGACAGCCACGCCTATTGAGGTTGAATGCGCCTGGCGGCAGGCTGGCAAGATTGCGGGATTAAGAGGAGTTGCATGATGAGTGGGGGCAAAAAGGCCCTGGTTACCGGGATAACCGGACAGGACGGCAGTTATCTGGCCGAGTTCCTCCTGAACAAGGGTTATGACGTGCATGGCCTGGTGCGCCGCTCCAGCACCTTCAACACCAGGCGGATAGACCACCTGTACGTGGACCCCCATGAAAAAGGGGCACGGTTCTTCCTGCATTATGGGGATCTGAGCGACTCCGGGCAGCTCAGCCATTTGATCTATAATCTTCAACCGGACGAAGTCTACCACCTGGCCGCCCAGAGCCACGTGCGGGTCAGCTTCGACATGCCCGAATATACCGGGGATGTGACCGGCTTGGGGGTGACCCGACTCCTGGAGGCCATCCGGCGCAGCGGCATCAAGACCCGGTTTTACCAGGCTTCGTCCAGCGAACTGTTTGGCGCCTCCCCGCCGCCCCAGAATGAAGCGACCCCCATGTGTCCCCGGAGCCCTTATGCCGCGGCCAAGCTCTATGGCTACTGGATGACGCGCAACTACCGGGAAGGCTACGGCCTCTTCGCAGTCAACGGCATCCTCTTCAACCACGAATCGCCCCGCCGGGGGGAGACTTTTGTGACCCGAAAAATCACCCGGGCGGTGGCCAGGATCAAATTCGGCTTGCAGAAGAAACTCTATTTGGGCAACCTGGAGGCCAGGCGCGACTGGGGCTATGCCCCGGACTTTGTGGAAGCCATGTGGCTCATGTTGCAGCAGGAAACCCCGGAAGACCTGGTGATCGCCACCGGGGAGTCCCATTCGGTCCGGGAGTTCCTGGAAGAAGCCTTTTCCCATGCCGACCTGGACTGGCGGGAATATGTCGAGATCGACCCGAAATACTTCCGGCCCACGGAAGTGGACTTTCTCATGGGAGATGCCGCCAAGGCCCGGCGCGTCCTGGGCTGGGAGCCTCGGGTCAGCTTCCGGGAGCTGGTGCGCCTCATGGTGGATGCCGATCTTAAGGATCTCATCGACCTGCGCCAGTGCCAGGACGTGATCCAGCGACTGCGGCAGGAAAACCACGCCGGTCTTCGGGGCGAGACTGACCCGCCGCGTTAGCCGGATGAGCCGGCAACCCCACGCCGCCGGTTAAGGGGAGCAGACCGGAAACAACATGGAACTTGATGCCAAAATCTATGTGGCCGGGCACCAGGGCCTGGTGGGGGGCGCTATTTGGCGGCGCCTGCAGGCCGCCGGGTTTAAGAACCTGGTGGGCCGCAGCTTAAAGGAATTGGACCTGCGGGATCAGGCGGCGGTAACCGACTTTTTCGGCCGGGAGCGCCCGAAATACGTCTTCCTGGCCGCGGCCCGGGTGGGAGGGATCAGGGCCAATGGCACCTTTCCGGCGGAATTTATTTACGACAACCTGATGATTGAGGCCAATATCCTGCATCAGGCTTACCGGCATGAGGTCAAAAAGCTGCTGTTCCTGGGAAGTTCCTGCATCTACCCCAGGCTCTGTCCCCAGCCCATGAAAGAAGATTATCTGCTGGACGGCAAGCTGGAACCCACCAATGAGCCCTACGCGGTGGCGAAAATCGCCGGTATTAGGATGTGCCAGGCTTATAACCGGCAATACGGCACCTGTTTCATCTCGGTGATGCCCACCAATCTCTACGGCCCGGGAGACAATTTTGACCTGCTGGACTCCCACGTCATTCCCGCCCTGATCCGGAAGTTTCATCAGGCCAAGGTGGCGGGCGCCCCGGAGGTGCCCGTCTGGGGTACCGGCACCCCCCGGCGGGAATTTCTCTACGTGGATGATTTGGCCGACGCCTGCCTCTTCTTGATGGAGCGTTATCAGGAGGGGGAGATCATCAACGTGGGGGTGGGGCAGGACGTGCAGATCCTGGAGTTGGCGCGCCAGGTGGCGGCCATCACCGGCTATCAGGGGCGCCTAGTGCTGGACCCGAGTTATCCTGACGGCACCCCCAGGAAACTCTTGGACGTCAGCCGCATAACCGCCATGGGCTGGCAGGCCCAAACGTCCCTGACCGAGGGGCTAAAAAAGACCTACGACTGGTTTTGCCGCAGCCCCTGGACGCAAAAATCCTGAACCGGCGCCCACTGCGCCAGGCCCCGTCAGCGGAAACTCCGACCCCTGTTCCCGGAAAGAGAATTATCATCACTTTACCTGGGGTGTTCCTTTAGGGGCCCGCGCCGCGGCCGCGGTTTTGAAAAGAAGGCAGACCGGCTTTCCCGGAAAGATTGACGGGCGGCGGGGTTGATTGCAGCTCATGGGCCGATCAGCGGCCAGCGCGGCGCCACGGCCTTACCGGTTCCCCCTGAGAGCTTGTGCCACATGTTTGCTATCAAGACCTTGCAGCAGCGTCTGGTAATCTTCATGATCCTACCGGTGGCGGTCTTCCTGGCGGCCATCGGGGTGGTGGGTTATTTTTATATCCGGGGCAGTCTCTATCAGGAGTGGCAAGAAGCCGCCATTCTCAGATTGGAACGGGCGGCCCATTATATGGATATGCGCCTGGGCGAGCCCCTGCAATGGATCCAGTCCCTGGCTAACACCGGCGGTGACCGCCGGGGGACGGACAACCAGAATTGGGTCTTGAAAAAGCTGCGGGAGCAGCCGGGGGTAAGCCAGGTTAAGCTGGAGTGGCAGAAGCCGGCGGAGGGCAGCGCCGGGACGGTCCAGGAGGGCGGGGGGGGCGGGGGCCTGGCCCCCCGGGTGGCCAAAGTCTCTGCGCCCCAGTTTACTTATCCCCCGGATCATGAGACCGTGAATCTGGCGTTCACCCTGCTGGATGAGGCGGGACATCCCTTGGGGCGTCTGGGCGTGTCGATAAAACTGGATTACCTGATGGAAGGGGTGCGCGGCGCCGGCTGGCTCCACACCTACATGGCCTGTCTGGTGAATGACAACGGCACGTTTCTGGCCCATACCAACCAGGCGATGGAATCCCGCCATTGTCTGGGCGATACGGAAAACCCTCTGGAGTTGACCCTCCTTCAGGAGATGCAGACGAAGCCTTTCGGCACCGTGGTGGGCCGTCAGGAGGTAACCGGATTCTACCGGCTCCACCGGGCTCCCTGGGCCATCATGCTCCATGCCCAAGAAAACCAGATTATGGAGCCCATTCTGCGCTTCCGCTTTGACTATATCATGGCGGGGCTCTTGTGTCTGTCGGTCAGTCTGGTCCTCATCCAACTGGGAGTGGGGTCCATGGTCGCGGCCATCCTGCGGATCTCCCGGAAAGCGGCCCAGGTGGCCCAGGGGGAATACGGCGAGCCCCTCAAGATTCGCTCCCAGGATGAGATCGGCCAGTTGACCCACAGCTTCAACGACATGGTGGCGGGCCTCAAGGAGCGCGATTTCATCAGCAATACCTTCGGCCGCTACGTGGACCAGGAGATCGCCGCCAAACTCATGGCGCGGCCGGAAGCCAGCCGTTTGGGCGGGGAAAAACGGCAGGTGGTCATCATGTTTTCGGATATCCGGGGTTTTACCCCCATTGCCGAGACCTTGAGCCCGGAGGCCACCATTCATCTGCTCAACGGCTATTTCTCCCGGATGGTGGAGGTGCTGCGCGGGCATCACGGCATCATCGTGGATTTTTTGGGAGATGGGATTTTGGCCTTTTTTGATCCCCTGGATAGCCCCCTGACCCCGGTGGCGGAAGAGGCGGTCCAGTGCGCCCTACACATGCAGCAGGTCATGCCGGAAGTCAATCAGGCCGGGAGCGGCCGGAAATTGCCGCCCCTCCACATGGGCATCGGCCTCCATGCCGGGGAGGTGGTGGTGGGGAATATCGGGTCCGAGTCCCGGGCCAAGTACGGGATTATCGGCTCTGCGGTTAACCTGGCCCACCGGATTCAGACCCAGGCCCGGGGCGGGGAGGTGGTAATCTCCCAGGACGTGTACCGGCTGGTCCAACCGGAGCTCAGGGTCTCCCGGGAGTTTGAGGTCCGCCTGAAAGGGATAAAGGAACCCGTTAGGCTTTATGCCGTGGGGTAGCGCCAGGGATTACCCAAGGTAAATTCGTTTTGTGGGGGCGCGGCGGGCCGTGCCCTCGCCGTGTTTTTAGGGTCCCGCACTCTGTACCCCTGCAATCAATGGCAATGGAGAATAACTTTTGGCAATCTCGATAGCTGCCGCTTGATAATG
The DNA here is from genome assembly GCA_052139855.1 of Desulfobaccales bacterium. Lineage (GTDB taxonomy): Bacteria > Desulfobacterota > Desulfobaccia > Desulfobaccales > 0-14-0-80-60-11 > 0-14-0-80-60-11. The sequence goes on from JBKQVS010000115.1 coordinate 62,321, forward strand.
CCGGAGGACGGGTGGCGATGACAGAGAGCGGCATCAGGTTACCTGGGGAGAAATTACCGTTCTGGCGGGGGATTAGGGCTTGGGGGTCAACCAGGGGCGCATATCAATCAGGCGCACATGCTGATCCAGGGCCAGAGACCGGAAGCTGGGGTCGGAGAGCAGGGCAAATTTTTCCCTTCCGGCGGTAAGATGCCGGATCTGCTCATCAAAGGGGGCGAAAAAGGGGCAGTAAATCCGGTCGGCCAGTCCCTTGGGCACCCCGGGCAGATGCGGCCGGTCGCCGGGAAAAAGAAACCACCCGCCCTTCAAGAAGGCGGGGGTGAAATGGCGGTCATCGACGATGAGAAAGGCGATGCCGTACTTCCGGCAGAAGGCCACCACCTCCTGGGGGTCGGCGGCGTAGTAGGCCCGGAAGAAATCAGCCAGACGGGGCTGCAGTTTGGCCCAGTAACCCCGGCTCCAGGGGTGGGCCAGCTCATAGGTGGCAAAGGCCCGGCGTTGGGCGAAGGTGGGGATGGTGTCCATCAGGTGGGGGTGGCCGGCGATGAGGGCATCCTTGGGAGTTTCGGCCAGGGCGGCATAGACGGCCCGGTAGGCCGAGTAATCTTTGAGTCCGACCCCCTGGAGACGCCAGGCACCCAGGCAGGCTGCCGCCACCAGGGCCAGGATCGCCAGATAGCGGGGCCAGTGGGAAACCCGCAGCGCCGTCGCCAGCCCCAGGGCCAGCACCAGGCAATAAAAGAGGTTCATGGTGTACATGAGGTAACGGTCGGGGACGAAGAGCTTTAACAGGAAGAGGCGGGCCAGGAAATAAAGGGCCAGGGAGGCCAATCCCAGATACCAGGCGGATTTGAGCGGTTGCCGCCAGGCGGGCCAGTCCAGGCGCCGGAGCCCGGCCGCCACCAGAACTATCAGGCCCGCACAGGCCAGGCCACCGGCCACCGGACCCCATTCCCGCAACGGGGCGATGAATTCCCAGGGGCTGATGAATTCCCACAGGAGTGAGGCTTCCGGCAAGATTTGGTAGCGGCCCTGGGCGTAGAACTCCGGGCGATTGACCATCTCGGCGGCGCTCACCAGAGGTCCGTAGCCCTCGGCGCTGAACTGGAGGTTCATCCCAACCACCAGCACGGCTCCCAGGCCCAGAAGGATGAAATGGGCGGTCTGAGCCGGGAAAGGCGGCGGGTCATCCCGGCCCAGGCGCGCCAGGGTCCAGGCCAGCAGCGCTGCCAGGGCCGCCACCATAAAAATGTAGGGGATCAAGAGGGCCTGGAGGAGGAGCGCCGCCCCCACAACCCAGGGGCGCCGCGCCAGCCAGCCCAGCCAAAAGAGGGCCAGGAGGGGGGCGGCGAAGGACCGGGCCAGACCTCCGGCCAGGTTGTCCAGGAAGAAAGGCATCAGCCAGAAACAGGCCACCATGGCCCACCCCAGGCGGCGGCCATTGAGGCGCGCCCCGATCCGAAAGAGGCAGATGGCCAGGAAAACGAACAGGAACCCGGGCAGGAGCTTGGCAAAGTAAAGGGGCGGCACCAACCAGGAGGCCAGCCAGTAGAGACCCTTTACGCCCCAGGGGACGTAGGCCCTGGCATAGCCGGTAAGGAAGTCGCCCCGAAATAATGCCGGGTCCTGCCATTGCTGCATCCAGTAGAGCTGCTGGCGGACGTCGTCATTAATGATAAAAGGATGGGCCAGGGCCTGGAAGTGCGCCAAAACGAAGACGGCCCCGGAAATCAAGGCCACAGTTATTTCGGGCCAGCAGGCCCTGGTCCACCCTTCCCGGGGTTCCATGGTTTCAGATGGGTTTTTCAAAGACGCGGAAGACCTTATACCGCTGGCCACCCAGGGCCAGGATGACTTTGATCCAGGGTTTCAGGTTGGACGGGATCAGGGAAAGATCGCAGAAATCACAGGGACTGTGCTTCACCAGATGGATATAGGTGCGCAGGATCATGGCCAGGTGCAGGTACCGCCGCTGATAGGGCTGGCTGATCCCCACCACTAAAGCCCGGACTTTGTCGACCGTCCGGAACTTGGCCCAATAGAGCAGGCGGAGTTTGCCCCAGAGGGTCAGACGCCCGTTGAATTTCCGGATGAGAGGGTTGAGGTCCGGCAGGCTGATGCAAAAGCCGGCGGCGCGGTCGTTGTCCAGGAGAACATAAGCCAGTCCCCGGCGTAAGCAGGGTTTGACCATCTTGAACATCTCGTCGAACTGGCGCCGGCTCAGGGGCACGTGTCCCCAGTTGGGGCCCCAGGCCGTATTGAACAGCTGAAAGATCTCGTCGGCGCGGCGGTCGACTTCTTTGGGGTCGTAGTCCACCACCTTAAAGTCCTGGCCGCGCATGATATCCGCATAGCGGCGTTCCATGGCTTCCAGGTCCACCTGCCGGTTGGTGATCTTGTAGGCATGCCAATCCATGGCCTTGACAAATCCCAGGGAGGTCAGGAGGTCCTGGTAATAGGGCGGGTTGTGGGTTTGGAAGAGGACCGGCATGGAGTCAAACCCCTCCACCAGCAGCCCCATCTCATCATAGATGCCGAAATTCAACGGTCCCACCAGGCGGGTCTTGCCGCGCTCCCGCAGCCAGTCCGCGGCGGCCTCGAACAGGGCCGCGGCCACGTCGTGATCCTGGATAGACTCGAAGAACCCGAAAAAGCCGGTTTCGGGGCCGTGATGGGTGTCATGGAGCCGATTGATGTGGGCGGACAGGCGCCCCACCGGCCTGCCGTTTTGGCAGGCCAAAAAATACCGGGCCTCGCCGTTCTCAAAGAAGGGGCCGTGCCGGGGATCCAGAAATTGGCGCTGTTCGGAGAGAATAGGGGGCACCCAATAACGGTCCCCCTGATAGATGCGCCAGGGGAGGCGGAGGAATTCCCATAAGGACGCGTCATTCTGAACGGGAGAAACCGTAATCTCCCCGCGTGACTTCATCACGATACCTCTTACTCTGATTTGCGCAGGACGATGCGAGCCTTCAAGCCTTCTTTCAGGTCCAGATCGGGGTTGGCGACTTGCAACTCGACTTCATAGTAGGCAGGCTGATCCGGGCCGGTGGTAATCGAGGACCAGGAAACGCGGCTGACCTTGCCCTGGAATTTCCGTCCCGGCAGGGCGTCCAGGGTCACTTCGGCCGACTGGCCGATTTTGACCTGGAGGGCCTCGATCTCAAAAGCCTGGGCCCGCAGGAGCATAGGGTTCATCACCCCCACTTGAAAGGCGGCAGGCAGGGGAGGCAGTTCGGCGTCGACCCGCAACTCGGGATTGACCCAGATGACGTAGCCGCTGATGGGGGCCTTGAGGCTCACTTCCCGGGGAACCTGGCCGGATTTCAAGGAAGTGCCCACCAAGTCACTCAAGACCTCCTGGTCTTGGTGAGCCAGTTGGCGGTCCTTTTGCAGCCTCTCCTGAAGGGTCGCCTTCTCTTTTCCCAGGAACTGCAATTCTTGGTTGACCTGGGCCAGGCTTTGGGAGGTCGCCAACTTCTTCTCGACCAACTGGGTGAGTTCCCGTTGTTTGTTCGTCAGGGGCACCATATTCCGCTGCACTTCCGCCAGTTTGGTCTCCGTTTCGGCCAGTTGCGGCGGCGAAAGACGCTGTTGGATCGTCATCAGCGCTTCCGGGGCCAGGCGATAGGTCGCCAGAATCTCTCCCGCTTCCACCCGTTGTCCGGAGTGGGCCCGCAGGGAAGTTATGATTCCCTTAAAGGGCAGATCGATGCGGCGTTTCAGGGAGCAGGAAAATTTACCGTTGAAGATTATTTCCGATTCCCCGGAAGCCGGAGGCGGGGCGGGTTGCACCGCGGGCGTTTCGCCGGCGAAAGCCGCTCCCGGGGCACCTAATCCCAGGAAGATGGTCAACACCCAGCCCCCTAGGGCCGCCCACTTACTTCTGCCAAGCGCCAGCATCCACATATGAATTACCTAAGTCTCCAGAATTTTCCCTAAGCTGCAGAACGGCCTTGTCATAATCCAGGCCCCGGCGCAGCGACTCCTTTTGGGCTTGGAGAACCTCCTTGCGACTTTCCAGAACTGCCGTAAGGGGCGCCTCGCCGGATTGGTAACGGACATCACTCTCATGGGCCTTGAGCCGGGCCAAGTTTTCCTGGGTTTGGGCATTTTTCAGAAGCACGCGTTTATCTTGCATGTCTCCCTGATTTTCTAACAACTTATCTTCCAAGACACTCTCTTTCTCCGTTTTTTGCTCCCCTATCTGCTTCAAAACGGCTTTTTGCCGGGAGACGTTGCGGATCCGTTTGAATCCATCCCACACCGGAATCTCAAGACCTAAGCCGACATAAAGGCCGGTGCCGTTGCTGACACTCAAGGGGTTGGGCGACTGGGTGTTGAATAAAATAGAGGGAAAAACCTTGGCAATGGCCTGGCGGATATTATAGTTTTGCAATTGTTTATACAATTCCATCACCTTGAGATCGTAAGAGCGTTGCTTGGCTTGCTCCAGGGTAGCGGCGGCCGGATCGAATTTGCCCAACACCTGCCGCCGGCTGTCCCGGCAGTCAGGGGTGAAACCCGGCGAGGATTGCAGCCCCAGAAAGTTATGCAGGTTGGTTACATCCCGCTTTATCCCCAAAGCGATTCCCTCTTGTTGGCCCAGGGCCAGTTCCAATTGCTGCTGGGCCACCTTGACTTCCAGGGAGGTGCCCGTGCCGATACTCAGGCGGTTTTCACCATAGGTGAGGTTTTCCCGGCACACCTGAATAATCTCCTTCTGACAGGCGGCCATCTTCTGCAAGGCGTCCAATTCCAGATAGAAATTGCCCAGGCTTTCCAGACCCTTGCTAATCGTTTGGAGGTGAGTCAAAATAGCTATTTGTGTGAACAACTTCTGGGCCTGAAGGGTGAAGTACGCTCCCAACGGGTTATATGGATTCGTGGAAAAACTTAAACTGTAGGGCTTGCCGCTGCCTACCCCCGAGGGACGGTTGACATAATAATAGGTCTGAAAGGACAAGGGGGGAACCATGTCATACCGGCTGTCGGTTTCATCCATGCGCTTGATGTCGATATCTATGGAACTTTTACTGAAATAAGGGGACTGGGTGATGGCGATTTTGACGGCTTCCTCAAAGGTCAGGGAGCTGCCCGGGGGCAGGGTATGGACCGCCGGGTCCCGGTCGGCGCCCTGGGCCGGCCGGCACCGGCACATGACCCCGACAGCCATGATGAGCATAGCGATGATCAGGCAGGCCTGCGCCGCGGTGATCCAGGGGGCGTAATCAGACAAGCTGTGGCGGTGACCCCGCGCCGTTCCGGTGGGGTCAACCTTAGTGTTCATGGAGCAACCGCCAACACTGGTTACGGTGGCCAGGCGGGCTGGCGTTTCCCGGGTAAGTAGGCTCATTGTTCATAAAGGACGCCGTCTCGTATCGAACTGATCCGGGTACATTCGGCTGCAATTTCGGGATCATGCGTCACAATTATGACGGCAGTTTTGCCGTCGCTGACGATTTCCGAAAAATGGTCCATGATCAGGTGGCCATGGCTCCGGTCGAGCTGGCCGGTGGGTTCGTCCGCCAGAATGACCTGGGGTTGGTTGACCAGGGCCCGGGCCACTGCCACCCGTTGGCGCTCACCCCCGGAAAGGCGATTGGAAGAGTGGTTAATCCGGTGCCCCAGGTTGACGCGTTCCAGGGCGGAGGCAATACGCTCCGGTCGGTCCCGCCGCTCAATTCCGGCATAGATTAACGGGAATTCCAGGTTTTCATAGACGGTGGAGTTTTCCAACAGATCGCAGCTCTGAAAGACAAATCCCACCCGCCGGCGGCGGAATTCCGCCTGGGCAGTGCGATCCAGGCTGAGTACATCTTGACCGCCCAGGAAATATAAGCCGCTGGTGGGATTGAGAAAGATTCCTAAAATAAAGAGCAGGGTGGACTTCCCGGACCCGGAAGGACCCATGATCGCCAGGATCTCCCCGGGGTAGACCTTCAGGTTGACATCTCGCAACACGTGAATCAGATCGACGCCATTGTCATAGGTCTTGCACAGGTCGGCCACCCGAATCAAGGCGCCGTTGCCCGGGCTGGAAGAAGCCAACTTATTCATAGCGGATGGCGGTGACAACTTCCATGCGACTGGCCCGGATAGAAGGGTAGAGGCCAGCCCCCACGCCGATCACCACCGCGAACAGGAACGCCAGGGTCACCCCGAATAAGAAGAGATTTTCCGGCGGGCGGCTGTCAATGACGTGACTCAAAATCTCCATCATGATACGGCCTATCCCGGCCCCCAAGAGGGCCGCCCCGGCGCTCAGACAGAGAGCCTCGGAGAGAAATTGCGCCAGAATATCTCGATCTTCAGCGCCCATGGCTTTTTTCAACCCGATTTCCCGGGTTCGGGAGGTGACCGCGGCCATCATCACGTTCCAGATGCCGACGCCCCCCAAGAGGAAGGTGGCGCTGGTGGCCAGGTAAATCAAAAACTCGATCCACCAGGCCAGCAACTGCACCCGTTTTAAGGCTTCCCAGGAAACTTCGACGTGAAGTTGTTCGGGCGATTGGTGAGATTGTACGACTCCGGGGATCGCCGCCGCCACGGTGGCGACATCATCCCAGGTGGCGCAGCGCAGATAGACACGGTCGGCCAGCAGTCTGCCCGAGAAACGGTCCCCGGCGGTAGTAATGGGAAGAAACGCGGAGTTGGCCAAGCCGCTATCGGTAACTCCTCCCAACACCCCGGATACCTGATAAATCTCCTGGTCAATCTCCAGGTCCCTGCCTCTGATATGGGTGTCGCCGAAGATCTTCTTGGCCAGTTCGGCCCCCAAGACAACCTCGCGTTTGTGCCCGGTCACGGCGTCAAGATCGAAGAGTTTCCCGGTGAGGGGCCAAAAATTACGGACCTGCCAGAAACCTTCATCCACCGCCATGGTGCTGAAAGCGAAGTGCTGGCCTTGGAAGTTGGTTTGGTTGTACTTTACGGCCGTGAGGCTTAATTCTTTGACTCCATCGAGGTGTTTGAGGGCGGCGAGGGTTTGCTCCCGGAACCATTGGGGCCGGTAAGACCGTTGATTGTCGAAATAGATTCTTAGGACGGTAACCCCGCCGATCAGGTCAAGATTCTCGTTGAAGTTTTTCTTGACCTCCCGGCTCATGGTGACGATATTCAGAAAGCCGGCAACGCCCAAAGCAATAGCCAACACCACCCCCAGATAGCGGCGGCGATGGCGTATCACCTGGCGCATACTAACCCGTATGAGGTCGTTAAGCCTCATCAGGCGCGGCCCTCCCCATGATCCTCAATCAATCGCCCAGCATGCTGACGGCAGTGCCATTGGCACCGGGATAGGTCGTGGTAAACCCGCTCTCCTCCAGGAAGGCGTCCGGCTGCGTGAAGTCGCAAGCCCGGATCCGGTGTTTCTTGGCCAATTTTTCAAGGACTTCCAAGACATAGCTGATCTGGCTGTCCTTGTGAGTGCTCATGTAAGCGGTGCGGATTACCGCTTGCCCCCGGGGAACTGCCGGATAGATGGCGGGCAAAGCAAAAACGCCGTGCTCAAACATGTCACGCGCGAAAAGGGCCGCTTTCTCTTCCGCCCCGATGTATATGGGGATGATGGGAGATTTGGAGTTCTTGGTGATGAGCCCGATCTCCCGGTATCCGGCATGGACATGGCGGGTGATGTCCCAGAGGCGGGTCACCCGGTCAGGGTCCTCGTCCAGGATATCCAGGCAGGTCAGGACGGTGGCGGTGTTGCTGGCGGGAAGGGCTGCAGAGAAAATGAGCGGTTTGGAATGGTGCCGAATATATTCCAGCACCGCCTCGTCGTCGGCGGCGATGAAGCCACCGATGGAAGCCAGGGCCTTACTGAAGGTGCCCATAATAAAGTCAACTTCCGACGTGAGTCCGAAATGACTGGCCGTCCCCCTTCCCCCGCGGCCCATCACTCCCAACCCATGGGCGTCATCCAGATAGACCAGCAGGTCCGGATGACTTTTCTTCAGCGCCACCAGTTCGTCCAGGGGCGCCAGATCCCCGGACATGCTGAACACGCCTTCGGTGACCAGGAACAGGCAGCCGTTGGCGTTTTTTTGGCGCGCCGCCGCTAACTTGCGGGAGGCCGCCGCGGCATCGTTGTGACCAAAGGGGATCAGCCGGGCGCGTGAGGCCTGGCACCCCTCAAAAATACTGGCGTGGTTTTCCCGGTCACAGACGATGATGTCTTGGGGGGTCAGCATACAGGCAATGGCCCCCAGATTAGTGGTGAACCCGGTAGCGTGGACCACCGCCTTTTTCTTACCGACAAAGGCGGCTAGTCGATCTTCGAGCTTTTCATGCAAGGTCAAGTTGCCGCACAGGAATCGGGATCCCCCGGGGCCACTACCCCACCGACGTGCAGCCTCGCCCGTTGCCTCAATTACTCTGGGATCGTGGGTAAATCCCAGGTAGTCGTTGGACCCGATCATAATCAGACGCCGGCCCGACACCTCCACTTCTGTGCCCCAAGATCGGTCTATGGGCCGGAAGTAAGGGTAAAACCCTTGTTCCTTGGCGTCTTGGACCATAAGAGCAAAAGGTTGGCACCGATTTCGCAGTTTCATAAAAGGATTCTACCCCCTCCCCCTCCGGTAGGTTTACACCTTTTTATTGCTATCTTGAGAAAATGTCAATGAGATTTGTATTAATAAACAGACAAACTCCCCCATCCCACCCATTGACATCGCTGTATCTTACCACAAATGAACTCAAGTTTTGACAAAAAAATATCACTTTTCAAGATATATCGGCAAATATCAAGAATTATACCATCTTTTTTTTAATTAACCTGTGCCTCGGAAAAAGGTGCCGCATGGCTTATGTGCCGGCCCAGACCCGGCGAGAGGTGAAATTCACCCCTTGAGTTGCAGACGGACCGGTCTTGGGGCCTCTCTCCCCTCGGGCGCAGTACAAAGGAACGAGTGGCGCCCGGCGTCGATGGCCGGAGTCCTCACCTTGAGAGTTGACCATTAGACCGCCGCCACAGTCCAAAAGTTAAGCCCAGGGCGCCGGATCTTCCCTGGGAAATATATCCTATCTGCCTTTTGCTCTCCCCGCAGTCTTGCTTGTTTAAGCCCGCGGATCGCGGCTTTAATTACTAAACCCTAAAAATTACCTATATCGGCGTGGCGTAAAAAAAAAATTTTCAGATAGACCCGCGAGTGAGGCGGCATTTAGCCTGCGAAAATTCACAACTGCTCCGGAATCCCGCCTAACAGGCGCCGTATGGCCCGGGCCTGGCCGGGCGTAATGCTGGGATAGGCATCCGGACAAAACTTCCGGAATTCCTCCGGCGTGATGGACTGCTCCGCAGAGGTTTCATGGTTGAGCACGACATAGCATTTTCGGGCTAGCCGGCTCATTTCCCGGTATTGGGCGGTCCAGCGCGGCAAGCTGAAGAGCTGCCCGCACACCATCACGGCCAGGATCACCCCGGCCAGCGCCCTGGTCCAGCGCCGCGACGGCAGCCTGGCGGCCAGCAGGCGCCAGGCAATTCCCACCAAAAGCAGGGCCCCGATCAAGGTAAAGATGTCGTAACGGGCCACAAAGGCCTGATTCACCGACCGCTGATAGCGGGTCAGGGAGACCAGGAAGAACGGCAGGACGTTTACCAAAAGAGCCCACAGGGCCAGGCGTTGGTCCGTCCTCTCGCCCCAGTGCCAGATTGCCGCCAAACTTGCGGTCAACAAGGCTACCCCGGCGATGTAAGCCGGGATGGGAAAGTGGTAATGCCCCCAAAACAGGTAGAGGAAGGGGGAGAGTAAGGCGCCGCAGAACAGGTGCAAGAAATAGGCGGGGCCGGGCAGACGGGAGAATATTTGAAAATTGCGGCTGGCGGCGGCGGGAAGACCCGCAAACCGGAAATAGCCGATGGCGAACAGGACATACACCAGGCCGACTACCCCGGCCACGGCCCAGAAGGCCCTCCAGGAGACCCGGTCCCCCATGAGGAGAATATAGAGGGGTAAAGCCAGGAGCCCGAGCAGCGGGTAATTGTGAGAGAGAATGGACAAGGCGGCGCACACGCCAATGCCCCAGAGTTTGCCGCCCGAAGGGGAGTGCAGATACCGGTCGGTTAAGAGCAGTGCCCCCAGAAAGAACCCCAGGCTCAAGAGATAGCCGACATAGAAAGCATTCCAGGCAGTGGCGTGATGGGCCGCGGCGATGACATAGAGCAGGCTCAGGATGAACGCCAGGCCGGGCTCCCAGTGCCGCCGGAAAAAGTTGTAGAGCAGAAACGCATTCACGCCGGTGCCCAGGCAATTGATCAACACCAGAAGAGAGTAGTGTTCTCCGGCGATTTTCACCAAGCCATAGTAAAGCAGATGGAAAAAGGGGAACCATTGCTCGCCATCCGGGGTGACGAGGTATTGTCCGAAAGGACGCTCCGCCATTTGGATGAGGGCAGTCCAATCGTCTAAAATATAAAAGAAGACCGGTCTCCAGAAGATGATTACCGGCAAAGCCAGCAACACCAGCAGCACCAGGAGCGGGTGAACCGGCGAGGAAACCGGTTTTGATTCCCCCGGGGGTGGCGCCTCAGCCGTCTGCATGTTTGAAGGTCTCTGAATCTCGATTATCCAATCGGCGATTTGGCAACATAACTTAAATCGTCCCGGACCTGCTGTGCCGCAGTTTCCGGGGACACGCCCCTCAGAGGGATAAGGCCGAGGAGCAGATGGAAAAACCAGCAACACTGGGGAAAGAGCAGCCCGTCGAAGAATTGAAAATGCACCAGCGCCATGGTCAGGGAGAACAGGAGCACCAGGGGGTGTAAGACCCCCCCCGGCGGGGGTTTGAAGGCCAGGCCCCCCAACCTCGCCAGGAGGATCCCCAGGGAGGCCAGGTAAATCAGGGTGAAAGGCAACCCCAGACCCACCATCAGAGTCAGGAACTGGTTATCGGCACTGACAATTTCACGAATGGTGCGGGAAAACTGCTCTTTCGTGACCGTGGGGTAGATGGGGGTATAATCCCGGATAAATTGTTCCCGGGGAGCCCGAAGGCCGATCCCCAGCCAGGGGTACTTTTTGGCAATACTCCAGGAGAAGGGAAAATTTTCCATCCGGTAAGCCGGATAGGCCATGGAGAGCTTATGCCAGATGATTTTTTGATGAAACATGCCCACCACCATGGCCATGACCAGGCAGATGAGCAGAAAATACTTCCACCGCAGGGTCCCGAATAAGGTGCCCACCAGACAGACTCCCAGGGGGATGAATACCACGGATATTCGTTCGCTGAGGCACAGAATGATATAGCTGAGGCCCAGAAGGACGATGCCCAACACCATCAAGGGCCGCGACTTTTGACCCAGCAGGGTCAGGGGTGCAAAGCACAGCAGGAGAATGAGATTAGTGAGAGGATGGCTGCGGTCGATCATAAAATGTTCGATATAAGCGGTGGTGAAGTAACCCAGGAAGCTTAAGACCAGCAGGGCGCCCAGGAGCCACAGGCAGAGCCGGACAAACCGGCGCTGGTTTTCCGGAGTTTGCAGCAGGATGCGGGCGCACCAGAATCCTCCCAACCCGGAGGCCAAAAACACGAATACCCGAAAGGAAGAAGATAAAGGCGTGATGCTGAACCCAGCGCTCACCCCGGCTATCACCGCCAGGGCCGCGGAGATCAAGAATTCCGGCGACCTGACCTGGATGGCGTCCCGCCTCCCGAAGACCACCGCCACCAACAAGGTGAGAAAACAGAGCAGGCCGGAAAACAGGTTGGACCTCTCCCCGGCAACCAACAAGAAAGAGGGGTGCTGCAAGACCAACTGGCAGGAGGTGGCAGCAAAAAAGAGCCAGATAATCTTTTCCGATCTGGTCATTGCTGCCTTTGCGCCGGGGGCGGCGGTACCGTTGCCGTCAAGCGGTTTGCATTTTGGGAAAAATCTTAGTATGAACTTCACGTAGCAGGCCGAAGTTACCAGAAAGGGCTTCCTTGCCCGCGAGGCCTCAAATAGCCGGTTACCGGTAAAGTGCAGGAGATTCGTCGGGAGGATCCACCCAAAGTCTTATTAACCTTATTTGTTAGCAGATAATCAGGAGAAAGGGAAGTATGTTGGCCGGGAAAAAAGTGTTGGTGGTCATGCCTGCCTATAACGCCGCCCAAACCCTGGAACGCACTTTTAAGGACATCCCCTTTGATGTGGTGGATGAGGTCCTGCTGGTGGACGACGCCTCCCATGATGAGACGGTGGAGGTGGCCCGGCGGCTCGGCATCCGCTGTTTTTTGCATGCCCGGAACTGGGGTTATGGCCGCAACCAAAAAACCTGTTACACCGAGGCCTTGAAACTGGGCGCCGATATCGTGGTGATGGTCCACCCCGATTACCAATATTCCCCCAAGATCATTCCGGCCCTGGCCGGCCTGGTGGCCAGCGGCGAATACGAGGTGGCCATCGGCTCCCGGATTTTGGGGGGCCAAGCCCGGCATGGGGGCATGCCCGTCTATAAATATATATTCAATCGCCTGCTCACCCTGTTCCAGAACCTGCTCCTGGGCGCCAAACTCTCCGAATATCACACGGGTTTTCGGGCCTTTTCCCGGAAAGTCCTGGAGACTCTCCCCTTGTGGGAGAACTCCGACGATTTTGTCTTCGACAACCAGATGCTGGCCCAGGTCATTTACTTCGGTTTTCCCATCGGCGAGGTATCCTGCCCCACCCGGTATTTCGAGGAAGCTTCTTCCATCAATTTTCCCCGGAGCGTGAAATACGGCCTGGGAGTGCTGGTGACTTCAGTGCAATTTTTTCTGCAAAAGCGGGGCTGGACCCAGTGCCGCATCTTCTCCCCCCAGGGCCGGGGGCTGATGCCTCGGGATTATTATGCCGAGCATGTCCCGGACCCGGGCTCCGTCTCCTCGAAGCCTGCGGCCTCGGACTGATTCAAGGCGGGCTCTGGCGGCGTTTTGGGGCTTGCGGCTATTTCTCGGGGGTCGGGGTTATCAGGGCGGTGGCGCCTTGCGGGATTAAAGGCCGCGGTTTTCCTTATTTTCCGGCAACCTGACCTGCTTCCGGTTTCCCCATCCTCCGCCAATCTTCCCCCAATTCTGTCAGGGTCACCCCCGAAACCGGGCCGGTCTTAACCAGCCAGGTGAGGAAAGTGCGGATCTTCTCGACGAACCGGCTGACCGCGGCCTCGGTGGGAAAGAGCCGGCTGGCCCCGGGCTTGAGTTCCGAGGAATGGAAGAACAGGGTGAACACCCGGCCGCCGCGGCGGCGGTGGAGGCGGGCCGCCAGTTGCATGGACACCAGAGGATACCAGGCCGGCTGCACCCCGGCCACGGCCCCATAGCGGAATAAGTCCTCCAGGCGCTCGCCCCAGGGGGGCGGGGCCATCGCGGCCAGGCGCGCCACTAATTTCGGAGTCCCGGCCACTACGGGCACTAGGGTGATGGGGACTTCCAGAAGGGACCGCCCCGCCGGCTCGATCTCGGCCAGGGGAAAGGGGTCCACCGGGGCCAGAAAAAAGCGGGGATCGGAATTCTTGGGGGTCAGCGGCGCCACGCTACTGTCTACTTCCAGGCCGAACTCCGGCAGGAGGCCGAAAACCTTGCGCCCCGCATCAAACCGCCCCATACGGAAGGATCGGGGCGTGACCTCCAGGGCGTTTCGGACCTGATCGGTCAAGTTGGCGAATTTATCCCGGAGGAGTTCCCGGGGCAGCTTTTCCGAGGCCACCGGCTCGGGGTCCGGCAGGTCGGCAAAAGGCGGGGTGTTCCAGTGATGCAGATGGAGCCCGATCTCGGCGCCGTAGCGGTCCCGCCACTGGGCCAGGACCCGGCAGGCGGCGGGGTCCCGGGCCACCTGGTAGGTGACCAGGAGCGTCAGGGGCAAGCCGAACTCCCGGGGGATGAACGCCAGGCGCGCCAGTTCCGCCACGTTGGTCACCCCCGGGGGCGTGCGGGGGTAGTGGCCGGAAAACAGCCCTTCTTCTTCCACGTCGATGGAGATCACCAGTTGCATGGGCGGTCCCGACACCCTCAATCCCTCAGGTCCAGGGCCACCTTGAGGCTTTGGTGGCGGCGCTTGTCAAAGGCGGTCTTAAGGGCGCGGCGGTAATCGGCGAGAGGGAAGAGATGGGAAACCAGCCCCGGCAAGGGATAATCCCCCCGGGCCAGCAACTCCACCGCCTTTTCATAGGTGCGGATTTTTTGGCCCTGAAAGATGCCGTAAGAGTACATGGAGGAGCCGGTGAGCTTAAGCTCCCTGAACCACAGGCTGGAGAAGTCCACCGGCCCCATGACGCCGGCGGTGCCCACCAGGACATAAGTCCCCCGGCCCTTGAGGGTCAGGAGCCCCTCTTGCAGGGAGTTTTTGGAGCCCACGCAGTCAAAGAACAGGTCGGCGCCGCCCTCCAGGTTGCCGCCCCCCAGGGTGGTGGGCACGAATCGAGCCCCCACGGCCTCCCCCAGCAGGGCCCGGCTGGGGTGCGACATGACGATACTGGCTCCCCCGGCCAGGGCCAGTTCTTCCTGGAACCGGTACCGGGCCACCATCACCACCCGGGCGGCGCAGCCCAGGGCCCGGAGCAGACGAATCAGGTGCTGGCCGATGATGCCGGCGCCATAGACCACCACGGTGTGCCGATCTTCCGGGAAGTTATCCAGGACCGGCTGGAGGGCCGAGGCCAGGGAATCGGTGAGCACCGCGGCTTCGTCGGGGAGGTCATCCGGCAGCCGCACCAGCCGGCTGGGATGGGCGGCCATCAGCTCGGCCATGCCGCCCCCCACGCCCCGGGTGAAGCCCAGGACCGCCCCGGGGGCCAAGTCACCGGCCAGAAAGTTTTCGCAGAGGTTGTAGGCTCCCTGGGCGCAATAGCGGCACGGCGGCAACCCCCGGACTTCGCATGGCAGGATCGGCTCCACCACCACTCGGTCGCCGACGCGCCATTCCGACCCCGGGGGGGCCTCCGCCACTTCGGCCACCACTTCGTGGCCCAGCACCGCCGGCATGGAGGCGTAAGGCTCCAGCAACAAGGATTCGGCCCCTTTGAGGAGCCTCAGATCTGAGCCGCAGATGCCACAGAGGCGGGGGCGCAGCACCACCCAGGCCGGCCCGGGAGGGCTGAACTCCATCTCCTGCATCTTTAGGGGTGCCACCCCGGCAAAGAAGGTCCGGGGCCAGAAGCGGTTCAGGCCTTTGGCCAGCAGGTAGCGGCCCACCGAGCGATAGTAAACCAGCGCTTTCATGAGATTGGATTCATCCGGGGACAGGTTTTGCCCCCGGTGATGCTATGGACTCTGGCCCGGGACGGGGCGCTTGTCAAGACCATTCTTGCCCCTCTTGCGTCTCTTGCGTCTCTTTCGTAAGGGGGTTGGGGATTCCGCCGTACTGGGGTATAATGGCGGGTAATGCGGGACTCGTCGGGCCCCGTATGCTTCATTATATCAAATATCGAGGCACAAGGTTTTCATGGGTACACGGAGCAGGATCGCGCTGGGAGTAGTGGTCAAGAATTTCCGGCGCCTGGCGCAACACCCCTGGATCGGCGCCAAACTGGCGACTCTCCAGGGCGAAAAGTGGCTTTTCAATCTGCTGTATCCCCGGGCCCAGACCGGAGAAGCGCGCAAGATCCGCCAGTTGAGTTTCCGCATCACCGACCTCTGCAATCTGCGCTGCCACACCTGCGGCCAATGGGGCGACCAGGGATTTTTGCACGGCCAGAATCTGAGGAACTTGAAGCAGAGCGAAGTCCCTCTATACCGTTACCTGGGAATTCTGCGGGATCTCACGGCTCACGGCCACCATCCCTTCGTCTACCTCTGGGGTGGCGAACCCATGCTTTACGAGGGCTCTCTCGAGTTGATCGAAGCGGCCAGCGCCTTGAAGCTGCCCACCGCCATCGCCACCAACGGCACCCGGATCGCCGCGGCGGCCGAGCGTTTGGTGCAGGCTCCGATGTTTCTCTTGCAGCTTTCCATCGACGGCCCCACTGCCGCCCTGCACAACCAGGCGCGTCCGGGGGTGGGGGGGGCCGACAACTTCGCGGATATTCAGGCCGCCCTGGCCGCGGTGGGTGAGGCCAAGCGGGCCAGGGGCAGCACCCTGCCCCTGGTGGCCTCGCTGACCACCATTTCCCAGGCCAATTTCCGGCACCTGGTGGACATTTATGAGGCCTTCCGGGACAAAGTGGACCTGTTTGTCTTCTACCTGTCCTGGTGGATCGATGCGGCGCGGTGCGAGGCCCATGAAGCGGATTTTCGCCGCCGCTTCGGGTTTACGCCGGTCAGGCCCCGGGGTTGGGTGGGGGGCTGGAAGCCGGATGACTACCGGGAGCTGAACCGCCAGCTGGAGGCGGTGTTGGAGCGGTCCCGGCCCGGATCGGCGCCGGCGGTCACCCTGATCCCCTCCATTACCGGGGAGGACAACCTGCGCTCCTACTACACTGACCACGGAAACTATTTCGGCTTCGATCAATGCATCTCCATCTTCCAGGCCGTGGAAGTCAACAGCAACGGCGACCTGTCGCCCTGCCGGGACTACCACGACTATGTGGTGGGCAACATCAAAGAGGCCACCATCACCGAGCTTTGGAACTCCCCGGCTTACCGTAAGTTCCGGCAGAGCCTGACCACCGAGGGGTTGATGCCCGCCTGCTCCCGCTGCTGCGGCCTGATGGGGTATTAATGGCCAGGGGTCAGGGACCAGGGGTTAGGGGTCAGGGGCTGTCTCGACTGTGGCCACTTGCAAACCCTTCCCCAACCGCTCGCCCGCACCGGCTGGTTTTTCTCCTCCAAGACCTGAAATTCGGCGGCACCCAGCGCCAGACCCTGGCGTTGGCCCGGCTGCTTGACCAGGCCCGGTTTCAGGTGGAGGTCTGGCTGCTGGCCGCGGCCGACGAACTGGCCCCCCTGGCCCGGGATTGGGGGATCCCCGTGGTCCGGCTGTCCAGCCGGGAACAGGTGGGGCCAGGGGCCCTGGCCCGCCTGTGGCGCCGGCTCAAGGCTCAGCCCGTTGACCTGCTCATGCCCCTCACCGTGGTGCCCAATATCTGGGGCCGGGTGCTGGGCCGCCTGGCCCGGGTGCCGGTGATTGTCGGCAACTGCCGGGGCGGCGGGGCTCCCCGGCGGCAACACGAACGCTGGTTCTGGCCTCTGGCGCACCACATCATTTGTAACAGCGCCGCGATAAGCCGGGTCCTCACCCGGCGCTACGGCGTGCCCGAAGCCCGGCTCAGCGTCATCACCAATGGGGTGGACACGGATTATTTCCGGCCGGCCCCGGAGGAGGGTCAGCCTTATCCCGGCGTGGTGCTCTCCGTGGCCCGGATGGTGCCGGACAAGGACCCCGATACCCTGATCCGGGCCTTTGCCCTGGCGGCGCCGGCCTTTCCCCAGGCGCAATTGTGGCTGGTGGGGGAGGGGCCTCTCCTGGCGGCGGCCCGGCAACTGGCCGGGGAAATTCTGCCCCCGGGTTCTTTCCGATTCATTCCGCCCCAGGCGGACCTGCGGCCGCTATTCCGGCAAGCCGGCCTGCTGGCCTTGAGTTCCCGCACCGAGGCGCTGCCCAACGTGGTCCTGGAGGCCATGGCCACGGGCCTGCCGGTGGCGGCCACCGCGGTGGGGGGCGTGCCGGAGCTGGTGACCCCGGCCCGGACCGGCTGGCTGGCGGCCCCGGGAGACGCCCTGGGGCTGGCCGCGGGCCTAACCCGGCTGCTGGAAGACCCAGAGCAGTGCCGGGTCTTCGGCCGGGCCGGAAGGCAGAGGGCGGAACGCGATTTTTCCCTGAAGACCATGGTGCGCCACTACGAAGACCTTCTGGACCGCCTCCTGGCTCAGGCGGGAGGCTGAAAATGCCGGGACCCCGGGTGGCCTACCTGCTCCTCTGGTTTCCCGAGCCATCCCAGACCTTTGTCCTGGACGAAGTCAACACCCTGGTGGGCCTGGGCCTGGACGTCAGAGTTTACACCCTCTATGGCCCCCGGCCGGCCACCCAGATCAAGGGGATGGCGGAGGTCCTGGCGCCGGTGCGCCACCTGGGGACGGCCGCATTAAAAGCCCTGGTCCGGGACCTGCTTAACCTGGGCCGCACCTGGGGTCCCGAGGCCGCGCCATTTTTGCGGCGGGTGGCGCTGCGCCGCTGGCGCAGCCTGGAGACCGGCGGCGAGGCCCTGTGGGCCTGTCTGACCGGGGTGCACCTGGCCGGGATTATGACCGCCGACGGGATCGACCACATTCACGCCCCCTGGGCCAACGGCCCGGCCACCGCGGCCTGGGTGGCCTCGCGGCTTTCCGGCATCCCCTTCAGCTTCAGCGGCCGGGCCCACGACCTCTATCCCCCCGACGGGGCGCTTACCGAGAAGATGGCGGCGGCGCACTTTATCCGCACCAATACCCGCATCAATCAGCAATACTTGACGGCGCGGTATCCCCGCCTGGCGGGGAAAGTGGTGAACGTCTATAACGGCGTCTCTCTGGCGCCGGCCGCGGGGCCGCGCCCTTCGGCCCAAGCGCCGTTTCACCTGCTGGCCCTGGGCCGCCTGGTCCCCAAGAAGGGTTTTGCGGTGCTCTTGGCGGCCTGCCGGGATTTGCGTGCTCAGGGGGTGGAGGTGCGCCTCACCCTGGCCGGCGACGGCCCGGAGCGGGGCAAGATTCGGGAACTTATCCACCAAGAAGGGCTGGTGGACCGAGTGAGCCTGCCCGGGGCGGTGCCCCACCGGGAGGTGGCCGGCCTTATGGCCGCGGCCGATCTATTGGTTATGCCCAGTCTGATTGCGCCTTCCGGGGACCGGGACGGCATCCCCAACGTGATTTTGGAGGGCCTGCTCTGTGAGGTGCCGGTAGTGGCGTCGGCGGTCTCGGGCATTCCCGAGGTTATCCGGGATGGCGACACCGGCTGGCTGACGGCCCCGGGGGACCCCGAAGACCTGGCCCGGGCCGTGGCTGCGGCCCTGGCCGATCCGGCGGAAGCCCGGCGCCGGGCCGAGCGGGGCCGGGAGTTAGTGAGACAGGAGTTTGATTCCCGGAAAAATTATGCCCGCTTGAAGGCGTTGTTTGAAGGCTCGGTGCGGCCGCACCAGGAATTATAGGCCGGCCACTCCATCAAGGCGTCATCCAAATCACCTTAACATGGAACATCCGTTTTATTGCCCATGGTTATTCCTTGATCTCGACGCCCCGGGTCGTAAAAGAAACGCCGCGATTCAAGACTTGACCGGTCATTAACACATCCGCTACAGGGGAATTGGCAGGGTGGTCGGATTTCCAGCGAATGATGAGATTGGCTCCGAAATCCTCTGACTCCTTGCTGGGTTCAATAGTAATCTCCTTGCTGCTCCAGGGATTGATCGTGATTGGTTCATCGAGAAATTTTTTGACCAGCTTGCCCGACGAGTTATAATAATCGATAGAAAGAACCTTGATTGCCTGTTTTGGGTCTGTATTATGAATACAGGCGGTGCTGGT